>JAJZDH010000167.1 GCA_021828665.1 Thermoplasmata archaeon
GGAGGCCGGTCCCGGGGGGCGGCGGCCGCGGCGGGCGGTGCCCGGTCCCGGCCCGGACGGGCCGGCACGGGGGGGCGGCCGCGGGGTCAGCCGACCCGGTCGGTCCGGTCGATCTGCTCGAGGAGGTACTTCTTGCCGGCGGTGGTGATCCGGTACCGCCGGGCGACGGTGCGCTGTCGCTGCCAGGAGTACTCCGGGCCCCGATCGGCCGCGACGAGCCCGTTCGTCACGAGGAGGCCGAGGGCGACCGCGATCCGGACCGCCCCGGAGCGGACCGGGGGGAACTCCCCGAGGGCGCGCTCGATCTCGCCGAGCTCGAGGGCGCTGTCCGGCCCCTGCGCCGGGTCCTCCTGGTCGGCGCGGTTGAGCCGCCGCAAGAGCTCGACGAAGGTGGCCCGCAGGGGGTCCTCCGCCGGGCGGCCGGTCCCCGCCCCCATACCGGCCGAGGAGGCGTGGAAGGAGTACATCAAGGTCGCGGCCGGCCCGGCCGCCGCCGCGGTCCTACGGAGAGGTTTTAGAACTGCCGGGTTCCGGGGGAGGCGATGGTGTGCACCTGCCGGCTGCTCACCCGCTGCTCCGTCTGCAACACGCCGGTCCGGGTCCCGCTCTCCAACCTCGAGAGCTCGAGCGGCGCCGCCGTGATGCTCGAACGGTTCTCCCGGCGGGATTCGGCCGTCGGCCGGGAGGGGCTGCGGCGGCTCATCGAGGGCTCCGTCCGCTGCTCGGTCTGCGGCAACACCATCCACACCGCCCACACCCGCAGCTGCGTCGCCGAGTACCTCGCCACCATCGGGGTGCCGCCCAGCGACCGGGCCTCGCTGCTCGCCAAGATCTCCTTCCCGGAAGGCTAGGGGGGGCGCCGCCGACCACCGATGCCGACGGAGGAGTTCGTGGTCACGCCGTACGAGGTCCGCGGCGCGATCGACTACGACCGGCTCCGGGAACGGTTCGGGACCCAGCCGATTGCCGACGCCGATCTCGCGACGCTCCGGGAACTGGCCGGCGGGACGCTGAGCCCGCTGCTCACCCGCGGCGTCTACTGCTCCCAGCGGGACCTCGCCCGGCTGCTCGCGGACCACCGGGCCGGCCGGCGGTTCTTCCTGTATTCCGGCCGCGGCCCCTCCGGACCGATCCACACCGCCCACCTCATCCATTTCCACCTGTGCCGGTGGCTCCAGGAGCGGCTTGGCGTGCCGATGTACATCCAGATCACCGACGACGAGAAGTTCTGGCTGCGGCCCGGAACGGACCGGGAGGAGACGGCCCGCTTCGGCCGGGAGAACCTCCTCGACCTCCTCGCCGTCGGGTTCGATCCGAAGCGGACCCGGGTCTTCTTCGACTCCCGTTCGATCGGCACCATGTACCCGCTCGCCACCGAGGTGGCGAAGCGGATCACCTACTCGACGGTGAAGGCGGTCTTCGGCTTCAAGCCCGAGACCAACATCGGGCTCGTCTTCTACACGGCGCTGCAGACGGTCCCCGCCTTCTACCCGTCGTGGCGGACCGGCCATCCCGTCCCCTGCCTCATCCCGTGCGGGATCGACCAGGACCCCCACTTTCGGGTCACCCGGGATCTCGCCGACGGGCTCCAGTACCCGAAGCCGGCGCTCCTCCACGGCCAGATCCTCCCCGGGCTCTCCGGGGGGGCGAAGATGTCCGCCGGCGGCGACCGGGCGGACGATGCGCTCTACCTCAACGACCCCCCGGCGGAGGTGGACCGGAAGATCCGCCGGGCGTTCACCGGCGGGCGGGCCACCCTCGAGGAGCAGCGGCGTCTCGGGGCGACCCCCGAGGTCTGCTCCGTCTGGGCGCTGTGGCGGACCCAGTTCGCCCGGGACGACCTCGAGTTCGAGACCGTGACCCGGGACTGCCGCAGCGGGGCGATGATGTGCGGCGAATGCAAGGAGAAGATCCTGGGCCGGATCCACCCCTTCCTCGAGGAGCACCGGCGGCGCCGCGAGAAGGCCCGCGACTACGCGGAGTCGCTCATCCTGGAACCGCTCCCGGGCGGCACCGATGCCGCCCACGCCCCCGAGCTGCCCGAGCCGTAGCGGGGAGCGCTCCCGCGGTCAGCCGACCTCGGGCCGCTCCGGGCCGTTCGGGCGCGGGGTCACGGCGAGCTCCGGTCCGGGGGAGCTCCGGGTCGGTCGCTCCGGCGCCTCGCCCACCTCCTCGACGAACCGGCCCTCGGCAAGGGTGAGGAGCCGCAGCATGGGTCGGAACAGCGAGCCGTGGGCCCGCTCCGGGTCGATGGTGTAGGCCCGCTCGTAGGCGGCGACCGCCTCCTCCTCCTCGCCCAGGCTGAGCAAGGAGAGGGCGAGCGAGAGCCAGCTCTCCACCTCCCGGTCGTCCTCCCGGGCGGCCGCCTCGGCCAGGTGCCGGTCGAGGGGACCGCCGGCCCGGGTGGCGGTCGGGCCACCGGCCGGCGTCCCGTTCGTCTCCTGGGAGAGGACGAGCGCCCGTTCGAAGGCGGCGCCGGCCGCCTCCCGGTCCCCCACCTCCGCGAGCGCGACGCCGAGACGGTGCCAGGCGACCAGGTCCTCGGGGAGCAGCGCCACCGCCCGCCGGTACGCGTCGACGGCCGGGCCCCAAGCTTCCCGGAGCGAACGGGCGACGCCGAGGTGGAACCAGGCCTCGCCGTCCTGGGGGGCGAGCGCGATCGCCCGGGAGAGCGCCGCCTCCGCTTCCGCCCCCTCGCCGAGGTGGGCGAGCGCCATGCCGAGGAGCGACCAGGCGCGGGCGTCATGGGGCTCCTCCCGGAGCACCTCGCGCAGCGCGCGGGCGGCGTCGTGCCACTCTTCCGCGAGGAAGTAGTGCACTCCGAGGTCAAACTGCTGGGTCACACCCGGTCCGAGGCCACCCGCGGGGAGGCCGCCCCGGTCCTTTAACCTCTCGCTCGGTCCTCTCCGGCGGCGCGAACGGCGACCCGGCCCCTCCGTCCCTCCGGGAGGGGCCGGCGGCCGCCCCCGGCGGTCCTCCCCTCGCGGCGCGGCCCGGACGGGATGGCCCCGACCTCTCCGTCGGCGGCCGGGGTCCCGGGCGACGGCAGGAGGCACGCCGGAGCCCCCCCGGGCGAAGGGGGGGGCGGTCGGCGGGCGGCTCCGCGAGCCGTTAAATACCTCCCCCTCCCTGCCCCGCCCGAAGGAAAGCCGAAGCCCCCGCCCGAAGCTGTTTCGTCGAAATTTTTTGGACGAGCCATCGACCGGG
>JAJZDH010000015.1 GCA_021828665.1 Thermoplasmata archaeon
CACCCACCCCGGCCGGACCTCCAGGGCGACGGCGGCGAGCCTCACGCCCGCGGCGCGGGCGTCCCGGAGCGCCCGTCCGAACATTGGGTCCAGGGAGTCGTTCGGCCGGAATCGCCGGACATCGTCCCGTTGGACCGCGAACAGCACTCCCGCGGAGATCCCCGAACGGGCCGCCTCGGTGAGGTGGCGGAGATGTCGGAGCCCCCGAAGGGTCGGAGCGTCGGGGAAAAGCGCCCAGTCTCCCGAGCGCAGGTTCGAGCTCTTCACCTCGAGGAGCGCCCGGTACCCCCCGCGGGAGCCGGAGGGGACCCCGAAATCGAACCGGGAGCCACCGTACGGGCATTCGGAACGCCAGGGGCCCGGCCCGAATTCGGGGAGGCCGCCGGCGGCGAGGACCCGACCCACCAATCGGTTCGCGAGATGGCTGTCGATGGAGACCCCGACGCCTCGGTGGCGGACGGAGACGAGGTCGAAGCGGGTCTTCCGGTGGGCGCCGGGGGCGGGGACCACCCACCCCACGGTGCGCCCCGGCACCAAGAGCTCCCTCATCCGGCCCGGATTCGGCACATGGACCGGAACGATCCCGCCGAATCCCGGGAACCGCACCCGGGCGAGGTACCGATTCGGCCGGGCGAGGAAGAGGACCCGGACCGGCGGGTGCGGGTACCGGTACTCGAAGGCTCCCGAACGGCGGGGATCAGGGGTCAACGGCGGGTCCGAGGAGTTCCCGGGCCACCAGGAGCCGGCGGATCTCCGACGTGCCCGCGCCGATCTCGAGGAGTTTGGCGTCCCGGGCGAGCCGTTCCAGGGGGAGGTCCCTCATGTAGCCATACCCACCGTGGATCTGGATCGCCTCCAGCGCCACCCGGGTCGACGCTTCGGAGGCCACGGTGAGCGCGGCCGCGCTCTCCCGACCGGAGCGGCGCTCCCCGGCCACCGAGTCGAGCGCCCGGTACAGCAGTCCGCGGGAGGCCTCCAGCTGGAAGTACATCTCCGCAATCTTCGCCTGGATGAGCTCGAACCGGCCGATCTTCTCGCCGAACTGCTCGCGCGTCCGCGCGTGGGCGAGCGAGAGCTCGAGGCACTCCTCCATGATCCCCACCGGGATCGCCGCCAAGACCGCCCGCTCGATGGTGAGCCCGCCCATCACCACCCGGACCCCTTCGTTCTCCCGTCCCAGGACCCGGTCGGCGGGAACCTCGGCGTCCCGGAACGCGAGCTCCCCCGTCGGCGAGCCCCGCATCCCCATCTTGTCGAGCTTCCGCGACACGGAGAACCCGGGGGTGTCCCGGGTGACCAGGAACGCCGTGATCCCGTGGGCCCCCCGTTCGGGGGCGGTCTTCGCATAGACGATGAGGGTGTCGGCCACCGGTCCGTTCGTGATGAACTGCTTCGATCCGTTGAGGATGTAGCGGTCCCCGCGCCGTTCGGCCCGGGTGGTGAGCCCCATGGCGTCCGAGCCGGCGCCGGGCTCGGTCAGGGCGAGCGCCCCGATCGCCTCGCCCCGGACCAGCGGCGGCAGGAAGCGGGCCTTGAGCTCCTCGGAGCCATTCCGGGCCAGGTTGTCGGCGCAGAGGTTCGAGTGCGCCCCCACGCTCAGCGCGAGGGCGGGGGAGACCCGGGCGATCTCCTCGAGCAGCACCGCCTGGGCGAAATAACTCAGCCCGAGCCCCTCGTACTCCGCCGGGATCGTGGGCCCGAGGAACCCCTGGGCCCCGAGCTTCCGGAAGATCCCCTCGGGGAGCTCGTCGGCGCGATCCATCCGGTCGGCGATGGGCGCGATCTCCTTGCGCACGTAGCGCCGGGCCCCTCCCTGCAGCTCGCGGATCTCCTCGGGAAGGGTCAGGTCCACGGCACGGCCGAGGCCCCGAGGGCCTTAACCTCGCGGGCCGGGGCGGCCGCCCGGGTCGGCCGCTCCTCGGCCCCGCCGACCCGGAGTCCCAGATGGAGGCGCCAGGCCGGACGGGGTCGGGGGAAATCGGATCGATAGTGGGCCCCGCGGCTCTCCTCCCGGGCCAGGGCGGCCCGGGCGATGAGGTAGGCGGTGAATGCCGCATCGGCCCCGGGGGCCGGGGCCGGGCCGCCGTCGGCCGGTTCGATGGCGTCGAGGATCGAGGCGAGCCGCCGGAGCGCCCGCTGGAGACCGGCGGCGTTCCGGACGATCCCGACCTCCTCCCAGAGGATCGACCGGATCTCGGAAGGCGCCCCGGCCGGCACCGCGCCCCCGGCGCCGTGGGGGGGCGGGACCGCCACCACCGCCCCCGGCGGCGCCGGTCCCCCGCGCACCGGATGGAGCAACTGGCGGGCGACATGCTCCCCGAAGACCAGCCCCTCGAGGAGCGAATTGCTCCCCAGCCGGTTCGCCCCGTGGACTCCCGTCGCCGCCACCTCCCCGCAGGCAAGGAGGCCGGTCCGGGAACTCCGACCCTCGGTGTCCGTCGCGATCCCCCCGATGGTGAAGTGGGCGGCGGGGGCCACCGGGATGAGGTCGCGCGACGGGTCGAGCGCGTAGTCCGCCAGGAACCGGAAGACCGTGGGGAAGCGACTCGCGAGCCGGTCCCGGGAGAGGTGCGTCGCGTCGAGAAAGACCGACGGTTGGCGGGTCCGTTCCATCTCCGAGCGGATCGCCCGGGTCACGACATCCCTCGGGGCGAGATCGCCGAGTGGATGGTAGCGGGTCATGAACGGTTCGCCCCGCTCGTTCCGGAGGTGCGCGCCTTCGCCCCGGAGCGCCTCGGTGATGAGGAAGCGCGGGGCCCCCTCGCGGTGGAACACCGTCGGATGGAACTGGACGAACTCCATGTCGGCGAGGAGGACCCCCGCCCGGGCGGCCACCGCCACCCCTTCCCCCATGGCGACCGCCGGGTTCGAGGTCTCCCGGTACAGGTTGCCCGCGCCGCCCGTGGCGAGGACCAATTCCGAGGCATCGAGGAGGGTGGGATCGGCCGCGCCGTCGAGGGCGAGCTCGGCCCGCCAGCCTCCTTCCGGCCGCGGCGCGATGCGGCGGAGGGCGGCCCGCTCCCGCACCTCGATGCCGGCGGCGACGACGCGTTCCCGGAGGGTCTCCTCGATCCGCAGCCCCGTCGCATCCCCGCCCGCATGCAGGATCCGGGCCCGGGAATGCGCCGCCTCCCGACCGAGCGCCACCTGACCCTCGAGCGTGTCGAACGGGACCCCGAACCGGACCAGATCGGCGATCCGGCGGGGAGCCTCCTCGACCAGGATCCGGGCCGCCTTCGCGTTCACGAGGCCGTCGCCGGCGCGGACGGTGTCCTTGAGGTGGAGGCCGACCGCATCGTCCGGACCCACCGCGGCGGCGATTCCGCCCTGGGCGTACCGGGTGTTGGACTCCTCGAGCGACGCCTTCGTCACCAGGGTGGGGCGGAGTCCGAGCTCCTGGGAACGGAGGGCGACGTAGAGGCCGGCGATCCCGCTGCCCACGATGAGCGGTCGCCCCCGCGGCCCGGCCATGCGGGGCGAAGAGGCGCCCGCCCGTATAGGGGCTCTGCCGACCGCAAGGGCTACGTCGGGGGCGCGGCTCTCGGCGGCCGTGCCCGAGCGCGAGCCGGAGGAGGAGGAGGCGCTCCGCGCCGCCTCCGTGGAGATCGACCCGGTCCTGGCGCGGGAGATCGACGACCGGATGCACGCTCCGGCCGGCGAATGGCTGGTGTCGGTGACCGACCTCATCGATCCGCGGATCGCCTTCTACCGGACGCGGGCGCCGATCCCGCCGGCTCCGGCCCGAGCCCAACGGATGGCGACGGGACGGCGGATCCACGAGCGGATCGAACGGATCCTCGCCGCCCCCGGGCAACGGGAGGTCCGCCTGGTCCGGGAGGGGGTGGTGGGCCGGATCGATCTCCTCGCCGAGCTCCCGACGGAGATCAAGTCCACGTCGGTGCTCCCCGAGCCGGATCGGCTGGTCGGCTCCCGGCCGCAGTACATCGACCAGCTCGGCATGTACTGCGGCCTCACCGGCCGGACCGAGGGCCGGATCCTGGTGGTCGCCGGGGCCGATGGCGGCCCCTGGCGGGTGCTCATCCTCGACTGCCGGTTCCGGGACGCGGCCGAACTCTGGCGCCGCACGGCGGGCGCGGCGGCGAGGCTTCGGGAAGCCTTCCGCACGCAGCTCCCGGAGCCGCTGTTCCGCTGCGGGTGGTTCGGCCGGGGCTGCGAGTACGAGGCGGCCCGGCTCTGCGCCTGCACCGGCGCCGAACCGGAAGATCCCGCACCGCTGCGGCAGGAGCTCGCCGCGTGGCGGGAGAACCCGCAGGCCGCGCGGGACCTCGAGGGGCGCCTCAACACCCCCGCCGCGGAACCGGGAGAGCCCCCCATCGCCCTCTACCGCGAGCTCCTCTATCCGCGCCGCACCTTCTTCGAACGCTCCCGGCCCGCACCCGAAACGGCCGCGGCGCCGGAGGGGGGGGCCGCCGCGCCGACCGGGACTCCCCCCAACCTCTACCAGAGGCTCCGGGAGGCGCTCGAGGCCGGGGCCGCCGGCGAACTGGTCCGGGAGGTTCCGCCGGGGGATGTTCCCGAGGAACAGGTGCTGCGGTTCCGGGGCGAGATCCTCCTGCTGAAGACCAGCGGCGTCGGGCGACCCCCCGGCGCCGCGGAGCTCCGGGACCGGCACGCGCTCTACCTCTTCGAGCTCGGGCTCCGCTGTGCCGCCTCGGGCACCGCCTCGGGCCGGCTCCTGGTGGGGTACGACCGGCTGCCCCGGGACTCCGGCCCGCTCCGGGTCTTCCGGGTGCGGTTCGACTCCACGGAGCGGTGGATCGGCATCCTCCGGCGCCGGGAGGAGCGGCTTCGGGAATCGCTCCGGAGCGGACGACCGGACGGGCTCGCGAACTGCCCGGTCTGGATGTTCGCGGATTGCCCCTACCGGGCCGAGTGCGGCGATGGTCCGCCGGCCCCGACGCCGCCCGCGGCGCC
Source organism: Thermoplasmata archaeon (assembly GCA_021828665.1). GTDB lineage: Archaea > Thermoplasmatota > Thermoplasmata > Lutacidiplasmatales > UBA184 > JAKIVR01. Next base: position 4,936 of record JAJZDH010000015.1, read on the forward strand.
ATCGCCGTCCCCGCCGCCGGCGCGGCGGTAGCGGTAGATGTACGACCCCGTCTCCTCCCGGAACCCGAGCCGGAGGTAGAGCCGGAGCGCCTCCGCATTGGACTCGGTCACCCACAGCCGGGTGCGCCCATACCCCAGGGCCACGAGGGCCCGGAATCCGCGGCGCACCATCGCTTCCCCGAGACCGCGGCGGCGGAAGGCGGGCAGGACCGCGATGTCGACGAAGACCCCGACCCTCGCCGACTCCTCGACGACGAGCGCGAAGGCGACGAGATGACCCTCGGCATCGGCGATGCCCCCGGAGGGGGGTTCCAGGAACAACCCGAGCTGCCCGGACCGGATGTTCTCGAGGAGGCGGAGGTTCTCCGAAGGCGTGTCGGCCACGAACGCCGCATCCGGCCCGTCCCGGAACGCCTCCCAGTCGACCCTTCCGAGCTCCGAGAGGGGGATGTCGCCGATCGGATGGTACCGGAACCCCGGAGGGAGGGGCACCTCGGGGATCTCCTCGGCCCTCGGGAGCTCCCGGCCGAGCCCGAATCGCCGCACCGTTTCGAACCCCGGCATCCGGGCGACCGCCCGACCCAACGCGGCTTCCTCCTCGCCGGAAAGCCCGGAGACGCCGAAGTCGATCCGGACCACGCGGGGAGGAGGGATCGCGACGAGGGCCCGGAGGAGTTCCTCGGCCGCCTGGACCGGCTGCCGGGCGCCCGAGAGGTGGACCTGGCCGAACGCCCGACGCTCACGGAGCGACACGAGGCCGAGGCCGACCGGGCCCTCGGGGTCGCTTTCCAGGAGCCGCCCCTCGAGCCGGCCCGAACGGAGGTCCGCCACCGCCTCGTCCGGCCAGGCCGCCGGGAGGTTCTCCCCGCGCCGTCCGAGGGTCTTCCGCAGGTCCGCCGCGAGCTCCAGGAGGACGGTCGCATCGGCGGTCCGGGCCGGGAGCGTTCGGTGCGACGCCATGGTGGCCCACCGATGCCCCACCCGTCGTCAGATCCGCATGCATTGATCCCGCAGGATCTGGGCGATGTCGGGCGCGACGGAGACCTTCTCGGCCGGGTTGTCGAGGGTGTCCGTCGAGTAGAGGTAGTTCGCGACCGCCTTGATCCGCTCGAAGGCATCGCGCAGGAAGAGGCCGTGGGTGCAGGCGGCGGCCACGGTGGCCACCTTCTGGCGCGACAGGAGCCGGGCCGCCTCCACGATCGTCCCGCCGGTGGAGATGACGTCGTCGACGATGACCACGTTCTTCCCGTCGAGCGCGAACGGGAGCTCGTGGGGGAGCGACAGCTCCACGTGCTCGCTGTCGATCCGTTTCTTCTCGAGCGCCAGCCACGGGAGGTTCAGGAGCTGGGCCATCCGCTTGACCCGTTCCGTGCCCCCCCGGTCGGGGGAGACCAGGAGGTCCACGCTCCGTTCCCGGAGGAGGCGCGCGATGGCGGGGATGCCGGTGGCCTCGAAGAGCGGTTTCGAGAAGGCGGCCGTCGTGAGCGGGGAGTGGAGGTCGACGGTGACGACGGCGTCGGCGGCGAGCTCCACGTGGCGGGCCAGCACCCGACTGCTCACCGGTTCCCCCGGGAAGAAGGGCCGGTCCTGCCGCGCGTAGCCGAAGTACGGGATCACCACGAAGAGGCGGCGGCAGCCGGCCTCGCGGGCCGCATCCTCGAGGAGGAGGAGCTCGAGCAGGCTTTCATCGGTCCGGGTGGACTGGACCAGGACCACGTCCTCCCCTTCGAGCCGCCCGCCGACCCGGAGGTAGAGCTCCCCGTCCGGGAACCGCTTGAGGAACGGGATCGCGAAGGGGGTGTTCCCGAGCTCCCGGGAGATCCGCTCGGCGAGCATGGTGGAAGCGGTACCCCCGATGACGTGCACGCGTCGTCCCCTCCGCGCCCACGGAGCGGCACCCGGGGAAAAGGGTTTCGAACCGCTCCGGGGGGTCGGCCGGGCCGACCCGGAGCCATCGAACGCGGGGCATCGGCCCGGATTCGTCCCCGTCACGCATACGCATGGTCGGCAAGCCGTGCCGGAGCGACGTCATCGTCGAAAACGGCCGTAGAAACCGGGATGTATGACGAACTCTGTTTCGTCAAATGTCGTATGACCACCACCAATCTTCAAATACGAGAACTTTCCACCTGCCAACCCGCGAGGGTTCGCCCCCGCAGAGGAAAAAGAAACATGTGGACGGAGAAGGCCCGAAGCTGGCGAAAGAACAAGAAGCGCGCGGTGTCCCCGATCATCGCGACGATTCTGCTCGTCGCGATCACGGTGGTGCTCGCGGCGGTGCTGTACATCCTGATCTCGGGGCTGACGACGGGACCGGGCAACAAGCCGCTCGGGACCGCGTTCAATGTCGGTACCCCCCAGAACATTGGTGTCGCCACAGGAACTACCCCCCAGACTGGATGCACGGCCGGTGACAACTGCTACACGATGGCGATTGCCGAGGCGAGTGGAGGGATTTCGGCCAGTGACCTTCAGGTCCAGATCAAGACCCCCACCGGAACGTATGTGGCCGTTACCACCATCAGCGTCCTGAGCATTTCGGGTACGGTGCTCAGCACGTCGATCACCGCGGGTGCGGCCTGGTCGAACAACTCGCCGCTGAGCTCCACGCAGAGCATTGTCGTGGACGTGCACGCGCCGGCGTTCGGCACATCAATCACGGGAGACAACCTTGTCTTCCTTGGTGTCGGATCGTTCTCGGGGCAGGTGACCGTTACCCTGACCTAGGCCGCCCGAGTTCGCGTACCCAACCCTTTCTTCCCTTTCTTTTCATCTTGGCTCGCGGGCCCGTCGAAGCGTGCCGAATCGCCTCGGCGGTCCCCGGTGCTGTGCGGTCCGGTCGAAACATGGGTTTGGGTTAGGCCCAAGGAATCGACCGACCTATGAAGGACTGGCCGCGTCGCCCGATTTCCAGGGGAATCAAGTTCGGATGAAATCCCGGAGCTCGGTCCGCTTTCCGTGGGAGGTGCGAGTCAACGTCGTCCACCTTCGCGTTGCGGCCGGTTGGGATCGCTCGTCAGTTTTGCGCCTGCGGCCGGCCTCGATATGACGTGGAAAGAGCGAGATAAGTCGATTGGCATCTGCTCGGCGGGGAGATGTACCCGTCCCCCCGTCGAATCTCACGGGGACGAGGATTGGCTGTCCTGCGGCCGGACGGACGGCCTCATACCGAGTCCTCGTCGGTTTCTTCCTCGGTCACATGCTTCGTCGGTCGACGGACAGCGGGGCGCGGCCGGCCCCCGGGGCGGCCGTGCCCCCGGAGGAGCTCCTTTCTCGGGATCCGCCGGCGGGAGGTCGCATGGCGGGTCCGATCGGTATCCCCCTCCTCCTCCTCGTCCTCGCCGGGTCCGATCCAAGGGCGCGCCCCCCGTGGGCCCTCGGCCCTGCCCTCTTCCGAGGGGTCCTCGTCGTCCGGATCGGTGGTCCGACGCTTCCAGAGAAGATGGATGCCGAGGCCGGCGAGGACGACGAGGGCGACCGAGCTTCCCAGATAGGTCCAGGACTGCGAAGGCACCATCGAGGCATCCCCTTCCAGGAGGAGCTTCATCGCGCCGAACCAGGGGATCATCCCCCGGGCCACCCCCAGGATCCAGCCGGGCTGGACCAGGGCGCTGATCCCGAACGTCTGATCGGGCTCGCCGGTGCCGGGGTCCCCGGGGATGAAATTGTTGTCGCCCATGGTGACGAATCCCGACGCCGTCCCCATGGAGTTCAAGGGGATGGTCACGGTGACCAACTGCCATCCGATGCCGAACAGGGTGAGGGTGCCGGTGAGATCGTTCGTGCCGCACCCCGACACGGTCGAGGAGACCGAATAGTAGGGGTGCGCCACCGCACTGCACGCGAGCGGGGCGAGGTCGGGGACCGACCAGGTGCCGCCGGGGTTGTACTGGAGATACACGATCGCCCGATGGATGACGGGCGTCACCGCATCGTCCCCGTTGGGGTGGTAGAGCAGGACGTCCCCGTACTCGCCGTACGTGGAATAGCCGGTCTGGAGCCCCACCATGTACGGCACCACGGTGGAGGGGTCGACCTTCTGGGCGAGGACGAGATCGCCCGTATTGATCAGCCCCACCTGGTCGGTGAGGCCGTGCTGCATGCTCTGCGACTCGACCACATAGACCGGGGGCCAGTTCTGCGTGTAGGCCCAGAGGCCGACCAGGAGGACGATGACGATGGCGAGCGCCACCAGCGGTTCGAACCAGAGGCTGTCCCGGGCCCGCCAGTAGACCGGCCGTTTCTCCCTCCGCCTCGGTCCGCCGGTCGGGTGGGAGTCCCGACCCTTCCGACCGTGGGTGGATCCGGGCCGACGGGCGGCCGCCGATCGACGGGGATGGGAGGAAGAAGGGGCCCCCCGGGGCTCCTCCTCGGGATCGATCGCCTCCGTGGCCGAGGGCTCCCCGGATTCCTCCTCCGGATCGTCCGCCTCGGCGCCGCGAGGCCTCCGGTGGGGGCGGGCGGACATGCCGGTACCCTCCTCCGGGGGGGGCTTAACCATTCGTCTGGACCGGCGGGCGGGGGGGCCCCGCCCACCACCCGAGGAGGCCGGCGACGGTGAGGAGCGAGATCGCGAAGAGCGGCAGGAGCGCGAGGTCGCCGTACGGCCAGGCGACCCGGAACGCCTCCCCGGTCCAGAATGCGGCGAAGGTGAAGAGGAGGCTCGTCGCGACGAGCTTGAGCTGGGGGATCTTGATCCGGCGCACCCGCTCGTGGAGGACGGCGGCGGCGCCGACGAGGAGCGCGCCGCCGACCACCGCCCCGAGGACCGCCGAGGCGCCCTGGCCGGCGGCCGTCAGCGACAGCAGCACGATGACCGCCTCGATGCTTTCGACCGCCCCCACGGTGAACCCGCCGGCGAACTGGACGGCGCGTTCCTCCTTGCCCGCCGGCGCCTTCCCGGCCGCGGGACCGGCCCGGGCCCGCCGGTACGTCCGGAGCGTGCTCCGGAACAGGAAGAGGCCGAAGGCGAAGAGGGCGATCCCCGCCCCCGCCAGGAGATACTCGGTCGGCAGTTGCAGGAGGAGAACCCCGGTACCGAGGGAGATGGCCGCCACCACGGCGGTCCCGCCGACGGCGCCGTAGACCCCCGGCCGGACCGAACCGTCCTCGCCCCGCAGGGCGAAGACGAGCGCGACGACCTCGGTCATCTCCACGACCACGATGAGGAGCGCGAGCAGGAAGGGACCGACGGAGAGGGCGACCATTCCTTCCTGTAGAGGGCGACGGCTTTAATTGGCTTCCCCGTCGGACGGCTCCCGGAAGGTGGGGCCCGATGACGCGCATCGACATCTCGTTCCCGATCCGCGACCGGATGGCCGGTTTTCCCGGCGACCCCCCCGTCCGGCTGCTCCCGGTCCGGCGGATCGCCGAGGGGGCCGCCTACGATCTTTCCTCGCTCTCGATGAGTTCGCACACGGGGACCCACGTGGACCCCCCCCGCCATTTCCTCCCGGGCGGGGCCGGCATCGATGGGGTGGATCTCGGGCGTCTCAACGGCCCGGTGCGGGTCGTCGGGGTCCCCTCCTCGGCCACCGTCGTCGATGCCGCGACGGTCGCCCGGGTGCCGGCCGGCACGGAGCGGGTCCTGTTCCGGACCCGAAACTCCGAGCGATGGCCGCCCCGCTTCGAATTCTTCCCCGATTACGTCGGCCTCGACGACTCCGCGGCGGAAGCGCTCCTCGCGCGGGGGGTCCGCCTCGTCGGGATCGATTCCCTCTCGGTGGAGAAGGATGCCTCCGGGACCTTTCCCGTCCACCACCGGCTGCTGGGCGGCGGCGCCCTCATCCTCGAAGGGATCGTCCTCGGGTCGGTGCCGGAGGGCGCCTACGACCTCGCCTGCCTGCCGCTCCGGATCGTGGACGGGGACGGAGGCCCCTGCCGTGCGGTCCTCACCCCGGCGTGAGTCCCCCGCATGACCTTCCCCGCCGCGCCCGGACCGGGGCCGATTCCCCTGAACCTCGCGACCCCCTCCTTCTACGTCCTCGCCACCCTCCTCGGCCTGTTCGCCGTCATGCTGGGGTACCTCGCCCTGAGGTATCCCCGCCGGAAGCAGGCGCTCGCGGGATTCTTCGAGGCCGCGGGGATCGACCTCGCGTTCCTGGGCCTCTCGGTCCTCCTGGTCGTCGGGCTCGCCCTCCACGATGCCCGGGGGAACCGGACCTCGTGGGCGCTCTACGAGGTCGTCCTGAGCGGCTACTGGCTCACCTTCGCGATCCCGCTGGTCACGGTGGCGAGCTCCATCGAATCCCGATCCCGGGGCCGGATCCCGTGGATCCTCCCGTCGCTCCTCCTCTCCGCGGCGATGTTCGGCGGGATCTTCCTGTACTACTTTTACGCCTGACCGGACGTCGGCGGTCGCCGCCCCGGTCGGTCGGGTTCAGCTCCGCTCGTCCGGCGGCAGCAGATCGGGAATGCCGTCCTCGATGGGGTAGGCCGCCGGGCACTTCGCGCAGCGGAGGGTGCCGGTCAGGATCTCCGTGCCCTCGGTGGAGTCCGTCGTCAGGGTGAGCGGTCCCCGGCAGACGGGGCAACAGAGGATCTCGAGGAGCTCCGGCTTCACTTGCCGGCCCCGTCCTGGACGATGCCGTAGCCGATCAGCCGCCAGGCGTTGAGCCGGCGGGAGATGGCGACCCGGGTGCCCGGGAAGACCGTGACCGGACGGCCCAGATTCAGTTCGATCTCGTCGCCGCGGGCGCTCGTGACCTTGCCGGCCGAGAGGGTGGTGCCGACGGTCAGCGCCAGCATCTCGCTGGTCCGGACCTTCTCCACCTTGACCTCCTGCTGGGACCCCAGGACCCGATCGAGCAGCGTGGCCTTCAACCGGATCCGGCTCGTGACCGGCGGCAGGGTGCCGGGCGTGCCGATCAGCCGCCCACTGAGCGCGTCGGACTTCGTGAGCGACGGGTCGAGGGTGGTCCCGATGGCCGCGAGCCCCCCCGGCCGGAGCGACTCGAGTTCGAGCCCGCCGCTCACGAGCGCGGTGATCCGGGCCGAGAGGCTTTCCGCCCGCGCCCCGGTTCCACCGGCGAGGCCGGGGCGGATCTCGATCTCCTCCCCCACCGAGAGCTTCCCCTGCAGCAGCGAACCCCCGAGGACACCGCCGCGGAGGCCGGAGGGACGGGTCCCCGGACGGTTGATGTCGAAGGAACGGGCCACGTACAGGAGCGGGGGCTTCGCGGGGTCCCGGACCGGGGTCGGAATCGTCTCCTCGATGGTCTCGATGAGGGCGTCGATGTTGACCCGGTGGTTCGCCGAGATCGGCACGATCGGGGCGCCCCGGATCGGCGAGTTCGACAGGAAGGCCCGGATCTGCTCGAAGTTCGTCGTCGCCTGTTCGTCGGTGAGCAGGTCCACCTTGTTCTGGACCACGACGACCCGGCGCACGCCGATGATGTCGAGGGCGTAGAGGTGCTCCCGGGTCTGGGGCTGCGGACAGTTCTCGTTCCCGGCGACGAGGAGGAGCGCCCCGTCCATGAGGGCGGCCCCGCTCAGCATGGTGGCCATGAGCGTCTCGTGGCCCGGCGCATCGACGAAGGAGACGGCGCGGAGGAACTTCGCGGGCTTCTGGCAGACGGCGCAGGTCGCCTCGGTCCCGTAATGACCCTCCGGGCAGCGGTAGAAGGAGGCGTCGGCGTAGCCCAGTTTGATGGAAATGCCGCGCTTGAGCTCCTCGGAGTGGCGATCGGTCCACTCGCCCGTCAGCGCCTGGGTGAGGGTGGTCTTCCCATGGTCGACATGCCCGACCAGGCCGATGTTCACTTCCGGTTGCCGGGGAGACTTCATGTGGCCGCGAAAAGCTCCGAGAGAGGCTTGGAGCCCTTCTGCTCGACCATGAGATTGATCTGGACCGTGTCCTCGCTGATGGCGCCGCCGCGGTAGCTCCGGCGCCGGCGCATGCCGTGCCGCGGCGCCTGGAACCCGAATCCCTCGCCCACGAAGAGGCGGATCTGCCGGCTGCCGGGAAGGTCGGCCCGCAGCGGGAAGCCGCTCCGGTCGGTCCCTCCGGTGATCTTGAGCGTGTAGCCCCCGAGCCCGATGAGGTCCCCCCCGACCGCCTCGCCGATCCGCTTGCCAAGGAAGCCGGCGGCCTGGGGTTCGGAAACGGAACGGGCGTAGGAGGTGGCGCCCTCGGAGACGACCAGCTTGAACTCGACCATGAGCGGAGGCGGGGTCGCCAGTTTGGGTCGATTTAAATAGCTTGCCTTGGGGCCGAGACGGTTCTCCCGAGCTTCCCGGAGCCACTACCGCCGTCCGGGCCGCCATGGGACGGGAGCCCCGGGGGGCCGCCGCCCGGAACCGGGGGCCGCCGGACGTCGGGTGGAGCCCGCCGCCCTCCTCCGCCGACCACGACGCCCCCCCCGGGCGCGCGTCCCCGGGCGGCGCCCGTGGGAGTGGATGTCAATCCGCCGTCGGAGCGGCGCCGGGGGTCGGGCGGGGAACCCCCCTGTCCGAAGGGGCCCGGTCGAGGAGTCCGGCGAGCGGGCCCCGTACGAATTCGGCCACCCCCTCGGCGAAGGAGGCGGTGCAGCGATAATCGACGAGCTTCCCGACCGAGGGCTCGGCGTTGCCCACCGCGCCCGAAAGGGAGGCGCCACGGAGCATTTCCAGGTCGTTCGCGGCATCCCCGATGGCGGCGTACCTCCCCCGACCCATCCCGAGGCCACGAAGCGCCTGCCGGATCCCGCCGGCCTTGCTCACGCCCCGGGGGAGGATCATGAAGCGGTCCACATTCCGGACGAGCCGGACCGGTAGACCGGCGACGATCCCGGCGACCGCCGGGCCGTCGGACGCCCGGACGGAGAGGACCACCTCGCCGGCCTCCACGGAGATGGACCCGTGGTTGGCCAGCCGGCGTCGGGCCCCGGCCGCGGCCCGCCGGCCGCGGACGATGCGCCGGCCTCCCATCGGGGACTCGACCACGGCCCCGTTCTCCGCCACGACGGCATCGACATGGCCGAGCGCCCGGGCCCACGGCATCAGCCGCCCGTATCCTCGTCCCGAGGCCAGGATCACGCGGAGCCCGAGTTCCCGGGCGAACCGGAGAGATTCCAGGGCGATGGGACGGAGCTCCTCGCCCGGGGCGAGGAGGGTCCGGTCGAGGTCCACGGCAAGGGCCACGGGAGCTCCCGGGGGCGCGGACGCCTTTCCTCCCCTCGCGGCCCGGAGCTCCGACCGGCGGGAAGGCGGGTGGCTCCGGGGGACCCGCAACGCCGGACCGACTCCGGCCGGACCCCGATCCGGCTCCCGCGCGGGGGCCGCCGCGGCCCGGTGAGACGGGGAGAGGGGGGTTCCCACCCCGGTCGTTGTCCTCCGATCGGCGCCGCTCCCGATTGCGGCACCGGCCGGAACGGTACGCCGTCGGGCGGGGGCCATGGGTTCCCCAGGAGGGCGGGACGGATGAAGCCTGCCGTTCGGCGGTGGAGCGCGACCTCCGGTGGGGGCGGATCCGCCACGGCCCCGCCGATCCGGACCGGAGGCCCGCCGGCCGGATCCCCCACCGTCCGTCGACCCCCGACGACGGCGGAGGGCGGCGTCCCGGCCGGGGTCGTTTCCGAAAAACCGGGGGCATTCGGACCGGGCGGTGGCGCGCGGGAAGGTCTTTCGGAAGCGCCGTCACCTTAATCCATCGGGGCCCACCAACCCGGTCAGCGTGGCGGTTTCCCTCGGGCCCCCGGAGGTCGCGGCCGGCCTCGCCGTGCTCCTTCTCGCCGGACTGGGGGTCGCTTCCGTCCAGGATTGGCGTCGACGGGAGGTGGACGACCGGGTGTGGCAGACGCTCGCGGTGGCCGGCGCCGTCGTGGGCTGGTCGGCGCTCGGGACGGAAGCCGCGGTCCCCCTCTTCTACTGGGCGCTCGGAGCGATCTTCGTCCTCGAGCATCTCCTCCCCTGGGATCTCCCGTTCGAGAAGCGCCACGAGGATCTGCCGGGATGGATCGAGATCGCGGGGTACGCGGCGGTCCTGCTCCTCCTCGCCGGGGGGATCGTGACGTACGGAGTGGGGCCGTCCGGAGTGCCGGTCGCCGTGATCGCCGTGGTGGCCACCGTGCTGCTGGCCCGGCTGCTCTTCGAGACGAACCTCCTCTACGGAGGTGCCGATGCGAAGGCGCTCATGGTGGCGGGCCTCCTCGTCCCCCTGGATCCGTACCCGCTCCTCGGGATCCCCGCGGCCGCGCGACCGCTCCTCGCCGTGTACCCGTTCGCCTTCAATCTCCTCCTCAACGGGGCGCTCCTCGCGGTGGTCGTCCCGATCGCCATCGCCGGGTGGAATCTCCGGAACCGCACCTTCGACGGACGCCGCGGTTTCACGAGCTACCCGATGGCCGTGGAGCGGCTCCACGAGGCATTCGTATGGGTCCGGGATCCGCGGGTCGATCCGGTGGACGAGGACCTGGCGACGAGCGAGGAGGACCGCGACCTGAGGATCCGGCTGCAGGGGGAGCTCCGGGTTCGAGGCCTGACGGAGGTGTGGGTCACCCCGCAGTTGCCGTTCCTGCTCCCGCTCCTCGCGGGCGCGGTGACCGCGCTTCTGTTCGGGAACCTCCTCTTCGACCTCGCGGCGCTCCTGTAGCCGGGCGGGCCGCGCGCCCGGGTTTCCGGATCGCGTCCCGGCCGCGCCGCTCCCGGGACCGGAGCTCGGCCGGTCGGCCGCGCGTCGCCCGGCGAGGATGGCCCACCGCCCGGTGGAGATGGACGCGGGCAAGGGATGGAACGCCCTCCCGCATCCGCGAGGTTCCCACGCCGCCATCGGGCAACGAGACTCCCCCCCTCGGCGAAGGTCCCGAAGAAGGGGGGGGGAGCGGAATGGGCGGGATCCACCCTCGACGGCTCCCTCGACGAAGGGGGAAAACCCGGCGCGGCGGGCCGAAAGTTCGGGCCGGAGCGGGCCGACGCAACCATTATCCTCCCGCCGACTCGTTTGGCGGTGAGGGAGAGACGTGCCCCGGGAGAAGAAGGAAGCTCCGATCCGCGTTCTCATCGCCAAACCCGGCCTCGACGGACACGACCGGGGCGCCAAGGTGGTGGCCCGGGCGCTCCGGGATTCCGGCATGGAGGTCATCTACGTCGGCTTGCGCCAGACCCCGGAGGCGATCGTGGACAGCGCCATCGAGGAGGACGTCGACCTGGTCGGGCTCTCCATCCTCTCCGGGGCGCACATGGTCCTCTTCCCCCGGATCCTGAAATTGCTCAAGGAACGGCGGGCGGCGGACATCCCGGTCTTCGCCGGGGGGATCATCCCCGACGAGGATGCCCGACGGCTGCGCCGCGCCGGGGTCAAGGCGATCTTCGGTCCCGGCGCCCGGCTCGACGAGATCGTGACCACCGCCCGGTCGATCGCCCGACGGCACGCATGACCGGGCGCCGGCCGGAACCCCCCGAGGCCCGGGCGGTCCAGGCCCGGGACCGCCGGGTCCTCGCGCGGCTGATCTCGATGGTGGAGAACGGGGACCCTCGCGCCCGGCCGATCCAGAAGGCGCTCTATCCCCACACCGGACATGCCCGGATCGTCGGGATCACAGGCCCCCTCGGAGTGGGAAAATCCTCCCTCGTGAACGCCCTCCTCGGCGTGCTGCGGGCCCGCGGTGTCCGCGTCGGGATCATCGGGGTGGACCCGACGAGCCCGTTCTCCGGTGGCTCGGTCCTGGGCGACCGGATCCGCATCGACCGCGCCGGAGGGGACGAGGGGGTGTTCTTCCGCTCCATGGCGAGCCGGGGCCATACCGGCGGGATCGCGGCGACCACCCGCGAGGTCGCCCGCCTCCTCGACGCGTTCGGGATGGATATCGTCCTGGTGGAGACCGTCGGCAGCGGCCAGGTCGATGTGGAGATCCGGCGGATCGCCTCCACGAGCGTGGTGGTCCTGGTGCCCCACCTCGGGGACGGCGTCCAGAGCCTGAAGGCGGGCCTCTTTGAGATCGCCGACGTCTTCACCATCAACAAGGCCGACCTTCCCGGGGCCGACGGGGCGGCCCGGTATCTCAGCGAGATGACGGCCCTCGGGGCCGGCCCGGACGGCTGGACGCCCCCCGTGGTCCAGTGCTCCACCGTCGAGGGGCGCGGGATCGAGGATCTGTGGAAGGCGGTGGAGGCGCACGAAGCGTTCCTGGACTCCGGACCGGGGCGGGCCCGGGGCGAGGAGGCCCGGGCGCGCGCGGAGATCGTGGACCGGGTCACCGGGCGGATCGGCCTCCGGCTCGACGGTCTCCTCGAGGAGAACCGCGAGCTCCGGGAACTCCTCGGGCAGGTGCTCGACCGGAGTCTGGATCCGGGAACCGCCTCCGACCGGATCTATGCCGCGCTCCGACACCGCCTGTAGGGGGCGGTCGTGCTCGACCTGTTCTGGCTGCTGGCGCCGATCGCCGTCGCGGCGCTCGCCGCTTTCTACTTCGTCTTCGGCTCCTTCCTCTACGGGGCCGGCTACCAGCCGACCTTCCGGAGCTCGGTGCTCCGGATGCTCGATCTCGCCCGGGTCGGACCCGGGGATTGCCTCTACGATCTGGGGGCGGGCACGGGGGCGATCCTGTTCCGGGCCGCGCGCCGGCACCACGCCCGGGTCGTCGGGGTGGAGATCGAGCCGTTCCGGTACCTCATCCTGGAGCTGCGGCGGCTTGTGGGAGGCCCACGGGACCAGGTCCGGATCCTCTGGAAGAACCTGTTCGATATCGACCTCTCCGAGGCGACCGTGGTGGCGCTCTTCCTGTGGCCGGACGCCATGCGACGGCTCCGTCCGAAGCTCGAGGCCGAGCTCCGGCCGGGAACCCGGGTGGTGAGCCACTGGCACGAAATGCCCGGATGGAGGCCCCGCGAGTACGATCCGAGAACACGGGTCTATCTCTACCTATGGAACGGCCGGGAGACCGTGGGCCCGGAACCGTTCCCGCCGGAAGGGCCGGAGGGTCCGGCATCGGGAGGCGGGGAGGACCGACCATTCCCCAGCGCGGCTCCCCCTTCCGCACCGCGGACGTAGCGGAAGGGGGTGCTGGCACCGAGGCCCATTCCGGCCCGATCGACGGGGCTTCGGATAGGGACAGGAGGGCAGTGCGGCGGCCACCGTGGGTCCTTCCGGGTGCCCCCCACCCGCCGATCCTCTCCCCGGGGGGGTGGAACTGAGAAAGTATCCGCCGGCCCGGTCGTGCCGGGATTCATCCAACGGTGGATCGGCTCGCGATGCCGCCGCCCGATGGGCTTCGTCAGGGGTGGTAGTCGAACCACAGCGCCATGCCGATCGCCAGGACGGCGACGATGATGGCCAATCCGATGTACCACCCCGCATAGCTCCCAGGGGTCTCCTCCGAATTGGACTCGGCA
>JAJZDH010000016.1 GCA_021828665.1 Thermoplasmata archaeon
GAAGGAGGTTCATGTCCGCTAGGACAGATGCCTTCCGAGGATTCAGGAACCCAGCATCAACCGTGCTTGCCACGGTTGTCTAGGTATGGGAGAACGGGTTGCGAGACACCCATGCGGCGACCCAGCACCACCACTGCAACGGCCACGGCTACCTCGAACCGTCGAGCGACTTCCGACGAGGCGGCACGGTCGTCCGGGAGCACGTCCGTTCCCTCGGCCTCTGCCCCGAGCCCGCGCCCGAGGGGGCGCTCTCCCCCTTGGATCGGATCGGTCCCGGCGGTTCCTCTCGGGCCGCGGCGGTCCACCTCCTCGACCGCCTCGCCGTGGATCTCCCGTCTCGGACCACCATCGACCGGATCGGCGGCCGGGATTCCGACTCCTCGGAACCCTCTCCGGGCCGATCCCGGCACCCCGGAGACGGGGGCGGGTTTCACCAGAGTTATAAGCCCCGAAGCTAGGTCACGCTTTCGCGCAGATGCCCGACCCGGACTTCCGTGGACCGACCCCAAGGGACCGCGGGAGCCCGAACCTCCTCAGGCACCGACCTGCCCGACCCGGAACGAGTTCTTCCCCGGTTCACGGCCTCCGCGCCGGGGGGCGGTCCGGCCGCTCGAGGCGGCCCCGTAATGGCCCGGGAGGGTCGACGATCGGCCGCCCTCGGCGCTCCCGGGCGGAGCCTCCCGACGGGAGTGCCCCGTGACGATCGGGATCACCGGGGCCGGGGGCTTCATCGGGAGCCACCTCGTGGAGCGCCTGCTCCGGGACGGTCGCTCCGTTTCGGCGCTGGATCTGGCCCCCACGCTGCCGCCGAACCTTTCGGAGTGGCGCGATCATCCCGCGTTCCAGTACCATTCCGGCGACATCCGGGACCCCCGCGCCCTGGAACCGTTCCTTCGGGACCCGATGGAGGCCGTCTTCCACCTGGCCGCGACCGTGGGCGTCCGCTCCTACATCGAAACGCCCCTCGAGACCATCGATACGATCGTGGGAGGGACGCGGAACGTCGTCGACGCCTGCCGGCGCCGCGATTCCCGGCTCATCTTCCTCAGTACGAGCGAGGTGTACGGCAAGAACCCGAAGATCCCGTGGAACGAGGAATCCGACCGGGTCCTGGGACCGTCCTCGTTCAGCCGGTGGTCCTACTCCGCGAGCAAGGGGCTGTGCGAACACCTCGTGAATGCGGTCCATGGGGCCTACGGACTGCCGACGACCATCATCCGGCCGTTCAACGTGTACGGCCCGCGGCAGCGACCCGCCTTCCTGGTCCCGGCCACCATCTACCGGACCCTGAGGGGGGAACGCCCGTTGGTGTACGATTCCGGATCCCAGACCCGTTGCTTCACCTACATTTCCGATCTCGTGGACGGGCTGTCGCGCGCCCTCGGACCGAACGCCATCGGCCGGACCTACAATTTCGGAAGCGAGGAGGAGCACACGATCGCGGAGGTGGTGGATGTCGTGCTCCGGGAGTGCGGCGCGTCGTTCGCCCCCTCCTACGTGAAGACGGCGCAGGTCCTCGGGGACGGTTACGAGGATGTCCCGCGTCGGGTGCCCGATTCGTCCCGCGCCCGCGAGGAGCTCGGCTGGGTGGCGCCCACCCGGCTCGGCGAGGGGGTACGGGCGACCGTCGCGTGGGCCCGCCAGAACCCCTCCTGGCTCGCGAACCCGGGCCCGTGACCCCCTCGCCCCGGGCCGCTTCGCGGCGGGGGGGATCGGGGCGAGGGACGGGACCTTCCGGCGGACCCGACGATCCGCGGGACGCGGGAAGCCGGGGGCGATCGTTCCCGCGGCATCCGACCGGGAGCCCCCCGGCGAAAGGATCCGCCGCGGAATCGTTCCCGGTGCCGCTCGGAAGGATTCCCGCCGGGCCGCCGACCGCGCCGGCGGACCCCGCCGTGCGGGGTCCATCCTCCACCCGGGGCCGGGCCTCGCGAACGGCCCGCCCGAACGCCCGGCTCTCCGGCACCCCCGGGCGCCGGATCCCCCTCCCGGCGGCCCGTCCCGGGGGTCCCCGCCCCCGCCCACGACCCGCCGGGTCCGCGGGCGGACCGGGTCCATCAAACCGGGTTCACTGACGCGTTAAGTAACGCCGGCCCCCGTGCGGCCGACGGAAGCGAGCGATCCGATCCCGAGGCGGAGGGTTCCGGCGGCCACGTCGCCGGTCCCCCCGCCGGAAGGATCGGGCCGCCGCTCGGAAAGGGGGGAAACGGAAGATGGCGTTCATCGACGAGCTGACCTTTGTGATGATCACGCTGATCCTGGTGGCCGCGACCGTCGGCTACATCGTGGTGGCCGAGCTGTACGCGTACTGGCGGTCCGGGCCGAAGGGGCTCGGCACGGCGCTCCGCGAGACGGCGGTCCCGATGGTGGCGTTGGGGCTCGTGGTCCTGATCATCGGGTTCTGGGGGATGTTCACCTGGCCGCTGCCGGGCGCCTACAACCTCCTGTTCTTCGACATCTACACGCTCTTCGGCCTCATCGTCCTCGGCTTCGGCCTCTCCGTCTACCTCGGGTTCCGGCTCCAGTACGTCGGGGTCCTCAGCCTGGTCTCGGGAGGGATCGTGATCGCCTACGGGGCCCGGGCCTACCAGCTGGGCCTCACCTCGACTCCCTGGGCGATGTTCCTCATGTACCTCGGATGGGGGGCCACGGCGATCCTCGCGTTCCCGGTCGCCGTCATCGCCGACGGGTGGCTCCGCGGCGGGGCGGCCGGGGCCCCGGCGGTGGAGCCGGCCAAGGGGAAGGACGGGCTGCCGCGGTACCCGGTCTCCTACCTGCGGGCGGCCATCGTCCTCTTCTTCGTCCTCGTGATCGTGCTGAGCGCCCTGGCGACGGGCGGGATCCTCGCCAACGCGGTCTTCACGCACCTGAAGAGCCCGCCGTAGGTCGCGCCGGCGGGGCGGGCGGCGGGCCGCGCCGCGTCCGCCCCCGGCCCCGATCGGGCTCAGAGGTTCACGAGACCGGCCGCGAGGCTCGCCATCACGAAGATCAGCGCCACCTGGAAGAGCGCCTGGACGCCGGCCAGGCGGGCGTTGAGCAGCCCCAGGCGTCCGATCTTGGCGATGTCCGGTCGGGGTTTCCGGAGCTCGAGGACGATCCGGAGCTCGTTCGGGAGGAAGATGCCGAATCCCTGGCCCGCCAGGAGGAGGACGAGGACCCCCGCGAGCTGGATGGCGAGGAAGTGGAGGTTGAAGATCCCCTGCATCATCGCGAGGTAGATGCCGGCGGTGATCGCGACCGAGGCGAGGGCGGGCATCAGGAACAGCATCGTCGGCACAAGCCGCTGGACAAAGTCGGCGCGGGCCGGGCCCGACATCCGACCGAGGATCGGCCCGATGACGAGCCCCATGAAGAGATCGATGCCGGTCCACGTCGCCCCCGAGAGGACGTGGACGTAGTCGAGGAGGACGAACCGGTTCACGAGGAGCGCCGCCACGAGCGCTCCGACCGGCACCAGCACGAGGGGGACCGCCCGCCAGGTGAGGAGGGGAGGGGGCGCCGCACGGGCGGGGACGCCCGGCGGTACCGGAGGGTCCGGGTCGGGGACATCCGCCTCGCCGTTCCCCATCCGGAACGAGGCTCCCGCGGCCGTTTAAGACGCCCGTGTTCGTACAGGCAGACGGAGGAAAGGGGCTCCGCCGCTGCCCCCAGGGGGCGCGGCGGCGGCCCACCCCACGCCTTGAAGAGCCCCTGCGGGAATCCCGTCCCGTGGCCGTCCCGAACCCTCCCGATGCCGGGCCGCCGCGCGGACCGGAGCGGCGGATGACCGGGGGTAAGCCCGAGGGAGGCGACCGGAGCTTGCTCGAGGTGCATCTCGACAGCTGGCTCAAGGAGTTCGGCGCGCCCGGCCGGCAGACGGCC
Source organism: Thermoplasmata archaeon (assembly GCA_021828665.1). GTDB lineage: Archaea > Thermoplasmatota > Thermoplasmata > Lutacidiplasmatales > UBA184 > JAKIVR01. The sequence continues at coordinate 3,862 of JAJZDH010000016.1, forward strand.
GCGGCCGACACGGTCGACCAGCTCCTCGACGAACTCGAGCGGCGGTATCCCCGGCTCCGGTTCCGGATCCGGGACGAGACCGGCCACCTCCGGAAGTACGTCCGGGTCTTCGTGGACGGAACGGACATCAGCGGCACCACCGGGACCGCCACCTCCCTAAGGGAGGCGCGGACCGTCGATATCCTCCATTCGATCGCCGGCGGATGAGGAGGTAGGAACGATGACGAAAGGAAATGCCCGAACGGTCCGGATCCTGGTCGGAAGCCGAAAGGGGACGTATGTGGTCGAAGGCGGACCCGGCCGCCGGAAATGGACCGTCGGCCCGGTCGCCCACGCCGGCAACGATGTCTACCATGTCGTGGCCGATCCCCGGCATCCGGGCGACCTGTACGCCGCGGTCAACAATGCCTTCTGGGGACCGCAGGTCCAGCGCTCCCGGAACTGGGGCCGGAGCTGGAAGGAGATCGCCACCCCGCTCACCCCGTTCGGGAAGGAGCGGAAGTTCGAGATGAGCGAGGAGGGGCCGGCCCATCCGGTCCCGCGCCCGCTCGCGAACCTCTGGCACATCGAGCCGGGGCCACCGTCGGAGCCGGAGACGCTCTACCTCGGGGCCGACCCCCACCTGCTCTTCCGCAGCCGGGACCTCGGGGCGAGCTGGGAGCCCATCGACGGCATCAACCGGCATCCGGCCCGGGACCACTGGTCGCCGGGCGCGGGAGGCGCCTGCCTCCACACGATCCTGGTCGATCCGCGGGAGCCCCGCCGCCTGTACGTCGGGCTTTCGTCCGTCGGCACCTTCCGCTCCGAGGACAGCGGGGCGACGTGGGTGCCCACGAACAAGGGGGTGCGGGCCCCCTTCCTGCCCGACCCGAACCCGGAGACCGGCCAGTGCGTCCACAAGGTGGCGATCGACCGGGCCGACCCGGACACCTTCTACCGGCAGGACCACGGCGGCATGTACGTCTCGCACGACCGGATGGACCACTGGACCCGGATCGGCAAACCGCTCGGCGACGACTTCGGATTTGCGGTCGCCTCGCCCCGGGCCGCGCCGGGCCGGGCCTACTTCGTGCGGCTGGACGGGAGCGCCCGGGTCACCGGCCCGGGCCACTTCCAGGTCCAGGAATGGAACGACCGGCGCCGCTCCTGGCGTCGGCTCCTCTCCCCGAAGGCGTTCCCGGGCCACTACGGCGTCCAGCGGGAAGGGATCGCGACCGACGAGTTCGATCCCGCCGGGATCTACATCGGGACCACGACCGGCCAGTTGTTCGTGAGCCCCGACGCCGGCCGCTCCTGGGCGACGGTCGGGTTCCAGTTCCCCGGCATCCACTCCGTGAGCGTGGCGGGCCCGACCGGCGGCTGATCCGGCCGCGGCGCCGCCGGGGGGGCCCGGTCGCCGGGGTCCCCCGGTCGGCTAGCCGGGACCGGGGGTGGCCGACTCCCCCGGGTCGGGGTGCTCGGCCAAGAACCGCTCGGCGTCGAGCGCCGCCATGCAGCCGAGGCCGGCGGCCGTGACCGCCTGCCGATAGCGGTGGTCGTGGACATCCCCGGCCGCGAAGACCCCCTCCACATTGGTGGCGGTGGAACCGGGGCGGGTGAGCGCGTACCCGTGGGCGTCGAGGTCGAGCTGGCCCCGGACCAGGTCGGTGGCCGGGTCGTGCCCGATGGCGACGAAGAGCCCCCGGACCGGCAGCGTCGATTCCTCCCCATCGGGCCCGTGGCGCAGCCGGACCCCCTCGACCCGGTCGGTGCCGAGCACCTCGGTCACGACGGTGTGGAACCGGAAGGAGAGGGCGGGGTTCGCCCGGGCGCGGTCCTGGAGGATCCGGCTGGCCCGGAGCGACTCGCCGCGGTGGAGGACGGTGACCCGGGGGGAGAACTTGGTGAGGAAGAGCGCCTCCTCGAGCGCCGAGTCGCCGCCACCGACGAGCGCGATCTCGAGCCCCTTGAAGAAGAACCCGTCGCAGGTCGCGCAGGCCGAGACGCCGCGGCCCCGCAGCCGCTCCTCCGACGGCAGGCCGAGCCACCGGGCGGTGGCTCCGGTGGCGAGGATGACGCTCGCCGCCCGGACCGTCCCCTCCTCGCCGAGCCGGAGGGTGAACGGCCGCCGGGAGAAGTCCATCTCCGTCACGTTGGTGTCGCGGAACCGGGTGCCGAACTTCGCCGCCTGGGCCCGGAACCGGTCCATGAGCTCCGGTCCCTGGATCCCCTCCGGGAACCCGGGATAGTTCTCCACCTCGCTCGTGAGCATGAGCTGCCCTCCGGAGGGGACGCCCGAGAGGACGAGCGGACGGAGGTTCGCCCGGGAGGCGTAGATGGCGGCGGTCAGGCCGGCCGGGCCGGAGCCGACGATGGCGAGGCGGACCCGGTCCACGACTTCCTCCGTCATGGCGGGCCACGGGTTGGCGGCCGTTTAACTCTTGGCGGGCGGCCGGCGGGGCGCCGGCAGCCGGAGCGCCGCCGTCCCCTCCTCCTCGGCGTACCCGCTCCGGAAGAAGAGCAGCGGGCGGGCCTCCCGGCCCGGATGCAGGGCCACGACCGCGCCGAGGTAGAGCCGGTGGTCGGCGACCTCGACGCGCCGGAGCACCCGGGCCTCGAGCGCCCCGAGGGTGCCGTCGAGGAGCGCCGCCCCGGTCGCGCCCCGGCGGACCGGGAGGTCCCGGAACTTCTCCGCGGGGGGGATGGCGCGGGCGAACCGCTCCGACAGCGGCCGCTGGTCGGAGGCGAGGAGGTTCACGGCGAACGCCCCGGAGGCTTCGAGGAGCGGGACGGTGTCGGCGTCCCGGGTGAGGCTGATCAGGACGGTGGGCGGGTCGAGGGCGACGGAGAGGAAGGCGTTCACCGTGAGACCGGCGTCCTCGGTCCCGGAGCGGGCCGTGACGACGGAGACGCCGGTGGCCCAGGCCGCCATGAGGCGCCGGAACGGCTCCGGGTCGGCCGCCGCGGGCGGCGGCGGGGTCGCGGGGGGCGTCATCAGGTCTCCCGCCATCGGAAGGCGACGATCGCCGCCAGGAAGATGACCACGGCGATCACCGCCACCACGGCGAGGTCGAGGACGGCCCGCCCGGTGTTGCCGTAGAGCATGACCGCTTCGAGACCGTCGATGATGTAGTACAGCGGCAGGAGGTGGGCGAACGACTGGAGCGGCGGGGAGAAGCTCGAGACCGGAAAGAAGGTCCCGGAGAGGAACATCATGGGGAAGGTGATGATGTTCCCGATGATGGCGGCCGATTCCGGCGTCTTCGCCACCGAGCCGGCGAGCATCCCCAGCGAGACGAACAGGAACGGGCCGAGGACGAGGAACGGCAGGATCGACGCGGTGATCTGGAGACGCGCCCCGAAGAAGAGGTAGCCCATGCCGATCATGAGGGCGGCGCTCACGAGGGTGAGAAGGGTGTACCACAGGATCTTCGCCGTCAGCCACTCGGCCCGGGAGAGCGGGGTCAGCGACAGCTGCCGGAAGAGCCCCTCCTTCCGGTAGCTCGAGGTGACGTCGACCATGGCGAACATCGGGCTCGTCAGGATGGAGAAGCCGATGAGCCCCGGGACGAGGTAGTCGATGTAGCTGTAGGAGACGCCGCCGATCTGGTAGACGGCGGCCCCCACCGTCGGGACCGCGCGGGCGTGGGCGAGGTTGAGCTCGTTCACGGCCGCCTCGAGCGCCCCCTCGGCGGCCCCGGCGGCGGCGGCATCGCCGGGATTGACGTAGAGCGAGAGGTTGAACGGGGTGCCGTTCGCGTAGGCGTCCCCGAAGCCGGAGGGGATGAGGAGCCCGATGGAGTCCTGCTGGCGGCCCAGGTAGGCGGAGAAGCCGGCCGCGGTCTGTCCCTCGACGAACTGGACATGGACCGCCCCGGTGCCGTTGAGGGCGGCGAGGAGCGCCTCGCTCGCCGCGGAGTTGTGGTCGGCGTTCGCCACGTACAGGGTCGGGGGGCTCGACCCGGTGCTGAAGATGAGACCGAACAGCGCGATGAGGATGACCGGGAAGACGAGGGAGAAGAAGAGCCCGATGCCGCTCCGGACGTACCCCCGGGCCGTCAGGAGGAGGTCCGCGCCGATCCGGCGGGCGTTCACGGCGCCGCCTCCCCCTTCAGGACCCCGTCGTCCATCCGCCCGACCAGCCGCACGAAGACCTCCTCGAGGGTGTCCCGCTCGATGCGGAACCGCTCCCACGGCACGCCGGCCCGCTCGAGCGCCGCAAAGACGCGCCGGGCGTCCGCGGGGACCCCGAGCTCCACGTCGACCTCATGGTCCCGGAGGGAGACGGAGAGCGGCGTCTCGCGCCGGAGCACCGCCGCGATCTCCGGCCCGCCGTCGAACCGGAGCCGGTCCGGCCGGCCGTGCGCCGCCACGATCGCCGCCGGCGGGCCGTGGACGATGATCCGCCCGCGGTGGATGATCGCCACCTGGTCGGCGAGCAGCTCGGCTTCCTCGAGGTAGTGGGTGGTCAGGAAGACCGTCCGGCCCTCCGCGCGCAGCGCCTGGATGACCTCCCAGATCGCCCGCCGGGCCTGGGGGTCGAGCCCGGTGGTCGGCTCGTCGAGGAAGCAGATCTCGGGGTTGTTCACGAGCGCGAGGGCGAGGCCGAGCTTCTGCTTCTGGCCGCCGGAGAGGGTGTCGAACTTCGCGTCCGCCTTGTCGGTGAGGTGGACCCGCTCGAGGAGCGTCCGGGGGTCGGGCCTAAGACCGAAGAGCGCCCCGTAGTACTCGATCGCCTCCCGGGGGTGGATCTTCTCGAAGAAGTGGAACTCCTGCGGGATCACGCCGATCCGCCGGTGCAGGCGGGCGCCCTCGGTCCACGGGTCGAGGCCGAGGACCCGGACCTCCCCACCGGTGCGGGGACGCAGCCCCTCGAGGATCTCCGTGGTGGTCGTCTTGCCGGCCCCGTTGGGCCCGAGGAAGGCGAAGACCTGGCCGACGGGGACGGAGAATTCGATCCCGTCCACGGCCCGGGTGGTCCCGTAGCTCTTGATGAGGCCGTGGACCTCGATCGCCGCCCCCATCGCGCCGCCCCGGGCGCACCGACACGGACGGCCTTATGAGGTGCGCGGCGGACCGCCGGGGAGGACCGCCCGCCCGCGGGGTCTCCGACGGAGCCCCTCCGGCGCGCCCGGAACGGACGCCGACGGCCCCCGTCGGGGCCCGGGCCGCCCGGCCTAATCGCGGATCCCCTCGCCCGTCACGGAGAAGACCGCTTCCCCCTCGGGGAGGTTCGGCGAGTCGATGAGCCGGGCGATGCGGCGGGGGGGCTTCGACTTCCGGAGGTACACCCGGTAGGTGGCGGCGTGGGCGACGATGTTCCCCCCGATGGGCCGGGTCGGGTCGCCGAAGAGCACGTCCGGCCGCGAGGAGACCTGGTTGGTCATCACCACCGCCGCATTGTAGGCGTCGGCGAACCGGAGCAGTTCGTGGAGGTGCTTGTTCAGGAGCTGCTGGCGCGGCGCCAGCTCCGCCCGTCCGGTGTACTCGGCCCGGAAATGCGCGGTGAGCGAATCCACGATGATGAGCCGCACGGGGCGGGCGCGGGCGAGCTCCTGCGCCTTGCCGACCAGGAGCATCTGGTGGTTCGAGTTGAACGCCCGGGCCACATGGATGCGGCTCAGGGTCTCCTGGGGGTCGACGCCGATCCCCTGGGCCATGTCGACGATCCGCTCGGGCCGGAAGGTGCTCTCGGTGTCGATGTAGACGACCTCGCCGGCGAGGCCGCCCTGCGCCACCGGGCTCTGCACATCGACGGCGATCTGGTGGGCGAGCTGGGTCTTCCCGCTGCCGAACTCCCCGGCGAACTCGGTGATCGCCTGGGTCTCGATGCCCCCGCCGAGGAGCTCGTCGAGCGCCTTGGAGTTGGAGGTGATCCGGCCGAGCTTCTTGCGCCGTTCGAGGAGCTGCGTGCCGAGCTCGAAGCTCCCGACGTCCGCCTGCCGGCGCGCCTCCTGGATGATGTGCAGCGCCACCTGGGTGCCGATCTCGGCCGCCTCGGCGACATCCCCGGGGGAAGCGACGGCGAGCTCCATGAGGTCGGTGTAGCCGGCCTCCCGGAGCTTGTCGGCGGTGGTCGGTCCGACGCCGGGCAGGTCCTCGAGCGCCACGGCGCGCTTTCCGTTCTCGGCCTCGGCGTCCGACCGGGGCGCTGCGTTCTTCGCGGGCACGTCGCCGTCCACGGGCCCTCGGAGTATAAGCGTGGGGGAGGCGGTGGGAAACGCCCTCCCCGGAGGGTGTTTCCCGCGGGGGCCGCTACGCCGGCGGTCGCGCCATCGGGGCGAACGGGGCCCCGGTGAGCCGCTGGAAGACCGTCGTGTAGAGCCGGCTCACCTCGTCGATGATGAGCGGCGGCAGCGGGGGGATCGGGGGTTCGGCGGTCCCCTGGGCGCGGGCCTTCTGGAGGGCGTCGTAGTACCCGGTGCTGCGGTAGTGCTGCCGCACGAACTCCTTGGAGAAGTCGACGGTCCGGCCCCGGGCGAGGGCGTCCCGGTCCCAGAACCGGTCCTCGTCGGCGGTCCCGAAGGTGTCCACCAGCATGAGCGCCCCCTCGGCATCGACCCCGAGCTCCTTCTTGCCGTCCACGTGCAGGAGGCCGCGGGGGCCGATCTCGCGCTCCATCGCCGCATCGACCTTGAGGATCATCTCGCGCGCCGCGTCCATCTCCGCCGTCCCGAGTCCGCTGAGCTGGCGCGCCTCCGGCCAGTCGAGGAGGCGGTCGACCGGCTCGAGCTTGGTGGTGACCTCGAAGTGCGGCTCCGGGAGCGCGAGGCCGTAGGTGAGCGGACGGCCGGAGGGGAACCCCAGGTCGGTGGCCCGGACGGCGCCCGACTGGACTCGGTCCCACATCGAGCCGGCCAGGTAGTAGCGGACGATGAACTCGAGCGGCACCAGGTAGTTCCTCGGGTTCGGACCGAGCCGGCGGATCTCCGGCTCGACCCGGACCCGGCGGACCCGCATGGCGGTGGGGCCGGAGAGCCCCAGGAAATGGTGGCGGACGCCGATCCGGGAGCAGAGTTCGAACCAGTGCGCGGCGGTCCGGGCGAGGCTCTCCCCCTTGTGCGGGATTTCGCTCGGGATGTGCTTGTCGAAGACGGAGATGTCGTCGGTGAACCGGAACTCGAGCTCGGTCGGGGAGACCTCCCAGACCTCCTTAACCTTGCCCCGCCGCACGTACGTGGGGGCGTTCGTCGGGGGCGCCGCGGGTCCGTCGCTCGCCGGCATGCGGTGCCGACGCCGCCGGCCCTACAAAGGGTTCACGGGGCGCCCGCCGCCCCGGGCCGCGGCGCCGCCGCGCCGCCGGGCCGTTCAGAGCATCTTGGCGTGGAGTGCGGTGATGGGCCGGAAGCCGCGCTTCGCGTAGAACTTGACGGCGATCTCGTTCTGGGTCGGGAACTCGGCGGTGACGAGGCCGGCGCCCTTCTCCTTCAGCCGGCGGACCGTCTCCCGGAGCAGGTACTCGCCGACCCCGTGCCGCCGGTACAGCGGCAGGAGATAGATGTCCTGGATGACCCCCTCGAACTCCGGCCGGTAGAACGGCCGCTCCCGGACCGTGGCCCGGACGATACCGACGGTCTTGCCGGCGTCGTGGCCCCGGCCCTCGGCCCGGAGGAGGACCGACCGCGGATTGGCGAGGTCGGCCCGGAGGATCTCGAGGGCGCGGCTCTCGGCGTCCTCCCGGACCTTGAGGAGCGGGTCGAACTCCTCGTTGAGCCGCTTGAGCCGGAGCAGCACCGGGACGAGGGCCGGGAGGTCCTTCTCGGTGGCCGCCGTGAGCTCGATCTGTCCTTCGGGGTCGTTCGGGGCGGGGGGCGCCGGGTGCCGCTCGGGAGTACCGCTCATGGATCGTCCGGGGGGAGGGGGGGCTCGTCGGGCATGGACCGGATCATGCCGGCGTCGGCGAGGGCGGCCGCGAGCGCCGGCGGCCGGGCCATCCGGGCGCGCGCCTCGGCCAGGAACTCCTCGGGGCTCCGGCGGGTCCGGGCGAGCCCCAGCTCCACGGCCCGGGTCGCCACCGCCGCGGCGACGAAGGGGAAGACCTCGCGCTCCTCCATGGTGGGCAGGATGTGGGTCCTCGAGAGCCCCCGTTCCCGGGTGCGCCGGGCGAGTTCGTGGGCGGCCGCCAGGACGAGCGCGTCGGGGATGCGGCGCGCGCGCGCATCCAGGACGCCGCGGAACACCGCCGGGAAGATGAGGGAGTTGTTCACCTGGTTCGGGAAGTCGCCGCGGCCGGTCGCGACGACCGCGGCCCCGGCGTCGTGGGCCCGGGCCGGCCAGATCTCGGGGGTGGGGTTCGCGAGCGCGAAGACGATCGGGTCGGGGCTCATCGATCGGATCCAGGCGGGGTGCACCGTGTCGGGATCCGGCGTCGAGGCGGCGAGCAGCACGTCCGCGTCCCGGAGCGCCTCGGCGGCCCCGCCGCGCCGGCCGCCGCCGTCGGTCTGGAGGGCGAGCCGGTACTTCCATGGGTTGTGGAGCGCCAGGGCGTCCATGTCCTCCCGGTCGGCCTCCAGGATCCCCCGGGTGTCGACCAGCGAGAGCCGTTGGGGGTCGTGGCCGAGGGAGACCAGGAGCCGCGCCGTCACCAGGTTCGCGGCGCCGGCGCCGAGGAGGACCGTCCGGATCGTGGCCATCTGCCGGCCGGTGAGCTCGAGGGCGTTGAGGAGGCCCGCGACGGTGGCCGCCGCGGTGCCGAGCTGGTCGTCGTGCCAGACGGGGATGGGGAGCTTCTCCTGGAGCTCCTCGAGCACCCGGAAGCACTTCGGCGAGGCGATGTCCTCGAGGTTGATCGCGCCGAAGGCGGGGGCGAGCCGGAGGACCGTCTCGACCAGCGCGCGGGCCGAATCGACCCGGACCGGCAACGGGATCGCATCGACCCCGCCCAGGTACTTGAACAGGAGCGCCTTGCCCTCCATGACGGGAAGCGCCGCCTCCGGACCGATATCCCCGAGCCCCAGCACCCGGCTGCCGTCGGTGACGATCCCGATGGTGTTCCACCGTCCGGTGAGGTCGAAGGCCCGCTCGGGAGAGGCGTGGATCTCCCGGGAGACCGCCGCGATCCCCGGCGTGTACCACAGGTCGAAGTCCCGGAGGCTCCGGACGGGTACCGTGGGGACCGTCTCGATCTTCCCCTGGAAGAAGCCGGCCAGACGGACGGCGCGCGCCCCCAGCTCCCGGGTCTTGGCGGCCTCCTCCGCCGCCTCCTCCTTCGGAGCGGCCGCCGGCGTCGCCGCCCCCTCCGCGGGCGGCGTCTCCGGCCGCGACTGGCTCCGGACCATCGACCGGCCGGAACCGGGACCTCGGCCCTTAAGCGTTGCTGCGGGGACGCGCGGTCCCAACCGCCCCCGACGTTCCCCGCCGATGGGGCGGCCCCCTCCCCGGCGGTCCGGCGCCGGCCTCACAGCCGCTTGAAGAGGTCGGAGTGGGTGAGGATGCCGGCCGGCCGTCCCCGGTCCGTGACGAGGACGGCCGGGACGTGGCGCAGGAGCGTCGCCGCCACCGCGACCGGCGCCGACCGGTCGAGCTGCGGGAACGGCTCCCCCATGACCTCCCCGACGGTGAGGCGGGCGAGCCGGCCCACCCGGGCCGGGTCGGTAAGGCAGTCCACGACCATCCGGTCGGTCAGCGACCCCACGACGAGTTCCCCCTCCGTCACCGGCAGCTGGCTCAACGCGTGGCGCCTCAGGAGGTGCGCCGCCTCCGTCACCCGGTCCGCCGGGCCGATCCGGACCACCGCCCGGGTGGCGAGCCGGCCCACCGTCTCCGACGGCCGGTCCGCCGCGAGGGCGTCGAGGGCGGCGAGGAGGGCCCGCACGCTCCGGTACGACGGCTCGACCCGGCCGCGCTCGATCTTGGCGACCGACGACTGGCTCACGCCGGCCGCCCGGGCGAGGGCCGCCTGGCTGACCCCCAGCGTCCGGCGGCGCCGCCCGAGGTCGGCGACATCAGGAAGCGGTTCCGTCCCGGGCCCCATGGTCCGAGCCCAGGGAGATTCCCATAGGAATATTTTTCGCCGCCGGAATTATCCTGGGGGACCTCGTCGGGGCGCCCCGGTGCCCCCATGGCCGCAATCTCCGAACCCCTCCGAGCCGCCGACCCGAACGAACCGACCGCCGGGGTTACTCCCGGGGGCGCGAGCCGGGCCGTCGGTCTCGTCTGCGCGGCGTGCGGGGCCCGCCGCGGACTGGCCCTCGAGAACGCCTGCCCGGAATGCCTGGGGCCGCTCACCGTCGCCTACGATCTCGCCGCGGTGCGCGGCGGGCGGGGCGGACGTCCCGGGGCGTCGGGGCTCGCGCGGTACGCGGAACTCCTGCCGCCGGTCGCCGACCCGGACCGGGCCTACGCGCTGGAGGGGACGCCGCTCCGCGACGCCCCCCGGCTCGCCCGGGAACTCGGGATCGGCCGGCTCTACCTCAAGGACGATACGGTCCTGCCGACGGGATCGTTCAAGGACCGGCCCGCCGCGGTGGCGGTCGCCCAGGCGGTCGCGCGGGGGGCCCGGGCCATCGGCTGCGCCTCCACGGGGAACCTCGCGGCCGCCACCGCCCGTGCGGCGGCCCGGGAGGGGCGGCCCGCCTTCGTCTTCGTCCCCGAGGGGCTGCCGGCCGGCAAGCTCGACCCGGTCCGGGCGCTGGGGGGCCGGATCGTGGAGGTGCCCGGCGGCTACGACCGGACGAACCGGATCGCGGCGCTCGCGGCCGAGGCGCTCGAGATCGCCTTCGTGAACATCGGGCTCCGTCCGTACTACGCCGAGGGCTCCAAGACCGCGTGGTACGAGACGCTGGACGCCCTCGGGGGCGAGGCGCCGGACCGGATCGTCGTGCCGCTCGGCTCCGGCGCGCTCCTCGCCGCCACCGGTCGGGCCGTCCGGGAGACCGCGGCGCTCGGCTGGATCCGCCCCGGATCCCCGGTGCCCGCGCTGGTGGGCAGCCAACCGGAGGGGTGCGATCCGATCGTGGAGGCGTTCCGGCTCGGGCGGACGGAGATCCGCCCGGTCCGCGAGCCCCGCGGCGTGGCCGAGAGCCTGGCCATCGGGGACCCGGCCTCGGGTCCCGAGGCGCTTCGGGCGATCGCCGCCTCCGGCGGGACCGCCGACGCCCCCTCCGACGGGGAGGTCCGGGCCGGGATCCGGGACCTGGCGCGGCTGGAGGGAATCTGGGTGGAGCCGGCGGGCGGGACGGTCGTGGCCACGCTCCGCCGCCTCGCCCGGTCGGGGTTCCTGCGGCCGCAGGACCGGGTCGTCGCCCACCTCACGGGCGCCGGCTGGAAGGCCCCGGGGTCATCGGGACCCCGCGCGGCCCCCCCGCTCCGGCTCGATCCGGTCCACCCCGACTTCTCCGTACTCCGGGCGGAGCTCGACCGGAATCCGGAGCCGCCCGCGGGCGGCGGGGAGGGCCCGTGGTGAGGGTGCACCTCGCCTCGGTGCTCCGCACGTTCGCGCCCGGCCTCGACGGCCGGGAGTTCCCCGGGGCGGAGGGATCGGTCGCCGAGCTCCTCGAGCGCGTCGCCGCCGCCGGACCGGTCGGGTTCCGTGCCCGCCTCTTCGAAGGCGCCGCACTGCGCCGGTACCTCGCCGTCTACATCGACGGGGTGGATATCCGGTTCACCGGGGGGCTCGCGAGCCGGGTCGGCGGGGACTCCCGGGTCGATCTCATCCCGGCCGTCGCGGGAGGGTAGCCCGTGCCGACCGACCCCGCCGGCTCCTCCCCGCGGCCGATCGTCCTCCTCGGATTCGGTGCGGTCGCCCGGGCGCTGTCGCGCCGCCTCCCGGCCGGCCGGGACGGACCGGTCCGGGCGGTCCTCGACTCCCGGGAGCTCCTCCGCCTCCCCGAGGAGGGGGTCCTCGCCCAGGCGCTCCGCCGCCGGGAGCGCTCGGGTCGCCTGGGCGGCCGTCCGCGCCGTCCGGACGATCTCGAAACGCTCCTCGCCGATCTTCCCGCCCCGGGGGTGCTGGTCGCCCTCACGGGCAGCTCCGAGGATGGATCGGCGGGCCGACCGGCCTTCCGGGCCGCGTTCCGGGCCGGATGGGACGTCGTCACCGCCGACAAGCGTCCGATCGCCCGGCATCTTCCGGAGCTCCGGGCCGAGGCGGCGCGGGCCGGCCGCGCGCTCCGGTTCGGCGCCACCGTCGGCGGGGCGGTCCCCGTCCTCGAGACGCTCGCCGGACCGCTCGCCGGCGCCGGCGTGGAACGGATCGAGGGGATCGTGAGCGGGTCGGTCCAGTTCCTCCTCGGCGCCCTCGCGGCGGGCGTGCCGGCGGCGGAGGCCCGGCGGGAGGCGGTCCGGCGGGGGCTCACGGAGCGCGATCCCGTCCGGGACCTCGACGGATCCGACGCCGCCGTCAAGGCGGCGATCCTGCACGCCGTCGCCTTCGGCGCGCCGCTGAACCCCGACCGGATCGACCGGATCACGGTGGACCCGGCGGTCGAGGCCCGGGCTCGCGCGGCCGGGCGGATCGGCCGACGGCTCGTCGCCGTGACCCGGGTCGTTCCCGGGGCCGCCGCCTCGGAGCTCCGGGAGATCCCGCGCGGCAGCCGGTGGGACCTTCCGGGGGCGTCGAACGCCTTCTGCGTAAGCACCCGGTTCGCCGGCGTCCACTGGCTCGCCGGCCCGGGCGCGGGCCCGGAGGCCACGGCGAGCGGCCTCCTCGGCGATCTCGTGGGGCTCGTCGCGGACTCCCGCCCCCCGCGGCGCCGGCCCGCGGTCGTCGTGGGGCTTCACGGGGAGGCGTCGCGCCTCCGACGAGGGGAGGGGCCGGCCGTTGGGGCCTGATCGGGCCGGCGGGGCCTTCCCGATTCCGCCCGCTTGGTCCGGGGCCCGACCGGCGGGCCCCCCCGCTCCCCGCCCTTCCCCCCGGGCCGGAGCGCTCCCTGGATTCCGGCTCGGCCGCCGCCTCCCGGCCGCCGGCGAGCCGTTCCGGCTCCGGGTGCCGTATAGCATCGGAAATGTCGGCCCCGGCTTCGACCGGTTCGGGCTCTGCCTCGCGGCCCCGGGCGACACCGTCGCGCTCCGTCCCTCCGACCGGTTCCGCTTCGAGCTCGCGGGGGGAGCTTCCGTGCCGGCCGACCCCGGCACGAACGCGGCCGCGGTCGCGTTCCGGGCCGTCCTCGGCGACGCCGCGGCCGCCCCGGTCCGGCTGACGCTCACCAAGGGCTACCGGGCCGGCACGGGGATCGGTTCGAGCGGGGCCTCCGCGGCCGCCGGCGCCCTCGCCGCGGCGCTCCACGGCGGCCTCGACCTCGACGGGGAGGCGGCGCGGGCCCGGATCGTCGCGGGGGCGGCAGCGGGCGAACGGGCCGCCTGCGGCACCGGCCACCTGGACAACGTGCTCGCGAGCCTCTTCGGGGGGTTTCTCTTCCTGGAGTCGGTCACGCCGCTCCGGGCGCTTCGGTGGGACCCGGTCCTGCCGGCCGCCATCGTGGTCGCCGTGCCGGAGGCCCCCCTGGCGACGGAGCGGTCCCGGGCGGTCCTCCCCGGCGTGGTGCCGCACGGGGATGCCGTCGCCAACCTGACCCGGGCCGTCGGTCTCCTGGCCGGGCTCCTCCGGGGCGACCCCGAGGCGGTGGGGGCCCACCTCGAGGACCGTCTCGCGGAGCCGTACCGGGCCGCGCTCGTCCCCGGGTTCGGGACGGCCCGGGCGGCGGCGCTCGCGGCCGGGGCCTGGGGCGCCGCGATGGCCGGGGGTGGTCCGGCGATCTTCGCCGTGACTCCGGAACGGTGGGCCCGCCGGGTCGCCCGGGCGCTTCTCGCCGGCTTCGCCGAGGGCGGCGCCCGCGCCGAGGCGTTCGTCACCGGCATCGGCGCCGGACCGGAGCTGTACGAGGGCGACCCGGAGCCGGCCGGTGGCACGGCGGCCCCGGTCGGCATCGCCCCGCCGGGCCGGCGCCGGTCCGGAAGAATTCCGTGAACCCGGGCGGCACGAGGGCCGGCCGCGTCTCTCGGACGTCAGCCAGGCACCGCGCGCACAAGCCAATCTGAGCGGACCCTTCGTCGGCGAGACGACGAATCCGGCCGCCCAAATCATCGAGCGGGTCCCGGCGGGCCCGTAACTATTTCCTTATAGAACCCACGCCCCGCATCCCTCAGCCACCCCGCCGGGACGTTTCCCCGGCCTGTATTCCGCGGGTGTTAGGTAGGCAGTAGGTACCTCATCGCCCCGAGGGCGGAGAGGAGCTCCTTCTGCTCGTCGGTCGGTTTCATTGGCCACTCTCGGGCCGATTTCCCGCTCCCGGAC
>JAJZDH010000168.1 GCA_021828665.1 Thermoplasmata archaeon
GGTGCCCGGGGTCGATTCGGCCCCGGACCGGCGGACGCCCCGCGGGGGGCGATCGGGTCCCATTCGACCTCGTACCCGGGTCCGGGGCGCCCGCGTCCGCGTCCGCGCCGGCGCGCCGAGGCGGCCCGCGCGAGCAGGAGGCTCCCGGCCGCGATCCCGAGGAGCCACGGGACGATCGGCACGATCGGGAGGGAGGGGCCCGACCCGGGGGGGACGGCGGGCGCCGGCCCCACGGTCACGATGAGCGCCGCGGCCGGCGAAAGGACCCGGAACCCGTTGCCGTCCTGCGCGGTCACCGCGAGCAGGTACGCGCCGGGGCGCGTCGGGGCGCACTCCACGGAGGGGCCGGAGACGGTGCAACCGTCCGGAAGGCCCGACCAGGTGAGGACGAACGTCCCGTCGCCGCCGGAGACCGTGACCGTCGCCGCCACCGGGCCGCCGACGGGTACGGTGACGGCCGACAGGTGGGGGGCCGCGACCCGGGGATCCGGATACACCGTGAGGAAGAGCGGCGGGCTCGGTTGCGAGACGACCGAATTTGCGTCGGTGGCCTGGGCGGCGACGGTGAGGACCCCGGGCGCGGCCGCGATGCAGGTCGGGGCGTCCCCGGCGATCCCCATGCAGGAGGACGGCAAGCCGAGCCACGTCACGTTGTCGGATCCATACCCGCCGGTCACCTCGGCGCCGAGCCGGAACGGTTGCCCCACATCGACGCTCGAGCGGTTGGCGCGCGGCGGGGCCGCAACGGAAGGCGCGGGATAGACCGGGAAGGCCCGGGCGGGGCCGGTCACCGAGCGACCGTTCGCGTCCGACACCCGGACCGAGAGGTCGTAGGTCCCCGGGGCGGAAAAGGTGCAGTCGATATGCGCCGCCACGAGGGAGGAGCAGGCGGTGTCGGGGAGGCCGAGCCAGAGGAACGCCGGGGCCACCCCGGTCCCGACCGTCCCGTTCGTGACGAAGCCCACCGTCTCCCCCACATCGGCGCTCGTCCGGGTCGTCGCCGGCGCCCCGTCGATGGTGGGCGGGCGGAAGACATCGAACGGGAGCGGCGGGCTCACGGAGCCGACGCCGTTGGAATCCTCGGTGGCGGCCGTGACGTCAAAGTGCCCCGGGGCGGAGAGGACGCAGGAGAGCGTGACGGCGGTGACCACATGGCAGGAGCCCACCGGGGTCCCGCTCCAGAGCAGCGGGGCGTAGCTCCCCGTACCTCCCGTCGTCGCGGCCGAGAAGCCCACGGTGCTCCCGACGTAGGCGTACGTCGCCGCCGGGTTCCCTCCCGCCTCGGCCACCGGAAGACCGGTCGTCGGGTCCGGATCGACCTGGATCGCGATGCGGGCGCCGACCGAGGCGCCCCCGGCATCGACGACGGTGAGCGCCACGACGTAGCGGCCGGGAGATCCGGGGACGCAGAGGACCCCGAGGTCGAGGGTGCCGAAGGCGGAGCCGTTCGCGGCGGTGGGCGGCGCGCACGAGAGGCCGCTCGAGGGTGCGGCGGAGAGGGCGAACCGGTCCGTCCCGTTCCCGGGCGCCCAGAGCGTGGCCGCCAACGTCTCGGTGGAGCCGACATCCACCGAACCGGCGGGGTTGCCGACCGGATCGAGGCTCGGGGCCGAGATCGCGAGCATCGCCGACAACCAGGCGACCGCGCCGGCCGGGGCCGCCCCCGGGACCGTCCCCGCCACCGCGAGCACCGCTCCGGACGGATCGAACGCCGCCCATTCGGGCGCGACCGACACGGGGGCGGAGCCCACCAGCGTGGTGCCCCGGATCGCCGCGAGCGTGCCGGGGCCGAAGCCATCGCCGTACAGGGGCGCGTAGACGTACCCGTTTCCCGGATCGTAGGCCATCGCACCGGGGGAGCCGGTCAGGTTGACGACGCCCGCGACCGAGGTGCCGTTGAGGACGGCCACCCGATCCGCGCCGGGTTCGGCCGCGTACACGCGGCCGCCGGGTCCCACGGCCATCGATCCCACGGAAAGCCCGGTCCGATTGGCCACCACGGAGGTCCCGTTGAGGACCACGACCTGGAAATTCCCGGAATCCGCGATGTACACGAATCCGTTCGCCGGATCGTAGAGCGCCCCGGTCGGATCCGAGAACCCGACCAGGGTGCCCGCGACCCGGGTTCCGTTGAGGATCCGGACGACCCCCGCGGTCGGTTCCACCACGTAGACCCAGCCCCGGGTCGGATCGAGGGCGAGGTACGTCGGATCCCCGCCGACCCGGATCGTCGCGACCCGTTCGGTGCCGTTCACGACCGAGACGGTGCCCGAGTTTGCGTTCGCCACGTAGAGGAACCCGTTCGCCGGATCCACGACGCCGGCGACCGGTCCCCCTCCCACGGGGAACGTGGCCTCGCGCGAGGCCCCCGAGAGCAGGGTCACGTTGGCGGACCCGGAGTTGAGGACATACACCCACCCTTCCGTGCCGTCGGGAACGAGCGCCACCGGCGCCGTTCCCACCGCGACGGAGGTCGTCGGCGTCCCTGGGACGAGCACCGAAACATTGTTCGATCCCTCGTTCGCCACGTAGGTGAGACCCCGCGGCCCATCGAGGAGCACCGCGGCGGGAGAGCTGCCCACGGGAAGATCGGCCCGTTCGTATCCCACTTCGGCGACCGGGCTCGAGTTCGTCGCGTTCCCCGCCGCCGGTAGGATCCCGGAGACGGACAGGCACCCGTCGACCGACCGGGCGGCGACGGTGCAGCCGCGGAACGGCGTCGCGAGCGACGGGGCGGTCGGGGCCCGGGCGCCCAGCGGACCGGGCCCGAGGACGGAGGGCGAGTGGATCGGGGCGGCCGATGGAGCGGCGGTGACGGCCGACCCGCCGACCTCGGCGGCGAAGCCGCTCCCCCGCGCTCCGCTCCCCGGAGCCGGGCCGACCGGGCCCGCGGAAGAGGCGATGAGGAGCAGGACGAGAAGGACGAGGAGCAGCCCGAG
>JAJZDH010000169.1 GCA_021828665.1 Thermoplasmata archaeon
CCGGCGGGCTCCATTCCCTCCCGACGGCCCGATACGCCCCGGGTCCGTATTCTCCCTCTCCTTCCGGAACGTCCCCCAGCCACGCGAGGAGGGCGCCCCCGCCGGGTTGGATCGTCCCGTGCACGGAGGGATTTTCTGCGTTCTCGAGACCCGCATCCCGTGGTCGGCCCCCCGGGCCTTTCCCAGCGCAAGCGGGGACTCCTGGGCGTGGGGAACCGGGCGCCCGAATGAGGAAATACTGCCCGGATGGGCTATCCGCGCGGGGCGCGGGTTCGACTCCGCTCTGGACCCGAGGAGCTCCGGAACCATGCCCCGGGACGGTGCGACCCGTAGGCAACGATCCCGCAAGGCAGGGGGCGGGAGAGGGGCGGTGCGCCACGATCCGGCGAACGTTGGAAACGGCTCGGTCGTGAACGGACGATAGCTCACCGCCCGCCGGGAGCCTCCGGCCGGGCCCGGGCGCGCACGGGCCGGATCAAGGTCAGGCCGTAATGCCAGGGGCCGAAGGGCCACTCTTCGATCGTCCGGAGCCCATGCTCCCCCAGGAGCCGCCGGGCGGCGGCCGGGGAAATCCGCACCGACGCCGGGGGGCCGTGCGGCGTCGGGCCGGGCCCCCAGTCGACATTGACGAGGCGACCGCCGGGCCGCAGGAGCCGGATCGCCTCCTGGAGAGTGGAGGCGGGAATGTCGTGAAGGACGTTCGCGAGGAGGACGACGTCCGCCGCTCCGGTCGGCAGCGGGATCCGCTCCTCCGTACTTTGGACGGCGCGGAGCCAGCCCAGGTGCTCGGCGTTGGCCCGCTCCTGCAACAGGCGCACCAGTTCCTCGGAGATGTCGACGGCGAAGACCCGGCCTCCCGGCCCGACCGCGCGCGCGGCGGGAAGTGCAAAATAGCCCGTACCGGCGCCGACCTCGACCACCGTCTGCCCGGCCCGGAGCCCGGCGTGGCGCACGACGGTGGCCGGGTCTTGCGTGCGTCCGCGCTCGGGAGAGTCGAGGGCCGCGATCGCCTCGGCCCGGGTCCACCCGCGCCGGGCCAGCTCGGTCGGACGTCGTTCGGGATCGCGCGAGGGCCCGTGCCGTTGGGCGCGCACCGGATCGACGTGCGGGCTGTGGGGATCCTCCCCGGCGTCTGCGGAAGCCGGGACGCCGGAGCCGAGGGCGATCCAGCTCTTCGTCCCCTCGAATCCGGAGGTTTCCCACCACTCGCGGAGCGTCCGGGTCGAACGGATCGCGGTCCGACGGACGGGATCGTGAACCCACCAGCCGCCGTCCGGTGTCGGCACGAGACCGATCCAGTGGGGGTCCGGCGGGGTGGACGGCCCGCCGTGTTCGGTGACCAGCAACAGCCCCGGAGCCGGCACTCCCGGGCCCCCGCGCCCGCGGTGCCGCGAGATACCGGCCGAACGGCTCGCGTCGGCGAGGAGGCGCTCGACCCGTCCGTACGCCGGACCGCGGAGGAGTCGGTGGGCGTTCACCACGTGCGCGCCGAGCCACGGTCGGGGGCCGCTCTCCCAGAGCTCGACGGAGAACCCTCGCGCGTGCGCCGCGAGCGCCAGGCCGAGGGGATGGGCCCCGGGGCACGCGACCGCCGTGCACTCCCGCCAGAGGGCCAGCTCCTCGCGCGCCCGGGACCCGGCCGGATCCCACCCCAGGGAGGAGAGGACCGAACCCAGCGCGGCCGGCCCGCAGGTGAAGGGATAGGACTGACTCCAGTGCACCGGACCCCGGGTCGGGGCCCGGGAGCGAGCGGTTCGCCGTACCATCCCGTTCACGATACCCTCGCGGAGGAAGCCCCCCCATTCATTGGGGGGAGGAATCCGCGACCCATTATACAGGCACATTCCATCCTCCTTCTGTGCCTCTCCGAACCCTGATGGTGCGGATGGAGCCGGCCTCGGGCCAACGGGACGTTCTCCTCCGCACCGTCGAGGCGATGAATCGCGCCTGCGACTTCGCCGCCAAGGTCGCCTTCCGGGAGAAGTGCGTCCACAAGAACGTCCTCCAAAAGACCGTCTACCGGGACCTCCGGGAGAAGTTCGGCCTCTCGGCCCAGATGGCGGTCCGCGTCATCGCCAAGGCCGTCGAAGCCTACACGCGGGACAAGACCATCCAACCCAGATTCCGGCCCCGGGGAGCCGTACCCTATGACCCGCGCATCCTTTCGTGGAAGGGGCCGGACACCGTCTCCCTGCTGACGCTCGCGGGGCGCATCCGGGTCCCCGTCATCTGGGGAGAATACCCGAAACGGGTGCGGGAGGACCGCCCCCTCCGTGGGCAAGCGGACCTCATCTGGCGCGACGGGAAGTTCTACCTCGCCGTCCTCGTCGAGGTTCCCGACGTTCCCCCGTACGACCCCCAAGGGACGCTCGGTGTGGACCTCGGCGTGGTCAACATCGCCACCGACTCCGAGGGTGCGGTCTATTCGTCCGAGCCGGTCGAGAAGGTCCGGGTGAAGACCGACCGGCTCAAAGCCCGGCTTCAACGCGCCGGGACCCGGAGCGCGCACCGCCACCTCCAACGGGCGGGCCGGCGCGAGTCCAACTTCCGCCGCCAGACGAACCACTGCATCTCCAAGAGTATCGTCGCGCGGGCCGAAGGCACGAAGCGCGCGGTCGCCCTCGAAGACCTCGGGGGCATCCGCGAGCGGACCACGGTTCGGCGCTCCCAGCGGCGACGACACCTCTCGTGGAGCTTCGCCCAGCTCCGCGCCTTCGTGGAGTACAAGGCGGCGGAGAAGGGGGTCCCCGTGGTCCTCGTGGACCCCAGAAACACGTCCCGCACCTGTCCCTCGTGCGGGATCGTGGACACGAAGAACCGCCCGACGAGGGACGAGTTCCGATGCGTGTCGTGCGGCCTCGCTGGGCCGGCCGACCGCATCGCCGCGGTGAACATCGCGGCGAGGGCCGGAGTCGACCGGCCCATCGTA
>JAJZDH010000017.1 GCA_021828665.1 Thermoplasmata archaeon
AGCCTTCGTGCCGCCTCTCCCGGGCGAAGCAAAATGTCCATCGATAGGACATGGAGTGTGGCCTATGTATAGGTTGCGCCATTAGCTGCTAAAGCCCTCATATGTGGCGGGGCCCCTCCTCCGGCCATGGGAGCCCATCGGATCAGTCTCGGCGGGGCCGTCCTGCTCGTCCTCCTGGCCCTCTTCTTCCTCTACCTGATCGGCCCCCTCGCGCTGCTCCTCCTGATCCTCGCGGTGTTCCTCTTCTGGTACGCCTTCGGACCGGGTAGCCGCCACGCGCTCCGCCTGCCGTAGCCGCGCGGGGACCACCGGGGGCGGGCCGCGACGGCGGCCCTTGGGCGGCGTCGTGGGCCGCCACCGAACGGGGATCCTTCCCGCGGCGGGGATCTGGCCGGGACGGCGTCGCCGCCCCCGCCCCCTCCGGCCCGGCCCCGCCCGACGGGGGGGGCGCCTCACCGACGGGCCGCCATCGCGCTCTCGGCCCGATGGCGGCGGGCCCGGGACGAGAGCCGGGGCGGTGGAGCCCCCTCCCCGGGGGGGGCGGCGGGGCGGGGAACTCTCAGGCAGAAGGTCACCCGGTAGATGTCCTGGCCGTCCTTGCGGCCGTACAGGGTGGGAGACTCCGAGAGGGTGGCGTCGAGCCGGCGTTTGAGCCAGCGGGCCATGGCCCGGGCCGACACCGTGTCGATGAAGAAGAAGTCATACCCCTCGGGAAGCTCCTCCTCCCACGACATCGCCCGGCGCCAGTCAGCCCGGCTCTCGGCCACCGCCCGGTCCCAGACCGCGTGGAGGCGAGATCGCTCCTCGCGCCGCGCGCCGGTCGACCGCCCTTCGGGGCCGCGGAGCTGGATCACGGCCGTGAAGTAATGCCCGGCGCGGCGGCTGCACTCCGGGCAGCTGCGGTGCTCGATCAGGACGGGGAACTCCCGGGAGACGGTGCGCTCGAGGCCGCGGACCCCGATCCGAATCTCGGCCCGGAGCTGGCGGACGAGCGGGTTGAGGCCGCCCTCCTCCCAGCGGACGGACCGGATCCCGACCTCCGGGTGGGGGCGGAGGAACGGCAGGAGGTCCTCGGGGGTGAGGTGCGGGGGGGTCCCGGCCCGTTCCCAGTGGAGGCCCCGCGACCGGGCCCCGCACGTCGGGCAGAGGACGACCCGGGGATGGTCCGCGACCCCGACGAGCGGCTCGTGCTCGGCGAAGCAGGCGGCGCAGACTCCCTCGGTGACCGGAACCCCCGTGCGCCCGCACCGGACGCAGAACTCGCCGCCCGGGTCGGTCATGGCTCCGTCATCGAGATGATCTCGGCGTGGGGGACGCCGCCGAGCGTTCCCGTCGCTTCCGACCGGAGGATCCCCTCGGCGCACGCGAGGGAGCAGACCCGGGGCCCGAGGAGGTTCGCGATGGTGGCCCGGCGCAGCGCGAGGAGGAGCTCCTCCCGGGCCACGCGGCGGTCCCCGTAGAAGTGGGCCGAGACGCGGACGGTGCGCCCCACGGTGCCCACGGGGAGGTCCCGGCCGACGAGCTCCTCGTCGCAGGCGGCGACGACCACCTCGGCGCGGACCCGGTGGATCCGCATGACGATCCCGGGGGCGGGGGCGGCCTCCATCGGGACGACGAGGCGCGGGGGGATTATCAGGGCTGGGGGGGGGAGCGGGCTCAGAACCGGACCAGCTGCCAGGTGCCCGGGCGGACCTCCACGAGCTCGCCCTGGTTGCGGTAGGAGAAGAAGAGGGCGTCGGCGCGGGCCGGCGAGATCCCCTGCCGCTCGGCCTGGGCCTTGACCTCTTCGAGGGAGAATCCGGTGCCGGAGCGGGCCTGGAGCGCCCGCATGATCTCCATCAGCGCCTCGGCCCGCTCGCGCTGGCTGTGGGTCACCCCCGTGGTCACCGCGTCGATGTCGATCTTCCCCTCGGCCGAGGCGACGCGCTTCAGGAACCCTTCGACGATCCGGGTCGCCCGCTCGGCGTCGGCCATCTCCACCCGGGAGGAGAGGCGGGCCCGGGCGGAGGCCTCGCTGAGGCGCACGAGCGCCTCCAGCTGCCGGGCGGTGATCGGCACGGGGGAGTTCGGCTCCTCGCCCTGCTTGCGGACCTCCACGTAGAAGTTCTCGATGACGGCGAGCGCGTCGTCGGAGAGGACCGGCCGGACGTTCCGCCGGGCCCAGGAGATGTACTTCCGGAGCAGGTCCGGGGAGAACGGGGCCGCCCCCGACCGGGTCGGCAGGTCGTCGAGGACGGGGGCGTCCCGGGTCTCGGCCTCCTGGTGGGAGTGGAGGATCCGGTTCGCGAGGACCCGGTCCCGGTCGGAGTCGGGCCGGTCCTGGATCGAGTAGATGACGTCGAACCGCGAGAGGAGCGTCGGCGGCAGGTCGATCTGCTCGGCGATGGTCCGGTCCGGCGTGAACCGGCCGAACTTCGGGTTGGCGGCCGCGAGGACGGGGCACCGGGCGTTCAGGGTCGCCGTGATCCCCGCCTTGGCGATGGAGACGGTCTGCTGCTCGAGCGCCTCGTGCATCGCCGAGCGGTCCTCCGGGGTCATCTTGTCGAGCTCGTCGACGACCGCGATCCCCCCGTCGGCCAGCACGAGCATGCCGGCCTCGAGGACCCAGCGGCCCCCGCCGAAATCGTCCTTGACGGCGGCGGCGGTGAGACCGGCGGCGGTCGCCCCCTTGCCGCTCGTGTACACCCCCCGGGGCGCGACGTCGGCGATGTAGCGCAGGAGCTGGCTCTTTGCCGTCCCCGGATCCCCGACCAGGAGGACGTGGATGTCGCCGCGCACCCGGATCCCGTCGGGGTGGCGCTTCTCCACGCCGCCGAAGAGCTGGAGGGCGATGGCGACCTTCTCCTCCTCCATCCCCTTGATCGTCGGGGCGAGGGAGAGGACGATCCGGTCGAGGATGTTGGGGTCGCCCCGGAAGGAGACGATGAGCCGCTCCTCCTCCTCGGAGATCGGGATCTCGTCGTACTCCCGCTGCTGGAACTCGAGCGAGTTCCCGAGCAGCAGGAGGTCGAAGACGGTGCTCCGGAGCGTCCCGGTGCGCCCGGTGGCGGCGCGGGGCAGCCCCTTCAGGATCCCGTTCACGACGACCCGGTTGCCGGGGATGACCCGGCCGGCGAGGTCCTCGGTGAGGAGGACGGTGAGCCCCTGGGGGTGGGCGCCGCCCTTGAGCTTCTCCGGGTTCTCCTGGACCTCGATCCGCTGGCTGTCGATGTACGTCGAGTGCTCCGGCACGAGGCGGAAGCGGGTCCGCCCCGCCGGCTTGCCGCAGTGGGGGCACTCGATCGGCTCGGTGAAGACCGGGCTCCACTCCTCCTGGAGCTCGTGGACCTCGTTCTTGCAGGCGAGGCAGAGGAAGACGGCGTCCCGGATCTGCGGCCGGACCTCGGTGGTCTTCCGGACGATGGCGTCGAGGCCGAGGAGATGGCCGAGGTCCTCCTCCCGGATCGCCCGGATGGTCCGGTGCGCCGTCGGCGGGAGCTCGGTGATCCGCAGCCGGAGCTCCTCCGTCCGGGCCCCGGCGACCGGCTGGAGCTCCGTCATCGCCCTCCGGCCGGCGGCCAGGATCTCCTCGGGACGCTCGAGGAGGAGGTCGGCGAGCCGGGTGTCGGTGGCCTCCAGCGCCGGGAACGGAAGGACGACGGTCCGCTCCTCCGGGTACCGGTCGGCGACCTCGAGGATCCGCGGCCGGAGGCCGGCCTCGTCCAGCACCTGGACGAAGCGGCCCTCGATCTCGGCCGGGGGCGGCAGCGCTCGGACGGCGGCTCCCATCCCCCCGCTCCCCTCCTCCTACGGGTCGAGGCGGTACTGGTCCCGGGGGAAGAGCCGCGACTCCCGGATGTTGGGGAGCCCGAGGAGCGCCTGGAGGAAGCGGTCGACGCCGAAGCCGAAGCCGCCGTGGGGCGGCATCCCGTACCGGAACGCCTCGAGGTAGCCCGCGAAGCCGGCCGGGTCGACGCCGGCGGCGGCCATGTTGGCCCGGAGCCGGGCGGCGTCGGGCTCCCGGGGCCCGCCGCTCGCGAGCTCGAGGCCCCGGTAGGCGAGGTCGAAGTAGCCGGTCCGCGCCGGATCCTCGGGCGGCCGGGCCGCGTAGAAGGTCGTCCGTTTCACCTCGGAGGGGAAGTCGGTGATGAAGTAGAACGGGTTCGCGCCCTCCGGGGCGAGGAGCTCCCCCAGCCGCCGCTCCTCCTCGGTGGTAAGGTCGCCGGCGCGCTCCGGGACCCCGAGCCGCTCCCGGCACGCCGCGAACGGGATCGTCGGGAACGGCGTGGCGACCACGGGAAGCTTCGCCGCGAGCTCGGGTCGGAGAGCCTGGAGCGACTCGCGGGCGGTCGCGACGGCCTCCCGGAGGATCTCCTCCAGCATCCGGCGGAGCCCCTCGGCGCCGTCCGGGTAGGCCATCTCGGCATCGAGGCTGGTGAACTCCGTCAGGTGACGGACGGTGTCCGACCGCTCGGCCCGGAAGGCGGGGGCGATCTCGAAGACCCGTTCGAAGCCGGCGCCCATGAGCATCTGCTTGTACAGCTGCGGGCTCTGGGCGAGGAACGCCGGACGGTCGAAGTAGTCGAGCCGGAACAGGGTGGCGCCCCCCTCGGCCCCCTGCCGGAGCAGCTTCGGGGTCTCCACCTCGAGGAACTCCCGCGCCCGGAAGGCGGTCCGGAACCCGTGGAGGAGCGCCGCGCGCACCTCGAAGACCCCCCGGAGCTCCGGCTTGCGGAGGTCGAGGACCCGGTGGTCGAGCCGGGTGTCGAGCTCCGCCCGGACCTTGTCGACCACCCCGAGCGGCAACGGCACCTCGGCGACGGAGAGGACGGTCAGCGCCGAGGGGGCGACCTCGACCCCCGAGAACGCCCGCGGCGCGCGGGCCACGGTGCCGACGACCTCGACCACCGATTCCCGGGAGAGGGCGGCGAGGGTGTCGAAGAACCCGGGCGGGGCGACCCCCTTCTTCAGGGTGACCTGGACCACGCCGGTCCGGTCCCGCACCAGCGCGAAGGCGACGCCCCCGAGCGCCCGGTACTCCTGGAGGTGGCCCGCGATCCGGACCTCCGACCCGTCAAGGCCGGCGATCTCACGCGCGAGCCGGCGCGGCGGCGGCAGGGGGCGGCACCTCCTTGCGGGCGAGGGCGGCCCGGACCAGGGCGAGGTAGAGCGGATGGGGGGCCTCGGGCCGGGAACGGAATTCGGGATGGTACTGGACCCCCACGAAGAACGGGTGGTCCGCGAGCTCGAGCACCTCGATCCGGCCGTCGGGGGCGCGGCCGGTGGCCACGAGCCCGCCGGCGCGGAGCCGGTCGACGTAGGCGGGGTTGATCTCGTACCGGTGGCGGTGCCGCTCCTCGATCTCGGTCCGTCCGTACGCCTGGGCGGCCCGGGAGCCGGCGGTGAGGAGGACCGGCTGGGCCCCGAGCCGCATGGTGCCGCCCATCTCGTGGAGCCCCTGCTGCGCCTCGAGCAGGCAGACCACGGGATCGGCCCCGTGGGGGTCGATCTCCGTCGTGTTCGCGGCCACGAGACCGAGCTCGTGCCGGGCGAACTCCACCGCGGCCATCTGGAACCCGTAGCAGACGCCGAGGAACGGGATCCCCTGGCTCCGGGCGAGCTCGATGGCGAGGAGCTTGCCCTCGGCGCCGCGGGCGCCGAAGCCGCCGGGGACGAGGAGGGCGCCCGCACGCCGGACCCGGGCGAGCGCCGCCGGGTCGCGCGGCAGATCCTCGGCATCGATCCAGGAGAGGTGGACGGTGGCGCCGAGGCGGCCCTGCACGTGGTGGAACGCCTCGATGTGCGAGAGGTAGGCGTCGTGGAGCTCCGTGTACTTGCCGACGATCGCCACCTCCACCGTCGCCCGGTCGGCCCGGTAGGTGGCGAGGAACTCCCGCCACTCCGCGTAGTCGGGCTCCCCGGCCGGCAACCCGAGGAGCCGGGAGAGGAAGCCGCCGACCCCCTGGGCCTCGAGGACGAGCGGGACCTCGTAGATCGAGGACTGGTCGGGGACCGAGATGACCGCCTCGGGCGGCACGTCGCAGAAGAGCGAGATCTTCGTCTTGATGTCGGGCGCGAGCGGGGCCGCGCCCCGGGCCACGATCAGGTTCGGCCGGATCCCGATGGCGCGCAGCTCCCGGACCGAATGCTGGGTCGGCTTCGTCTTCGCCTCGCCGACGGCGCCCACGAACGGCACGAGGGTCGTGTGCACGAACGCCATCCGGCCCTCGCCGAGCTCGTAGGAGAGCTCCCGGAGCGCCTCGAGGAACGGCATCGATTCGATGTCCCCGACGGTGCCGCCGACCTCCACGAGGACCACCTCGGCCCCCGTGGCCTTGGCGACGTCGCGGATGCACCGCTTGATCTCGCCGGTCACGTGGGGGATGATCTGCACCGTGTTCCCGAGGTACTCCCCGCGGCGCTCCCGTTCGATGACGGTCCGGTAGATCTTTCCGGTCGTCAGGTTGTGCGCCCCGTCGAGCTCCTGGCCGAGGAACCGCTCGTAGTTGCCGAGGTCGAGGTCCGCCTCGGTGCCGTCCTTAAGGACGAAGACCTCCCCGTGCTGGTACGGGTTCATGGTGCCCGCGTCGACGTTGAGATACGGGTCGATCTTGACGATGGTGACGGGGATGCGGCGGGCCTTGAGGAGACGGCCGAGCGAGGAGGTCGTGATCCCCTTGCCGAGGCCCGAGATGACCCCGCCGCTCACCACGATGACCTTCACGGAGAACCCCGGGGGGCGGTATCCGGGTTCGGGCATAAAGATGCCCGGTGGGTTCGGCCCCCACCGCCGCGCCGGGGAGCTCCGCTCCCGCCCGCCGGCGGGCGGCCGGGGGCGGGGGGCGCCGCGGCTCCCGCCGCGGCTCAGCTATCCCCGGTGGAGCTCAACGGGCGCTTGCACTTCCGGCAGTTCGTGATCCAGGACTCGTTCACGGTGCCGCAGAAGACGCACGTTCGCGACGGACGGGCCCCCCCGGAGGAGTCGGCCGCCCCGGAGGGCGACCCGGGGTCGTAGGCGGGCATGAACCGAACCGGCTCCGGCGGCTCCGGGCGGGTGCCGACGGGGGTGTTCCCGGAGGAGGCCGCTCCCGCCTCCTGGGCGGTCATGGGGCGGGGAACGACGTACGGGGAGGCGGCGGGGCCGGCGCTCTCCTCCTCGGGGGCGGCGGCGGGGGCCGCCACCTTGGGGCGGGCCCGGACCCCGAGGACCGCCACGACGGCGCCGACGACGGCCACGAGGATGCCGATGAGCACGAGCGGGGAGATCCCGGTCGTGGTCGTGCTGAGCGAA
This sequence comes from Thermoplasmata archaeon, assembly GCA_021828665.1. Lineage (GTDB taxonomy): Archaea > Thermoplasmatota > Thermoplasmata > Lutacidiplasmatales > UBA184 > JAKIVR01. Next base: position 7,271 of record JAJZDH010000017.1, read on the forward strand.
CCCCCGGCTGGATCGGAGCAGGCAAAGAGGGCGTACGGGGTCCCCGAGCTCAGCTTCGCGGAGAGGGAGCCGCTCGCCCCCTGGCCGGTGGCGACGACCGAGGTCGGGCTCGGGCAGGAGGGGGTGCTGTCGGTCAGGTAGACCGTCGTGCCCGGGCTCGCCCCCGACCAGCTCACGGAGAGCGAGACGCCGCCGATCGCCGTCGAGGAGACGGAAAGGTAGCTCGGATAGACCGGCATCGCCGACGACGAGGGGGTCGCCTGGACCGCGAAGGCGAGGATCAGGAGCAGGAGTCCGACAGCGACCACGACGATTCCGGCGATCAGGATTCCGCGACGCATCGGCGGGGCGCACGGCCCTCCCCTGCAAATACCTTCCTACCCCGCCCGGGACCGTTCTCCGGGGCTCCTCGGGAAGATCCGGCGGCCGGAGGCGTCCCGCTGGAAGCCGGCGAACTCCTCGAGCGGCCGGAGCGCCGCGGCGGGGAAGACCGGACCGTCGGTGCAGACGTGGAACGGCCCCAGGGCGCAGGCGTCGCAGAGGCCGAGGGCGCACTTCATCTGCCGCTCCACGGAGCAGAAGACGGGCACCCCCCGGGGGGCCGCCGCCTCGAGGACCTTGCGCATCATCACCTCCGGCCCGCAGCTCCAGACCGCATCGAACGGCTCCGCGGCAAGCAGCTCCGCGGCGAGGTCGGTGACGTACCCGGCGTGCCCGCGGGAACCGTCGTCGGTGGCGATCCGGACCCGGGCGCCGGCGGCGAGGAGCCGGTCCGCGAAGAGGACCTCGGCGGCGGTGGTGCCGCCGAGCGCCGCCGTGACCTCCCCGCCGGCGGCCCGGGCCGCCTCGGCGGCCGGGGCGAGGACCGCGGTGCCGGAGCCGCCGCCCACGAGCAGGATCCGGGCCGGGCTCGGGTCGAAGGCGTTCCCGTACGGACCGCGGAGGCCGAGGCGGGCCCCCACCGCCAGTTCCGTGAGCCGACCGCTCGCCGCGCCCATCCGCTTCACGGTGATCCCCTTGGAGGGGCCGACGTAGGAGAGCGACATCGGGAGCTCGTCCTCCCCGGGGATCCAGACCATCACGAACTGGCCGGGCCGGGCCGGGGGCGCATCGTGGAACCGGAGGGTGGCGGTGCTCGGGGTCTCCTGGACCCGCTCCGAGATCGCGACGATCCGACGCACGCGGTGGGGAGCCCGCCGGAGGTTAATGCGGTTGGCGGCCGGCGTGGGCGGCGCCGACGGCCGCCGCCGGCCCGTCGAAGCCGAGGGAGTCGAGGAGCGCCGGGAGCTCGCCGGCGATCCGCCCGAAGAGCCCGATCCCCTCGAAGGCGACGGCGGTGCCGATCTGGACCGCCGCCGCCCCGGCGAGGAGGTATTCGACGACATCGGAGGCCGACCCGATCCCCCCCACCCCGACGACGGGGATCCGGACCGCCTCCCAGATCTTCCAGACGCAGGCGAGGCCGATCGGCTTGATCGCGGGCCCGCTCAGGCCGCCGAGGCCGTGGGCGAGCACCGGCCGGCGCAGGGTGGGGTCGATGGCCATCCCCCGGACGGTGTTGATCGCCGTGATGGCGTCGGCGCCCCCCTCCTCGGCGGCCCGGGCGAGCTCCTCCGGCGCCGCCGCATTGGGCGTGATCTTCACCCAGACCGGGCAGCGGACCGCCGCCCGGACCGCCCGGGTGATCTCCCGGACCCGGTCGGGGTCCTGGCCGACCTCCGCGCCGAGCCCCTCGGCGTGGGGGCAGCTCAGGTTGAGCTCGAGGGCGACCACCCCCGTCGCCTCCATCCGCCCGGCGAGGCGGGCGAACTCCGCGGCATCGTGCCCGAAGAGGCTTCCCACGACGGGGACCCCGTGGGCCCGGGCGTGGGCGATCTCGACCGGGTACGCGTCGATGCCCGGGTTCGGGAGCCCCATGGCGTTCAGGAAGCCGCACCGGCCGAGCTCCTCGACGGTGGGGTTCGGGTAGCCGGCGCGGGGCGCGCTCCCGATCGACTTGGTCACGACCCCGCCGGCCCCGGCCGTGTACGCCCCGAGGAGCGAGTCGCCGCTCTCGCCCCAGATCCCGGAGGCGAGGAGGAGCGGATTGCGGAAGGGAAGGTCGCCGACCTTGACCGCGAGCGCCGCCACGGGGCCGTCGACGGGCAATCCGAATATATCGGTATGGTCTCGCGCGCGGGCCGATGAAGCTCGAGAGGCTCACCGACGCGGCGCGGGAGGCGCTCGAGGGGGCGTTCCGGCAGGCCCAGGAGGCCGGGAACGCCGCCGTGGAGCCCGAGCACCTCCTCCTCGCGCTCCTGTCGGAGGAGTCGGGGGCGGCGATCGGCTGGCTGCGCGGCCTCTCCGTCGACCCCGAGCCGCTCCGGCAGCGCCTGATCGGCCACATCGCCGCCCGGCCCGTCGCCGAGCACGTCAGCCCCAACGACCAGTTCCTCGCCCGGTCGCTCTCGGAGGTCCTGAACGCCGCCGAGGCGGCGGCGGCGCAGGGGAAGGACCGGTACACCGCCGTCGACCACCTGCTCCGGGGGATCCTCGCCACGAAGTGCCCCGCCCGCACCTTCCTCGAAGAGGCCGGGGTGACCGCCCGGGGGCTGGAGGCGCACCTCAAGGAGTCCCGCGGCGCCGGCCGGACCGTCGAGAGCCGGCGCGAGGAGGCGGTGAGCCGGGCGCTGGAGAAGTACACCCGGGACCTGACCGCCCTCGCCCGGGACCACGGCCTCGACCCGGTCATCGGGCGGGACGAGGAGATCCGGCGGCTCCTCCAGATCCTCTCCCGGCGGACGAAGAACAATCCGGTGCTCATCGGCGATCCCGGCGTCGGCAAGACCGCCATCGTCGAGGGGCTGGCGCTCCGGATCGCCCACCGGGACGTGCCGGAGTCGCTCCTCGACAAGCGGATCCTCGCCCTCGACCTGGGGGCGCTCCTCGCGGGGGCGAAGTTCCGGGGGGAGTTCGAGGAGCGGCTCAAGGCGGTCCTCAAGGAGGTGGAGGGCTCCGCGGGGAAGATCCTCCTCTTCATCGACGAGCTCCACACCCTCGTCCACGCGGGGGCGACGGAGGGGGGGGCGCTCGACGCCTCGAACCTCCTCAAGCCGGCGCTGGCCCGGGGGACGCTGCACGCCATCGGGGCGACCACCATCCAGGAGTACCGCAAGTACATCGAGAAGGACGCCGCCCTCGAACGGCGGTTCCAGCCGGTCGTCGTCGCCGAGCCGTCGGTGGAGGACACCATCAGCATCCTCCGCGGCCTCAAGGAGCGGTACGAGCTCCACCACGGGGTCCGGATCCACGACGCGGCGCTCGTGGCGGCGGCCACCCTCTCCGCCCGGTACATCCCCGACCGGCACCTCCCGGACAAGGCGATCGACGCCGTCGACGAGGCCGCCTCGATGGTCCGGCTCGCCCTCGATTCCCGGCCCCCGGAGCTCGACCGGCTCTCCCGGCGGATCCGGCAGCTCGAGATCGAGCGCTCGGCGCTGAAGCGGGAGAGCGACGCCGCCTCCAAGGATCGGCTGAAGCGGCTCGAACGGGAGCTCGCGAACCTGAAGGAGTCGGAGGGAAGCCTGCAGAGCCGCTGGCAGGAGGCGCGGACCGCCGTCGAGGCGATCCGGGCCGCCCGGCGGTCGATCGAGACGGCCAAGACCGAGGCCGAGGAGGCCGAACGGACCGGCCGCCTCGAGGAGGCCGGACGGCTGCGGTACGGGACGATCCCGGAACGGCAGCGCGAGCTCGAGGCGATGACCCGGCGGCTGCCGGCGGTGGGCGCGGGCGGCCTCCTCCGGGAGGAAGTGGGCGAGGAGGATATCGCCCAGGTGGTCGGCAAGTGGAGCGGCGTGCCGGTCGCCCGTCTGCTGCAGGGGGAGACCCGGCGGCTGCTCGCCCTCGAGGAGGAGCTCGCGGGCCGGGTCATCGGGCAGCGGCCCGCCATCGAGGCGGTGGCCCGGGCGGTCCGCCGCTCCCGCTCCGGCCTCGGGGACCCCGACCGGCCGCTGGGGGCGTTCCTCTTCGTCGGGCCGACGGGGGTCGGGAAGACGGAGCTCGCCAAGGCGCTCGCGGCGGCGCTCTTCCACAACGACCGGGCGCTGGTCCGGATCGACATGAGCGAGTACATGGAGTCGCACGCCGTCGCCCGGCTCCTCGGCGCGCCGCCCGGGTACGTGGGGTACGAGGAGGGCGGGCAGCTCACCGAGGCGGTCCGGACCCGCCCGTACACGGTGGTGCTCCTCGACGAGATCGAGAAGGCGCACCGGGAGGTGGTGAACGTCCTCCTCCAGCTCCTGGACGAGGGGCGGCTCACCGACGGCCAGGGCCGCACCGTCGACTTCCGCCACGCCCTCGTGATCCTCACGAGCAACCTCGGCACCGAGGAGCTCCCCGCCGCCCGGACCGACGAGGAGCGGCGCCGGGTCGTCGACGCCGCGCTCCGGGGGTTCTTCCGTCCGGAGTTCCTGAACCGGCTCGACGACATCATCGTCTTCCACCCTCTCTCGGAGGAGGAGATCGTCCGGATCGTCGACCTCCAGCTCGCCCAGGTGGAGGCGCGGCTCCGGGAGCGCCGGATCCGCCTCAAGGCGACCGAGGAGGCGAAGCGGCTCCTCGCCCGGGAGGGGTTCGACCCGGCCTACGGGGCCCGCCCGCTCAAGCGGGTCCTCCAGAAGCTCCTCGTCGATCCGCTCACGGTGAAGATCCTCGCCGGGGAGGTCCGGGACGGCCAGACGGTGACCGTCCGGGCCGCCGACGGGGCGCTCGAGCTCGCCGTCGGCGGCAAGGCCGACCCGCCGGAGCGGGATCCCCCGGAGCCGACGTGAGCGCCGCCCTCACGGTGGCGGTGGTGGGCCGGACCGAGGTGGCCGAAGCGATCGCGAAGAAGAGCACCGAGAGCGACATCGGTCTCTTCCACCGGGTCCAGGACGGCCGCGCCCTCACGCTCGTCACCCCCCGCCAGTACCCGGAGAAGTTCCCGCCGCTCCTCGTCGCGCTCGCGCTCGCGGACCGGGCGGTCTTCGTGGTCACCGCCCTCGACCGGACCGTGGCCGAGACCGCCGCCACCCTCGACCTCTTCGACGGGCTCCCCGCGGAGATCCGGCTCGGCCCCGCCGTCGGGCCGGAGGAGCTCGCCCGGGCGTTCCGGGGCCTCCGCCTCGCCGAGGTGCCGATGCGGCCGCTCGATCCGGCGCTCTTGAGGGACGAGCTCGTCGCCGCCACCGTACCGCCCCGGCCGGGTCCGGTCCGGGTCGGCCTCGACCACTCCTTCCCCGTCAAGGGGGTGGGACCGGTGGCGCTCGGGTTCGTCCGGCAGGGGACGCTCGCCGCCCACGCGACGCTCCGCCTCTATCCCACCGAGATCCTCGCCGAGGTGCGCTCGATCCAGGTCCACGACGTGGATGTCCGGGAGGCGGCCGCCGGCGAGCGGGTCGGCCTCGCGCTCAAGGGGGTCGCGCTCGAGTCGCTCGCCCGGGGCCAGGTCCTCGCCCCCCCGGGCTCCCTCTCGGTCGCCACCCACCTCACCGGCGGCGCCGGAAGGGCTTGTCCGTACTACCGCGGCACCGTGGCGGAGGGGACGCACCTCCACGCGCTCGTCGGGACCCAGTTCGTGCCGGCGGTGGTGAGATCCCGCTCCGGGGACGGTGTGACGGTGGAGACCGACCGGCCGGTGGCGTACGCCCCGGGGGACCGGCTGCTGCTCGCCGATCTCTCCGTCCCCCAGGGTCCCCGCTGCGTCGGCCGGTTCTCGCTCTGACGGGGGAGCGCGGCCGCGGCGCCCGCCCGGAACCCCCGGGGGGCCCGGCCGGTGGCCGGCCTCAGGCGAACATGGTGACCGATTCCTTGCGGATCTCCTCGTCCCCGACGACCTTCTCGATCGCCCGCTCGAAATCGGTCGCCAGCACGTGGTCGCGCTCCTCGCGGATCGCCCACATGCCGGCCTCCGTGCAGATGGCCTTGATGTCCGCCCCGGTCACCCCGTCGCAGCGGAGCGCGAGGGCATCGAAGTCGATCGGCTCCTTGAGCGCCATCCCCCGGGAATGGATCCGGAAGATCTCCCCGCGGCCCGCGTACGTCGGCACCGGGATCTCGATGATCCGGTCGAACCGTCCCGGCCGGAGGAGCGCCTCGTCGAGGATATCCGGCCGGTTCGTGGCCGCGACGATCTTCACATTGCTGAGCGGCTCGAAGCCGTCCATCTCGGCGAGGAGCTGCATGAGGGTCCGCTGGACCTCCCGGTCCCCGCTGGTGGCGACCTCGAGCCGTTTCGCGCCGATGGAGTCGACCTCGTCGATGAAGATGATGGCGGGCGCCTTCTCCCGGGCCATCTGGAAGAGCTCCCGGACCAGCCGCGCCCCCTCGCCGATGTACTTCTGCACGAGCTCGCTGCCGACCAGCCGGATGAACGTCGCGTGGGTGTGGTGGGCGACCGCCTTCGCGATCAGGGTCTTGCCGGTCCCCGGCGGGCCGATGAGGAGGACCCCCTTCGGCGGGTCCACCCCGATCTTCCGGTAGAGCTCCGACCGGAGCAGCGGGTACTCCACCGCCTCCCGGATGTCCCGAATCTGCTCGACGAGCCCCCCGATGTCCGAGTAGGTCACCGACGGCTTGTCGAGGACCTCGCTCGCGGTGACGAGCGGGTCGAGCGACGCCGGCAGCACCCCCATGACGGCGAGCGTCTGCTTGTTGAGCGCCACCCGGGAGCCGATCCCGATCTTCTCGTGGTCCACCGTCTCGGCGGAGTTCACGACGAAATCCGGCCCCGTCGAGGACTTGACGACCACCCGGCCGTCGGTCAGGACGTCCCGGACGCTGCCCACGATGAGCGGCGGGTAGCGGAGCCGGTCGAGCTCCGTCTTGAGCCGCTTGACCTCGCGCTGGAGCCGGAGGAGCTCCGCCTCCATGAAATGCCGCTCGCTCTCGACCCGCTTGATCGCCTCGGTGAGCTGGCTGTTGCGGAGCTCGAGGAAGCTCAGCCGGTCGAACGCATCGGCCGGGCTCGAGGCGGGCGGCTCGGTACCGGTCATGGGTTCGGGGATCGGGGACCTCGCGCAGCGCGGATCGGCGCGGACACCACGACCGAGATGAGGCGCCGTTGCTTATAAGGGGTCGGTTGTCCGCCCTCCGGGGTGGTCCCGCGGCACCCTCTCCGGTCGCCCATGCATTCGCCCCGGGCCACGTGACCGGGATCTTCTCCCCCGATCTCGAGGGCCGGGATCCCCGCTCCCGCGGTTCCCGCGGTGCGGGCGTCGTCCTCGAGCTCGGGGCGTGGGCCGAGGCCCGGTGGCGCCCGGAAGGCCGCCGGCGGCGGTGGGTCCGGGAGGCGTCGGGGGCCCCGCTGCCGATCACCGAGGAGGTGGTCCGCCGGGGGGCGGACGGGGCCCCCGGCGCCCTCTCGGTGGTGGTCCGCCACGAGCTCCCCATCGGCCAGGGATTCGGCATGAGCGCCGCCGGCGCCCTCGCCGCCGGCCTCGCCGTCGCCCGACTCCTGGACCGGCCGGCCCGGGCGGCGGTGGAGACGGCCCACCTGGCCGAGCTCTTCGGCGGCGGCGGCCTCGGCGGGGTGGCCGCCATCCAGGGAGGGGGCCTCGAACTCAGGGTGCGGAGCGGCCTCCCACCGTTCGGCCGGGTCCGCCACCTTCCGTACGGCGGTCCCGTCTACCTCGCGGTCGCCGGCCCCCCGCTGCCCTCCCCGGAACTCCTCGGGGACCCCCGCTTCCTCGCCCGGGTCCGCCGCGCCGCCGACGAGGGGCTCCCCGGCCTCGCCGCCGCCTTCGGCCGGGAGCGGTTCCTCGAGGCGTCGGAGCGGTTCGGGGACCGGATCGCGCTGCCGCCGGCCGCGATCCACCGGACGATCGGGCGGCTCCGCGCCCGGCGGGTCCGCGTCCTCCGGGCGATGTTCGGGAGCAGCCTCGTCGCCCTCCCCGGCACCGCGGCCGAAGCCGGTCGGCTCGAGGAGGGGCTCCGGGAGGAAGGGATCCCCGCGGTGCGGCTCCGGGCCGCCGCGGTGGGCCCCTTCGCCCGGCCCGGGCCCTGCCCGACGCCGGCGCCTCCCGCCACGGCAAGCCTTTTGAACCGACGCCGCCCTCGCGCCGCCCCATGACCCGTAAGCCGGCCCGGATGTACCGGGAGATCGAAGGGCAGGTCTACACCCGCCGGGAATACATGGGCGGGGTGCCGAACTGCCGGATCGTGCAGTTCGACGTCGGCAACCTCACCGCGCGCTTTCCCCTCCAGATCTCGCTGCACGCCGAGGAGGCCGCCCAGGTGCGGGACATCGCGCTGGAGGCCGCCCGGGTGAGCGCGGTCCGGGTCCTGGAGGCCCGGGCCCCGAACCAGTTCCACCTGAAGGTCCGCCGCTATCCCCATCAGGTGCTGCGGGAGCACAAGATGGCCACGGGGGCCGGCGCCGACCGTATCTCCGACGGGATGCGCGGTGCCTTCGGAAAGCCGGTCGGCCACGCCGTCCGGGCCCAGATCGGCACGCCGCTCCTCACCGTCTACATCGCCGATTCGAACCTCGCGATCGCCAAGGAGGCGATGCGCAAGGCCTCCCACAAGCTGCCGGTGCCGACGCGGGTCCGGATCATCCCGAACCCGCTACCGCGGGACCAGCGGGCGGCGGCGGCGTTGGGGACGGGGACGGCGGCGGTGCCGCCGCCGGTAGCCGCACAATAAGCACCGCGCACGCCACGTGGTGGAGGACCGCGTCGGAGGTGCTCCCGAGCAGGAGCCGCTTCGCCGCCGACTGCCCGCGGGAACCCATGATGAGGAGCTCCGCGGGATTCTTCTCGAGGTAGCCCACGATCTCGTCGGTCACCGGTCCCTCGAGGAAGACCTCCGAGACGGAGACCACCCCCTCCGACCGGGCCCGGGCCCCGGCGGCGGCGAGGATCTCCCGGTAGTGCCGCACCTCGCCCTCGAGGATCTCCGTCGGCACCCACGGCTCCGTGGCGACGACGTAGGTGGCGAGCGGCGCCACCGTGAGGACCACGAGCTCCGAGGCGAACTTCCGGGCGACGGTGATCCCGTACCCGAGGGCGGCCTCGGCGAAGCGGGAACCGTCGACGGCGACGGCGATCCGCCGGAACGGGGGGCTCCCCACGAGCCCCGCCACGCCGTCCGGCTACAAGCGCATTTCGTCCGTCCGGCCGACCGGCGGGGGAACCCCGGGCCGCAGCGCAAAATATAACCCCCCGGGCCCCCTCATGATGTCGGGGACATCCGGGTGGCTCCCATCTGCATCAACTGCTCCGGCACCGAGTTCGTCTGGGCCGGCGAGCTGAAGACCGGCGGGCGGCTCGCGTCGGGGCCGCTCGCCCTGCGCGCCGGCGGCGAGCTCCCGCTGGGGACCCGCATCTGCCGGTCGTGCGGGCATGCGGACCTCTTCCTCCGGGACGTGACCGTGCTCCAGAGCCCGCACCATTGGCGTCCGGGCGAGTTCGTTCCCATCACGGCCCCTCCGCACGCTTCGCACGGCGGGCACCACCGCTCCTCCGAACCCGCACCCCACGCGCAGGCCCCGAACGCCGCCTCTCCAACTCCGCCTACGGCGGGGGCGCCCCCTCCGCCCCCACCCTCCATCGAGCCGCCGGCGCCCCAGTCGCCGCCGGCCGCGCCCCCTACCTCACCAGAGCCCATGGTCCACCACACCCCCTCCACCACCCCCACCCCCCCGACCGCGGGAAACGGCTCGACCCCGAGTACGGCGCCGGCCACTGGGGCGGCGGAGCTCCCTGTTGAGAGATCGCCACCCCGCGAACCCGATCACGCCACGCCATCGACCCCGCCGGCAGCCCCAGAGTCGGCCGAGAGCGCGCCCAAAGCCCCGCCGTCGGCCAAGCGACCGCCCCGGCGTCGTTCCGCCCGTCCCGCCCAGGCGACGACGGAAACCGATCCGGGTTCGTAGTCCCTCCCCTCCTCCAAGCCCCGGAGCTGCCCTGTTCTCCCACACCGAGTGGTCCGTCTCCAACGGATGCGACATCATCCGGCCGACGGTGTCCACCATCCCCTCGGCAGAGCGAGCCCGTATCTTCCGCACCTTCGCAGGATTCCCTGGGTTTCCTCTTCGTCCCACACCAAGGCTCGGCCCGGCGGTAGGAGGCTCCCCCAAATTCCAAGACGTGGACTCGAGAGGAGTATGAAGGAGGGTACGTGTTCAAAGCTCCCCGAGCCTCCAATGGCCTGAGGGACTGAGTTCCTCTCCATCGCAAAGTGGAAATCCGGCCTCGCTCGCTCCTTCGGAGCGAGGGACCTGTGGCCGCAGTTCTATCGCCGTTGCGCCTGA
>JAJZDH010000018.1 GCA_021828665.1 Thermoplasmata archaeon
TAGTAGGCGAATTAGTAAGCGTTTCGGTGGCCTTCGCTCGTCAGGGAGCTCCCCTACGGGAGCAGATTACGGTCCACCCGCGGTTGAGACACGGGGGCCCCGAACGGGTCCCATCGCCGCGGGTCGGCGGGGGCCGCCCGCCTCAGGCGGCCTCGAACAGCGCGACCACGGCGCTCGCCCCGGATCCGCCGACGTTGTGCGTCAGCGCGCGGGCCGCCCCCGGAACCTGGCGCTCCCCGGCGTCGCCGCGGAGCTGGCGGAACACCTCGTAGACCTGGCTCACGCCGGTCGCCCCGATGGGATGGCCCTTGCTCTTGAGCCCCCCGTCGGGGTTGACGGGAAGCGCCCCGGTCCGGGCGGTCGCCCCGGCGAGCGTCATCTCCGCGGCCCCCCCCGGTGGGGCGAGGCCCAGATCCTCGAGCGCGAGGAGCTCGGCGATGGTGAAGCAGTCGTGGACCTCGACGAACGACAGGCCATCGCGGTCGAAGGGGGCGTGCCGGAACGCCTGCCGGGCCGCCTGCCGGGTGGCGGCGAGGCCGGTCCGGAGCGGCCGTTCCTGGACCGCGAGGTAATCGGAGGCGGAGCCCAGGCCCGCCACCACCACCGGGGTGTCGGTGTACCGGCGGGCCTCGGAGCTCCGGACGAGCAGGAGCGCCGCCGCCCCGTCGCTGACCGGGCAGCAGTCGTACAGTCCGAGCGGATCGGCCACCCGGGGCGCGGCGAGGACCTGGTCCCGGGTGATCTCCCGGCGGAAATGGGCGTTCGGGTTCCGGAGGCCGTTCCGGTGGTTCTTCACCGCCACCTCGGCGAGCGCCTCCGGGGGGGTCCCGAAGGCGGACCGGTGGGCGGAGGCAAGGAGCGCATAGACCCCCGCGAAGGTGAGGCCGGCGAGGCGCTCCCACTCGGTGTCCCCGCTGACCCCGAGCCAGTACCGGCGGCGGGCCGAGGGGAGATCGGTCATCTTCTCGAGGCCGGCGACGAGGACCCGGTCGGCCCGGCCGCTCTCGATCGCCCGCACGCCGGCCTCGAGGGCGCTTCCCCCCGAGGCGCAGGCGTTCTCCACGCGGATCACCGGGCAACCCACCCGGTGCGCCTCCTCGGCGAGGAGGGCGGAGGCGTTGCCGAGCTGCCAGCCACCGAACCCCAGCGTCGCGAGGAAGGCCGCGTCGGGGGGGTCCCGGCCCCACCCCCGATCGACGGTCGCCTCCGCGAGGTCGACCGCCTGGCGGAGGAGCTCCCGGGGCCCTTCCCGGAGCGCTCCGAAGCGGGTATGCCCGGCGCCGACGATGGCCGCCCGGTCCGCGGGGTCCGCCATGGGGAAGGAACGATTGGCTCAAATCAGGCTGCCTCATGAAGCCTTTACGGGGGACCGGCGGGGGCGATGACCGGGAGGGGTCCGATCGTGGTGGGGATCTCCGGCGCGAGCGGGATGCCGATCGCGGTCCGGACGCTGGAGGAGCTCCACCGGGCGGAGGCCGAGGTGGCGCTCGTGGTCTCCGACGGGGCGGCGGCGGTGCTCCGGGAGGAGTCGGGGATCGGGGCGGAATCGCTCGACCGCCTGGTGGCGCATCGCTACTTGGACCGGGACCTGGCCGCCCCCATCGCGAGCGGTTCGAACCCGACCCGCGGCATGGTCGTCGTCCCCTGCTCGGCGACCACGGTGGCCCGGATCGCGCTCGGCCTGGGGGACGGGCTCCTCGCCCGGGCGGCGCATGTCCACCTGAAGGAACGCCGCCCGCTGCTCCTCGTGCCCCGGGAGACCCCGCTCTCCCCGATCCTGCTCGGCCATCTCGCCCGGCTCTCCGAGCTCGGGGTGGTCGTCCTGCCGCCGAGCCCCGCCTACTACCTCCATCCGAGGAGCGTGGAGGAGATCACCGATTACCTGGCGGGGAAGATCCTCGACCACCTGGGCATCGCGCACCGGCTGTACCGGGGTTGGAAGGCCGGGGAGACGCCGTGAGCGGCCGGGAGGAGCCGCTCCGCCCCGCCCTCCCGGAAGCTCCGGACCATCCCTCCGGGATCGACGCCGCGACGGCGGCGGCGGCCGGACGCGACGATCCGCAGCCGTGGCCGCTCGTGGGGCTCGCCGTCATCCTGGCGCTCCTCATTGTGGCCACCCCCTCCCTCCTCGGGCTCAACACCCCCGGCGTGCACTCCCCGCAGACCCAGCCGGTCCTCACGCTCGCGGTCGGTCCCACCGGAAACGGGACCACCTTCCTGGTCGAGGGGATCGGCCAGACGACGTACGCCCGGATCGACATCGGGTTCGGGGCCCCCGGGGCCTGGCCGGTCCCCTCCGCCACCGGGATGACCTGGTCGAACTGGACGAACCGGACCGACGCCCTCGCCTTGAGCGCCACCACCGACGGGAACCCGGTGGCCATCAACGTGTCGGTGCTCTTCGTCGACTCCACCGGGGCGTCGGTGACGTACGTGGCCGTCTACGCCTTCAACACCACCGCGTCGACGGTCTTCGTCCAATCGCTCCTGCCGCAGGTCGTCCTCGGGACCTCCTCCTTCCTCCGGAGCGATCTCCCCGTGAACCTGCCGCTGTACGACCGGGGGGGGTCCGGGTGAAGATCGGCCGGTGGACCCTCTTCTGGATCGGGATCATCTCGGTCCTCGTCGTCGTCGAGCTCGCCGAGATCACCCGGCTCTTCACCCTCCCGCTCCAGCTCGCGTACTTCAACGCCTCCACCTTCATCTTCTCCCTCGTCCTCATCACGATCCTCGCCCTGGTGGGGGCGGTCTTCGTGGGGTTCTACCTGTCGAGCCGGATCTACTCCCGCCGCGGGTTCACCCCGTTCGAGCAGGAGATGCTCCGGATGCGCCCGGAGGTCGGCCGGCTCCGCGAGGAGGTCGACCGGCTCGCCCACGAGATCCGGGGGCTCCGCGGGGAGCAGGCGGCGAGATGGGCCGGCCGGGACGCGACGGAGGACGACCGCCGGCCGCGCCCGGGGGGCCCGGAGCCCTCCGACGGCGCCGGGCGCGGGGGGAGCCCCCCGTGAGGATCCCCGTCATCGACAACGGGGGCCAGTGGACCCACCGCGAATGGCGGGTCCTCCGGGACCTCGGCGCGGAGAGCGAGATCCTGGACAACGGGGTCTCCCCCGACGCGCTCGAAGGCGCCGACGGCGTGGTCCTGAGCGGCGGGGCGCTCAGCCTCGAGGGGACCGACACCCTCGGCCGGGTGAACGAATGGATCGATTGGCTCCCGGTCCCGGTCCTCGGGATCTGCGTCGGGCACCAGTACCTGGCCCGGCACTACGGGGGGACCGTCCGGCGCTCCCCCTCGCCGGAGTTCGGGCGGGCCCGGATCGTGGTGGAGCCGGCCGCCGGCCCGCTCTTCGGCGGACTCGGCCCGTCGCTCACGGTGTGGGAGAGCCACAACGACCAGGTCGGCGACCTCCCGCCGGGGTGGACCCGTCTCGCGACCGGGCCGACCTGCGCCGTGCAGGCGATCTCCGACCCGACGGGGCGCCGGCTGGGGGTCCAGTTCCATCCCGAGGTCGAACCGACCGAGGGCGGCCGCCGCCTCCTCGAGAACTTCCTCTCCATCTGCGCCGGGTCCCCGGCCCACCCCCGCGAGTTGAAGTAGTGCCTCCCGGTTCCCGTGCCGATGGTCCGGATCCGTCGTGCCTCGGGGGGTCGCGAGGAGGATCTCCTCAAGCGGGCCGAGGCGCTCCGCCGCACCTCCCACCCGCTCCTGCCCGAGCGGTCCCGCGACTGCCCCCCCGAACCGTTCGACCGGCTGGCGGGCCGGTTCGAGGAGATCCGGGCCGCCAAGGACGACCTCCGCCGCCTCGACCGGATGCGGCGATGGGGGGACCCGTTCGGACGGGCCTACGCCGGGTTTCTGCGGTTCTACCTCGAGCCGGACCTTCCGGCGCTCCTGCCGGCCCGGCTGGGGGGCCTCGAAGTCTCCTACGCCCCCCTCGCCCGCGCCCCGGCGGAGTTCCAGCTCGCCGTGCAGCAGTACGACAATCCCCGGCGGCTGCTCCTCGGATACCTCGGCCTGGCCCGGAAGGGGTTCTACTTCTACGCGCTCCACGACCGGCTGGTCTGCACCGGTCGGGACCCGAAGCCCCCGACGGAGTTCCTCCGCAAGCAGGACGCCGACCTGCCGTACCGCTTCGAGCACGGCGCGGAGGCGGGCACCTTCCTCTGCGCCCACCTCGCCCGGAACGATTCGGTGCCGTGGGTCGGCGTCGAATGGACCCCGGCCGGCCGCCGGTTCCGGATCTGCCAGCGATGCGCGAAGGAGGACGCCCAGTTGCTCGGGGCGCTCGCGAGCGGGCTCTCGCAGCCGCGCGCCGAGGAGGCGTTCGAGGTCGCCTGCGACATGAACATCGATTGCCGCGGCGGATCCGACTGCCCGCACCAGAGGTTGCCGGCGGCCTCCCGCGCGCTCCGCCGCCGCTACGTCGCCGGACGGCTCTCGGACCGCCAGTTCATCGACGCCTACGCGGGGGAGGTCGAGCCGTTCGTGGCCCGGGAGGCCCGCCGCCTCTTCCTCGCGGGCGGCGTCTGCTACGGCTCCGATCAGGCGGCGTTCGTCACCGCCCTGCACCCCAACACCGTGGAGCGGACCGCGCTCGAGCAGGTGCTGCCCTCCGTCGAGGGGATCTTCCGGATCGACGAACCGACGGCGAGCCAGGCGCTCGAACGGCTGTGGCGCTCCCACGCCGACGAGATCGTGGCCGCGATCGAGCCGGACCCGGCCGGCGCGCAGCGGCTGGTGCAGGAGGCCCGGCTCGCGCCGGGGCGAGTGAGCGAACTGCTCCGGCGGGCGGCGCAGGGGGTCGGGGAACGGACGGTGCTCAGCGAGCTCCCGCACTTCGACGATCTCGGCCCGGAGGCGGCGTTCGTCGACGCCATCGGACGGAGCTTCCGGGTCGGCGGGGCCCCCGCCGCGGAACGCCGCCTGCAGCAGACGCTCCCCCGGGAAGGGAAGGTCCGAGGCATCGCGTGGGGGCTCCTCATCGCCCTCGGCCGGAACCCCCCCCATGCCTGGCAGTTCTCCGACAGCGAACGGCGGTTCGGGGAGTCCCTCTCCGGGGCCGCCCGCACCTTCCTCGACGCGCCGGCGCCGCAGTACGGGGCCGCCCTGAGCGCCCTTCTCGCCCGGGCCGGCGTCGCGGGGGCCCCCGCCTGATCCCCCCGGGGGGCCGGTGCGGCTGGCGGCCGCGGCCCGTCCCGGAAGGCCGACCGGTCGGAACGGGAGCCGACCGATCGGCGGCCGGGGAAGGAGGGCCCGCGGACGATGGACGGCGGAGCTCCCGGAGGCTCCCCCCCGGGCGGCGCCCCGGGGCGTCCGACCTCCGCCGGGAGCGGCTCCCGGCGCCGGCCCGGGGCGCGCGGGGCCGTGGGGGGGTCCCGATGCCGCCGACCCGAACCAACTTATACTGAGGACTTCCTGATTGACACGAGAAGGTCGGGCGTAGCGGCCCTGGGCCGGACGGGACCGTCGCGGCCGCCCCGGCGGGCCGGAAGGCCCCCGGGGCGCCCGACGGGCCGGCACGGCGGCAAGCGCGCGCCCGGTCGAGGAGCCACGTGGAGAACCCCCGCCCGCCGACAGCCGTGGTCATCGCCGGCGACGAGGTGATCCGGGTACTGCTGCGCGGGCTGCTCCGGTTGCACCACTTCCGGGTCCTTGGCGAAGGGTTGGACGAGGCGACCGGTCTCACCCTGATCCGCGCCCACACCCCCCAGCTCCTGATGGTGGACTCCTCCCTCTCCGAGGGAGAGATCCCTTCGCTGCTGCTGCAGGCCCGCGAGATCGCCCCCTCCCTCCGGACGGTGCTCGTGGCGTCGGGGGGGAGCTCCCCCGTGCCGTCCTCCCTCGAGGGCCGCGTGGACGCGGTGCTCGAGCGGCCGTTCCGGGTCAAGGATTTTGCCCGGGCCATCGGGGCATCCACCGACGAGGGGAACCCGGCCGCCTCCGGGCCGACCGGCTGACCACGGACGGGGAGCCGCCCGGCGGAGCGCCCTCCCCGCCCTCACCCCTTCGATTCCCTTCCGGTGGGGGTGGGCGGCGGTCGCCGCCAGAGACCGAGCGCCCGTTCCTCCTCGAAATGGAGCTCGGGGGCCGGGACCACCAGCGCGTGCGGCGGGGGTCCGAAATCGATCGCGGAGAGCTCCTCGCGGGAGCCCCACCACGCTCCCGGCGCCTCCGAGCCCACCCGCGCGGCCACGCACCAGCGCTGGGCGGCGGGAAGACGGGGGGGGCCGGGACCTTCCATGCCGGCGAGGATCCCCATCGCCTCCGTCGCCGTCATGAACCGCCCCTCGGCCGGCCGGAGGTCGAGGAGGACCAGGGTGTGCAGCCCGGCGCCATGGTTCGCCTCGATGGCCCGGAGCGGTGAGGTCGGGAGGAATCCCGGCTCGGGGAACGGCACGGAGACGGTGCGCCCGAACCGGTAATGCATGAGGCCGAGCAGGCTCGGGACCGCGGAGAGGACGGTCGCGCCCGGGAAGTACCGGAAGGTGTGGCCGGCCGCGACCGCCCACGAGCGGAGCGCCACATGCGTGGTCGCCACGAATGGGTCCCCGGCCACGAGGAGCGCGACCCGGGCGCACCGTTCGAGCGCGCGCGCCACCTCCGTCCCGGTCTCGAGGGCCGCCCGGTCCATCGGCACGATCGGCCGGTGCACCGCCGCCTCCAGCCGTTCCCGGGCCCCGTCGGGCCAACGGCTGGTGTACGTCTCCCAGAAGATCTCGCCGGCCGAGGCCAGCGCGGCCCGGGCCCGCGGGCCGAGGTCGTCGGCGTCCCCGAGCCCGCACCCGATGAAGAGGAGCTCGCCCATCGACGGATCCGCGCCCCCGCCCCCGCGGGGCTACCCCCGGACGGCGACGACCGGGCAGGGGGCGTTCCGGAACAGCTCCTCGAGGAATCTCCGGGTCAGGAGCGGCCGGACCGGATGGCTGCCTTCCTCGCCCACGATGAGGAGGCCGTACTTCTCCCGGGCGGCCTGCCGGAGGATGAGCTCGGGGAGGTGGCCGCGCCCGCCGAGGAGCGCCTCGGAGAAGAAGGAGCGGCGGGTGATCAGCGGGAGGCCCCGCGGGGAGCGCCCGGGCGCCGTGCCATCGTCGGAGACACTGGCCCGGGAGGCGATGGCCAGCGTCACGATGGGCAACCCGTGGTGATGGACCGCAATCTCCTCCGCCAGCACCATCGCCCGGGACGGCGGCCGGCCACCGATGGTGGGGACGAGGAGCCGGGGGATCCGGTCGCCCGTCAGGGCGAGCCGGTTCAGGATGAGGACATCCGACGGGGCATGGTGGAGGATGCCGGTCGCGATGTGACCGACGAACGGGTTGCGGCTGGCCCGGCTGCCCCGGATCGTCATCAGGATCGCGTCGGCGCCATGGGTCTCGGCGCTGTCCAGGATCTCGTTGGGGACGTCGGAGGCTCCCCGCACCTCCGGCTCGACCCGGACATCGAGGGCGGCTCCGGTCTCGTGCGCGGGCACCACGATGTTCACCGAGGAGCGCCATTCCCGGGTCACCTCGGGGAGCGAGCCGCCGGAGATGACGTGGAGGACCCGGATCTCCCCGTCCGCGTCGAGGAGCTGCGCCGCGAACCGGATCAGGGGCTCCACCTCCGGAGGTTCGGCGACGGGGATGAGGATCCTTCGGTACACGGGCTCCCCTCACCCTCCTCCGCCGCGCGGCGATCCCCCCGGCGCGAGGCGGGCGACGGGGGGGCTTGGGGGCCGGAGATGGTCGGTCGGAAGGGCCGCCGCCGGCCCGGTCTCCGGCCCGATGGCCGGACCGAGGGCCGGCGCGGCCGGCCCCGGGAGTCGGGTCGGGTTCCCGATGGTGGAGGTGGTGTTGGACGGGAGGAGACGGGATCCGTTCACGGTGCCGTTCGGATCGTAGGTGAGCGACCCGTGGGCGGCGGACGGGTCGACGAGCGACCCGAACCCGACCAGGGCGAGCGGATAGGCGGCCCCGAGCACCAGGATGGAGATCGCGAGGAGGAGGAGCGCGGCCCGAAGGTGGCGCCCCGCCGAGTAGATCCGGTCCCGCGGGAGCCGGGGCGCCTCCTTCGCGACGGTCCCCAGGGCGGGCGGCGGGGGTGCCGCCGATCCCTCCGACGGCGCCGCCATCAGACCCCTCCGGCCAGGTGCTGGGCCACCCAGCCCACCACCGGGACCCACCCCGGCTGCGCCCCGAGCCAGGCGAACGCCTGGTAGCAGAGCCAGATGCCCACGAACGCGCTCGCGAGCCCCCCGACCCCGTACAGCACGAGGTTGCGCCGGAGCAGCTCGATGGCGTTCCGGGGACGGAAATGCACGCCTCCCAACGCGAGCGGGATGAGCAGGGGGATGACGAGCGCGTTAAAGAAGAGCGTGGCGAGGACGGCGAGTTTGGGCGACGTGAACCCGAGGACGTTGAGGAGCGCCACCCCGCCCGCGATGGTGCCGGCCGCCGTCACGAACATCGCCGGGATGATGGCGAAGTACTTGGCCACATCGTTGGTGATGGAGAAGGTGGTCAGCGCCCCCCGGGTGATGAGGAGCTGCTTGCCGATGGAGACGACCTCGATCAGTTTCGTGGGGTCGTTGTCGAGATCGACCATGTTGCCGGCCTCCTTGGCCGCGCTCGTCCCGCTGTTCATGGCAAGGCCGACATCGGCCTGGGCGAGCGCGGGAGCGTCGTTCGCCCCATCGCCGCTCATCGCCACGAGGGACCCCCGGGCCTTCTCCCGACGGACCAGGTCGATCTTGGTCTCGGGGCGCGCCTCGGCGACGAACTCATCGACCCCGCTCTCCCGGGCGATGGCCTCCGCCGTCAACCGGTTGTCCCCGGTGCACATGATCGTCCGGATCCCCATGGTCCGAAGCTCGTGGATCCGGTCCTGGATGCCGGGCTTGACGATGTCCTTGAGGACGACGATGCCGAGGACGCGCCGGGAGACGACGACGGCGAGGGGGGTCATGCCGGCCCGCGCCGCCTCGTCGGCGCGCGCGCGCAGACCGGCCGGGAACCCGCCCGCGTGGGCCGAGATCGCCTCGATGGACCCCTTGTACACCTCCGTGCCGTCGGCGAGGACCACCCCGCTCATGCGCAGGTGCGCGTCGAACGGGACGAGGCGGAAGGTCCCGGGCTCGAGGCGGGGCGCCTGGCCGCCCCGTCCCGCCGCCAGGCGGCGGATCGACCGGCCCTCCGGGGTATCGTCGGAACCGGAGGCGAGGAGCGAATAGGTCAACAGCTCGGCGTCGGAGACGCCGTCGGCGGCCACGAACTGGATGGCGAGCCGGCTGCCGACGGTGATGGTGCCCGTCTTGTCGAGGATCAGGACATCGAGGTCCCCCGCCGCCTCCACCGCCTTGCCGCTCTTCGCGATGATGTTCGCCTTGGCGACCCGGTTGAGCCCCGAGATCCCGATGGAGGGCAGGAGCGCGCCGATGGTGGTCGGCATGAGCGAGACCAGGAGCGCGATGAAGGTCGCGATGTTGACGAGGCTCGGGGAGAGGGACCGGAACGCCTCGGCGATGTAGAGGAAGGCGAGGATCACGATGAGGAGGGCGATCGTCAGCGAGGCCAGGATGGTGTCGAGGGCGAGTTCGTTCGGGGTCTTGGACCGCTTCGCTCCCTCGACGAGCCGGATGAGCCGGTCGAGGAAGGACTCCCCCTGCGCCGAGGTCACCCGGACCCGGACCGTGCCGTCGAGGAGCCGGGTGCCGCCGAGGACGCTCGTCTTGTCCCCGCCGCTCTCGCGGACCACGGCGGCGCTCTCGCCGGTCATCATCGATTCGTCGATCTGGGCGGCCCCCCGGATCACATCCCCGTCGAGGGGGATCGTCTCCCCGGCCCGGACCTCGACGGTGTCCCCGATGTGGAGGGTGTCCGAGGGGACCTTCCGCAGGGTCCCGTCCGGGAGCACCTGGCAGGCGCGGGCGCCGGTCTTGATCCCCCGGAGGCTGTCGGCCTGGGCCTTGCCCTGGGCCTCCGCGATGGATTCGCTCAGGTGGGAGAACCAGAGCGTGAGGAAGAGGATGAGCGAGATGGCGACGCAGTAGACCGGGTCGTAGGAGGCCCGGATATCCGGGAAGAGGCCGGGGAAGAGGGTGAACACCACCACGAACACGAAGTAGACCCACACGGTGAACATGACCGGGTGGCGCACCTCCCGGCGCGGGTCGAACATGCGGATCGACTCCGCGAGCACCCGACCGGTCGAGGTGTGGGAGACCCGCCGGGCGGGCACCCGGGCCCCGGATTCGATCGGGGGAGCGGCCATCGCGGCCTAGCCTCCGATCTGGCCGAGGGGGCCGAGGGCGATGACGGGAAGGAAGAGCAGCGCGGTGACGATGATCAGGATGAGGGCGAGGTAGACCGCGAACGTGACGCTCTGGGTGCGGAGGGTGCCGGATCCGGCCGGCTGGCTCTCCTGGGTGGAGAGGCCGTCGGCGATCATGAAGAACCCGAGGATCGGCAGGAACCGGCCAAGGAGCATGACCGCCGATCCGACGAGGTTGAAGTAGAGCGTCGCGTCCGCGCCGTAGCCGTAGCCGGAGCCGTTGTTCGCCGCCTCGCTCGTGAACTCGTACAGGATGGCGGTGAACTGGTGGGAGGTCGCGCAGTACCCCTGGCTGCAGAGGGGCGGCAGGGATCCGGGGGGGAACGCCGCCAACCCCCCGGCGTAGGTGATCGCCGTGGGCAGCAGGATGAGGATCGGGTGCACCAGCAGGATGAAGGCGGCCCACCGGACCTGGGCGAGACCGATCTTCTTGCCCAGGTATTCGGGGGTCCGACCCACCATGAGCCCGGCAATGAAGACGGCGAGGAGGAGGTTCACGAGGAGGGTCGCGAAGCCGGTGCCGGCACCGCCCGGCGTGCTCTGGGTGAACATCCCGAAGAAGAGATCCATCTGCGCGAGGGGAGCGGTCGCGCCGATGGTGAGGTTGGTGGCGCCGGTGTTCGTGTAGATGCTGGTGAGCTGGAAGCTGCCGGCGATGGGGGAGGCGAACCGCCCCCCGGCCGCGGCGAGGTGGGCCGGCGTCTCCCAGAAGAGGAAGAGGCCGAGGGCGATGAGGAAGACGGCGAGCATGGTGCCGACGATGGGGTAGGATTCGCCGGGCCGCCGCACCATCTGGCCGAAGGCGAACGGGACGGCGAACGGGAGGAGCAGCATGAGCGCGGTCCCCACGAGCGCCACCCCCGCATTCGGCGTGGCGAGCGGCGACGCCGCATTGGCCCCGTAATACCCCCCTCCGTTCGTTCCCAGCAGTTCGATGGACTGCCACGGGGCCACCGGGCCGAGGAAGAGGGGGAAGGGGGCCCCCCCGGGCGGGTGGGCCAGCACGTAGCTCACCAGGGTGTCCGGAACTCCAAGGAGGAGGTAGACCACCGCCGCGAGGGTCGCGATCGGCAGCAGGACCCGGGTGACGGACCGGATGAGGTCGACGTAGACGTTGCCGAGGGTGCCGTCCTTCCGGAAGAAGCTCCGGGAGAACGCGGCGGCCACCGAGAGGCCGGTGGCGGCGGAGAGGAAGAGCGGGATCAGGAGACCGAGGAGCGCCGCCCCCTCCGTCAGGCTGGTCTCGGGGGTGAAATGGGTGAAGTCGGTGTTGGTGGTGAAGCTCACGGCCGTGTGGAGCGCGAGGTCCCAGCCCATGGGGGCGAAGCCGGGGGGCGTGGGGAAGAGGTGGCCCTGGGTCAGGAGGAGGACCCATACCCAGAGCCCCACGAGGAGGTTCACGAGCAATAGGCCGCCCAGATACTCCCGGGCCCGCATCCCCTCGGAGGGGGCGACTCCGAGGAGGCGGTAGAGGAGCCGTTCCACCGGTCCGAAGACCCGGTCGCCGAACGCCGGCCGGTGGAGGTAGACCCGGGCCAGATAGCTGCCCAGCGGGGGTCCGAGCCCCAGTCCCACCGCGAGGACAAGGCCGATCTCGGCGAGCGCGGTCCAGTCGATGCTCATCGATCCCCGCGGCGCTAGAACCTATCGGGGTGGAGCATGGAATAGGCGAGGTAGAGGATCAGCCCGACGGAGATCACGGTGAACGTGACGAGCCCCAGATGGTCGTGGAGCCACGAGAACAGGTCCGTCCGGTCCTCCCCCCGGCGGACCGAGTCGGGCAGGGTTATTTAGGGTCGGCGCCCGACTCCGTCCGGGGGACCGCCGCCTCACCGGGAGGGGAACCGGGGGCGGGTACCGGCCCCGGGTCCGTCGGCGCGGGAGCGGACCGGGCGGCCGCCCGCTCCCGTCCCCTCCGGGAGAGCTTCCGGATCACCCGGGTCATCGACTCCTCGCGGACCGTTTCGGCGTGCTGGTAGCCGACGTCGCGGGTCGCGGCGGTCAGCAGGAGCACCACCCGGCCCACGGAACTGCGGCCGGTGCGCCCCCGCCGCTGGATCGCCCGGATCTCGCTCGGCACCGCCTCGAAGAAGACCACCAGGTCGACATCGGGGACGTCGATCCCCTCCTCGGCGACGCTGCTCGCGACCAGGATCGGGAACCGGCCCTGCCGGAACCCTTCCAGGACCCGGTGCTGCTCGGCCTGGCTCATCCCCCGGTCCTCCCGGTCGCGGGTGGCCTGGCCCACGAACCGGCCGATGGTGTGCCCCTTCCGGGCGAGCTCCTCCTGGATTCCCTGGATGGTATCCCGGTACTGCGCGAAGATCAGGATCCGGGGAGGTCGGCCGCGGGGGACCCCGACCTCCTCGTCGACGAGCCGGGCGAGCGCGTCGAGCTTCGGGTGGGACCGGCCTTCCCCCGTCGCGAGGAACCGATCGGCTTCGGCCCGGGAAGCCAACACCTCCGGCATCTTGAGGAGCGCCCGGTCCGCCTTCCCCGCCTTCGGCTTGACCGCGAGACGCTCCAGGTACTGCAGGAACGGCACGGCGCCCTGGGTCTCGAGCCGTTCCTGCGCCTGGTGGAGATGCAGGAGGATCATCTGGTGGTAGAGCGGGCCGAACCGGCGGACCATCGGACCGGGGCGCGCGAAGATCTCCCCCCGCAGGGCCACGAGGTCCTTGATGGACAACCGGCCGATGGGCTTCTTCCTCAAGTACCCCATCTTCTGGAGTTTCCGGGCCTCGGCGCGCGTCGCGGCCCGCAACATCTCCTGGATGCGGGCGAGGGCGGGCGGGAGATCCACCCAGATCGTATCGATCCGGACCGGCTGGACGAACTCCCGGACCCCCTCGTCGCTGCGATGGCGCGCCTCGACCCGCTGGATGCCGAGCACCCCCAGGACCTCCTCGATCCGTTCCTCCCGGCCGCCCGGCGATGCGGTCAGGGCGAGGACCCGGCCGCCCTCCGGCCGCTGGCGCCGGTACGCCTCCGCCACGGCGACGTAGGCGTACTTCCCCACCGCCCGGTGGGCCTCGTCCACGATGAGCAGGCTGACCTCCGACAGCGAATATCGGCCCCCGGCCACGTCGTTTTCGATGATCTGCGGGGTGGCGAACACCACCTCCGCCCCCTGCCAGGTACCCTGACGGTGCGGAGCCCCGACGGTGCCGGAGAAGCGGGCGCGGTGGAGGGACGGGAACCAGCGGCCGAACGACTCGGCGTGCTGGTCGACGAGCGGCCGGGTCGGGGCCAGGAAGAGCACCTTGCCCGGACCGGCGCGCAGCCGCTCGGCCGCGAGGAGCGCCGCGATGACGGTCTTTCCGAGCCCGGTCGGGAGCACGACCATCAGGTCCTCGGAGAGACCGACCCGGGCGAGGTCCAGCTGGAACGGGAGGGCCCGGATCAGGTTCGGCCGGAGCAACGGATGGACGACGTGGCCGTCCCGAATCTCCCAGACGTTCGGGAGCGGCTCCGGTCGACGGCGGGGGACCGGCTCCGGGTCGACGGCGCCCGACGCCACGTACTCTTCGAGGGACCGCTGACGGCTCACGCTGCCTCCGGTCGCCGGTCGGTGCCGGGACGGCCCCCCGACCCCCGCGGGGCCCGCCCCCGGCCGCCGGCGCGGCCCCTCCTACAGGAACTGGATCTCCCGGGGCATCTCACCGGCGTACTCCCGGAACCGGGCCGGCCAATCGCGGGGATCGAGCCCCTTCTGGGCCAGGAAGGCGGTCAGCCACCGCTCGAGTCCGATGCCGGAGCAGCCGCTCCACAACTCCCCCTTCTGCGCCTTGATCGTGAAGGCCCGGGTGTACTTCTCCCCCACGATGCTCAGGTTCTGGAATTCGAGCCACTCGGACGCCTCCCGGGTTCCCCGGTAGGGAAGGTACGCCTCGAAATCGATGGTGCCCTTGATCCGCGCGTCCGCATCCTCGACGCCCACCCCTCCGGACTGCTGCAGGTAGAACGGGGTCACCCAGGCGGTCCGCCACTCCAGCTCCAGGATCCGGTCGAAGACGTGGGCGTACTGCCGGAGGAGCTCCTCCCGCAGGGCGAGCAGCTGCTCCTTCGTCCCGACGTAGACGGGCTCGATGCGGTGGAACTCGTCCACCCGCTCGAGCCCGTGGCGGCCGCCGCTCTCGTACCGGTTGCTGACCGCCGAGCGGTCGAAGACCTTGAGCGGGAGGCTGTCGTTCGCGATCGTCCGCCCGCTCAACCACCAGTAGATGGTGGGACACTGGGCGTAGCAGGAGACCGCCGTGGGCCCGGTGACGAGGCCGGCGAGCTCCTCCGTGGGGACCTTCCGGGTGATCTTCACGAGATCGGTGAACCGTTCCCAGGCGGCCGGGTCCCGCGTCTTCGGTTCGGCCACGTAGTAGAACTCCCCGGGGAGGCCCTCCAGATGGCCGGTCTTGAGCAGGATATCGAACGAATCGTGGTGGGGCTGGACGACCTCGGAAAAGCCGAGCGGCCCCAGGACCTCCTCCCGGGCGATCCGGTCCATGGTGCGGAGGAGGTGGGCCGCCGACGGACCCAGGAACCATTTTCCCTTCGTCGGGCCGCTCCGGATCCAGTTCCGGGCCAGCATCGCTTCGGTGGGATCGGCATCGGTCCGCATCTCCCGACGGGGACTCGCGGTGAGGAGCGCCCAGTACTGCTCCTTGCCGGCGTAGCTCTGGTGGCGCGCCTTCTCCTTGAGCAAGGCCACGGCCCGGTCGGCCCAGTTCTCCCGGATCGCCTCCTCCCCGAGATCCAGGAGCTCCAGCGTCGCCGAAGGACCCTCCCGGTGCAGGCGGTGCGGCAACGGCAGGCCGATCGGGGCGGTCGGAACGACCTCCAGCTGGAAGTGGAGGCGGTAGAGCGGCACGGTGAGGGAGCGCACCCCCACCTTCCAGCGCCTTCCCAGCTCCTCGCCGATCCTCTTGACGAGGGCGAGGAGGAGCTGGTGGGGCCGGACACCCTCCGTCTCCAGCACCAGGGTCAGACGGTCCCCGACCAGCTCCCAGGTGGTGAGACCCCCGGTGCCCCGCGCTCCCAGGATCCGGGCCGAGGTCTCCCGCGCGAGCTCCGGGAGGAATGCGGCGAGATCCTCCGTGCCGTGGGGCGGGGCGCCGCTCAGCGTCAGCTCGGCCCGGAGGTGGTTCTCCATGGGGGGGCCACGGGCGGGGCCGCTATAATCTTAGGCCCATCGGACGCGGGCCGAGTCAGCCTTTTCTAGGCCGCCCGCGTCCGATCGTACCGGGAACCCATGACCGGAACGGAGTATGGCCTGTACATCCAGGGTCGCTGGACCACGCCCGCCTCCGCGGCGCGGTTTTCCACCTTCAATCCGGCCACCGGGGAGGAGATCGGGTCCTTCGTGGCCGCGACCCCGGCCCACGCGCGGGGGGCCATCGATGCGGCCCAGGCGGCCTTTCCTTCCTGGCGGGACACGCCGGCCCCCGTCCGGGGTTCGCTGCTGCTTCGGACCGCGGCGCTCCTGAGGGAGCGCAAGGAGGCGCTCGGCCGGCTCGTGACCCGGGAAATGGGCAAGATCCTCCCGGAGGCCCGCGGGGATCTCCAGGAATCCATCGACTTCCTCGAGTACATGGCAGGGGAGGGACGACGGCTCGCCGGCGAGACGGTCCCCTCCGAGCTCCCCTCCAAATTCTGCCTGACGGTGCGGCAACCCAAGGGGGTGGTGGCGGTGATCACGCCCTGGAATTTCCCCACGTCGATCCCCAACTGGAAGATCGCCGCCGCCCTGGTCTGCGGCAACACCGTGGTCTTCAAACCGGCCTCGACCGTGGCGGCCTGCGCCGCCGAAGTGGTCCGGGCCTACGCCGACGCCGGCCTTCCGCCCGGGGTCCTCAACCTGATCACCGGTTCCGGAGGGACCGTGGGCGGGGCCCTTCTCGACGATCCCCGGATCCGGGGCATATCGTTCACCGGGGGGGTGGAGACCGGCCGGGAGATCTACGTCCGGGCGGCCCGGGGGATCAAGACGGTCCATCTGGAGCTGGGCGGCAAGAACCCGATGATCGTGATGGAGGATGCCCGCCTGGATCTGGCGCTCGAGGGTCTCCTCTTCGGGGCGTTCGGCACCGCCGGCCAGCGGTGCACCGCCACGAGCCGGCTCATCCTCCACGAGGCGATCTACGACACCTTTCTCGAGCGGCTCCTCGAGCGGGTGCAACGGCTCCGGATCGGGGACCCGCTGGACCCGGCGACCGATATGGGTCCGGTCGGCGGCCCCGACCAGGAACGCCGGATCCTCGACTACATCGCGATCGGCGAGAAGGAGGGGGCGCTCCTCCGGGCCGGAGGGAAAAAGCTCACCGCTCCTCCGTTCGACCGGGGCCATTTCATCGAGCCGACGGTCTTCGAGGCGCGGCCGGAGCACCGGATCGCCACCGAGGAGATCTTCGGGCCGGTGCTCGCGGTGCTCCGGGCCCGGGACTACGAGGAGGCGGTCCGCATCGCGAACGGGGTCGACTACGGTCTCTCCTCCTCGATCTACACCTCGAGCATCGAGCGGGCGTTCCGGGCGGTCCACGACTTGGAGGCCGGCATCACCTACGTGAACGCCCCCACCATCGGGGCGGAGGTCCAGCTGCCGTTCGGTGGCGTGAAGAATACCGGCAACGGCGGGCGGGAAGCCGGGTCGGTGGCCATCGACGAGTTCACCGAGATCAAGTCGGTCTTCATCGATTATTCGAACCGGCTCCAGAAGGCCCAGATCGATCCGCCCGCCGGCTGAGGGCTTTAGCAGCTAATGGCGCAACCGATACATAGGCCACACTCCATGTCCTATCGATGGACATTTTGCTTCGCCCGGGAGAGGCGGCACGAAGGCTCGGCCTCACGGTCACGACCATCCAACGG
>JAJZDH010000019.1 GCA_021828665.1 Thermoplasmata archaeon
GATGCGCCCGCAACGGAGCGCCCAGGCAAGGGCGGCCGGACTCCCCGGGACCCCGCGGGCGACCAGCCGTTCCAGCTCGATCCGGGCCGAATCGGGCACCCGGACCGCGCGCCCGGGGGCGACCCGGGCGAGCTCCCGTTCGAGCGGGAACCCCTCCCGGAACGGAAGCAGGAGCGCATTGGTGTCGAGGAGCACCGGCGGGGCGGCGGCCCCGGGCGGCTTCGGAGCGCGGCGGGTGGCCGGGGCGCTCGAGGTCCCGGCCGCCCCCACACCGTCCCCAGGGCCCCCCTCCTCTTATCGTCCGCGCCGTCCACGTTAAGCGTCGGCGCGGGTCCCCGCCCCGAGGAGGCAGGACCGACGGGAGCCAAGGCGGCCGATTCCCTCGCCCGGTTGCGGGAGGAGATCGTCGGATGTTGGGCCTGCCCGAGGATGGTCACCTTCCGGGAGCGGATCGCCCGGGAGAAGAAACGGGAGTTCCGCGACGAGGAGTACTGGGGGCGACCGGTGCCGGGCTTCGGCGACCCGCTGGCCCGGCTCGTGGTCGTGGGGCTCGCTCCCGCCCCGCACGGTGGCAACCGGACCGGACGGATCTTCACGGGGGACCGCTCCTCGGCGTTCCTCGTCCGGGCGCTCCACGCCGCGGGGTTCGCGAGCCAACCGACCTCCCGCCACCGCGGCGACGGGCTCCGGTACGTCGATGCGTGGATCACGGCGGCCGTCCGGTGCGCGCCTCCCGACAACCGCCCCGCCCCGGCGGAGCGGGACCGCTGCCGGCCGTTCCTCGAGCGCGAGATCGCCCTCCTCCCCAACGCCCGCGCGTATCTCGCCCTCGGGGGCTTCGCCTGGGACTGCGTCCGGACCGCGGCGGCCCGCCGGTACGGGACCGAGAGGAGCCCCGTCCCCTTCGCCCACGGCGGCTGCTGCTCGTTGGGGCCGGGCCGTCCGCTGCTCTGGGGCTCCTACCATCCGAGCCCGCTCAATACGAACACGGGCAAGCTCACCCAGGAGATGCTGGTGGACCTCCTGGGGCGGATCCGGGCCGGCTTCGTCGAGGCCCGGCCCCGGGCGGGGGACGGGCGGTGACCGGTTTCGAACTGGTCGAACGGGACGGTCTCGGCCGGCTCGGCCGGTGGGCGACCCCCCACGGGGAGATCCGGACCCCCGCCCTCCTGCCGGTGGTCCACCCCGACCCGGAACGCCAGACCATCCCGCCCCGGGAGATCCGACGGGAGTTCCGGCTGGACGGCGTCATCACCTCCTCCTACATCACCTGGCGGACACCGCCGATCCGCGAACGGGCCGAACGGGACGGTATCCACGGACTGCTCGATTTCGACGGTCCCGTCATGACCGACTCGGGGGCGTTCCAGCAGCACGCCTACGGCTCCGTCGAAGTAGGCCCCGAGGAGATCCTCGATTTCCAGGGCCGGATCGGTTCGGACATCGCCACCGTCCTCGACATCTTCGTGGAACCCTCGGCCGGTCCCGCCGCCGCCGCCGAGGGGGTCCGGCGCACGCTGGAGCGGGCCCGGGCCGCCCGGGCCCGCCGCTCCGGCCTCCTCGCGGTGCCGGTCCAGGGGGGCGCCTACCCGGAGCTTAGGCTCGAGAGCGCCGAAGGGGCGAGCCCCCTCGCCGACCTCCTGGCGATCGGCGGGGTGGTGCCGTTGCTCGAGCAGTACCGGTTCGCCGATCTGGCCCGGGCCGTCCTCGCCGCCCGGCCCGGCCTCGCCCCGGAACGCCCCGTCCACCTGTTCGGCGCCGGCCACCCCATGGTCTTCGCCTTCGCGGCGCTGCTCGGCGTCGACCTCTTCGATTCCTCCTCCTACCACAAGTTCGCCCGCCGCGGCGCCCTCATGTTCCCCGAGGGCACGGTCCCGCTGGAACGGATCCGGGAACCGGTCTGCGGCTGCCGGTTGTGCGGGGAGCTCCCGATCGAGGAGATGGCCGGCCGGCCGCCGGCCGAGCGCGAACGGGCGCTGGCCCGCCACAACCTGTTCATGTGCGCGCTGGAGATGGCGCGGGTGCGCCAGGCGATCCGGGACGGCCAGCTCTGGGAGCTCGCCGAGCGCCGGGCCGGTGGCCACCCCGCACTCCTCGCGGGGCTGCGGGCGGTGGTGCGGGGAGCCCGGCACCTGGTCGCCGCCGAGCCGGTGGCCCGGCCGGCGTTCCGCGCCGCCTCCCCGCTGAGCTCGCTCCGGCCCGGCGTCATCCGGTTCCTCGCCCGGGTCGGCCGCTACCGGGCCGGTCGGGGACCGTACCGCCTCCGCGACCGCGTGCCGCTCACCCCCGACGGGCTCCGTGGGGTGCCGGCGCAGGCCGCGGACGGCTCCCCCTATCGCTGGGAGTGCCCGACCCCGGTCGGCCCGGTGCCGCTCGAGCTCCTCGAGGTCTACCCCGTCGGCTGCTGGGTCGGGCCCGAGGAGTTCGACGCGCCGGCCGCCGGGACCGGTCCCGCGGAGCCGGAACCCCCGCTGACCCCGGAGGAGGACCCGAACGTCGACCGGGTCCACGCCTGGACCGCCCGCCAGCTCGCCGGCCTCCTCGAATGGCAGTACGGGACCGACGCCGCCTCCCTCGCCGGCCCGCTCCGCGCGGAGCGATCCCGGTCGACCGGACGGCTCCGCTCCGCCTCGCTCGGCGGTTCCCCCCACTTCCTCTTCGGTCCGGGCGCGGTGCCGCGCCCGACGTGGCTCGGGGCCCAGGCGCTCCATCGGGCCGTGCCGTATCCCGGGTCCCGGATCGTCGTGGACCCCGATGCCGCCCCGTTCGTCGCCGGGGGGAAGAGCCTCTTCTCCAAGTTCGTCCGGGGGGGAGACTCCTCCCTCGCGCCGGAAGGCCCCGCCCTCCTCGTGGACCCCGACGACCATCTCCTCGCCGTCGGACGGCTCCTGCTCGCCCCCTTCGAGATGGGGCGGATGGAACGCGGGATCGCGGTCCGCGTCACCGCCCACGCCCGGAACCCCGGCACGGAGGTCGCGGAAGAGGCCCCTCCAGGGTACGGCTGACCGGACGGGGGCCGCTCCGTCCGGCGAGGGAGGGGTCGGGATCCTCCCCGGCGGCCGCCTCCCCGACCGGGGGATCGGGCCGGCCGGTGACCGCCCGCGCCCGGGCCGGTGCGGCGCCGCGGAGCGGCGGCGATGCGGCCGAAGGAACGAGCTTATCTCGCGCCCGGGCCATCTCGGGATGCGGAGCGCATGAGGACCTACCTGTTGGTCACCCTCGACAGCGAAGGGGCCTCCTCGTCGGAGGTGGCGGACGTGCTCGAGAGCATGGGGTTCCGGCCGCATCAGGGCGGGTACGACTTCGTCTACGAGTGGGGCCGCGACGCCTCGGTCTCCGAGTCGCTCCAGTTCGCCGACCGGGTCCAGGCGGCGCTGCGCGGGAAGGGAGTGTACTTCCGGGTCGAATCGGTCGCGGAGTGATCCGCCGGCGGGGCCCCGGGAGGGAGGAGCTCGGATCGTGGCGGTGGTGCTCGGGATCGAATCGACGGCGCACACCGCGTCGGTGGGAATCGTCAACGAGGAGGCCCGGGTCCTCGGGATGGCCTCGGACATGTACCGGCCGGCCGCCGGGGGGATCCATCCCCGGGAGGCCGCCAACCACCATGTGGAGCTCTTCCCCGACCTCGTCGCGCGCGCGCTCGCGGCGGCCGAGGTCGCCCCCCGCGACATCGCGGCGGTGGCCTTCTCCCAGGGGCCCGGCCTGGGACCCTGCCTCCGGGCCGGCGCCACGGTGGCCCGTACCCTCGCCCAGGTCTGGGAGCTTCCGCTGGTCCCCGTGAACCACTGCGTCGCGCATGTGGAGATCGCCCGGATCCTGAGCGGCCTCGACGATCCGGTCCTGCTGTATGCCAGCGGCGGCAACACCCAGGTCATCGTCCACGGTGCCGGCCGGTACCGGGTGCTCGGCGAGACGCTCGACATCGGCATCGGCAACTTCCTCGACAAGCTGTGGATCGCCCTCGGAGGCACCTTCCCCGGGGGGCCGGCGCTGGAGGCGGAAGCGCTCCGGGGCACCGAGCTCCTTCCGCTCCCCTACTCGGTCCACGGCATGGACGTGGCCTTCTCGGGGATGCTCACCGCCGCCCTCGCCCTCCACCGCCAGGGGTCCCCGCTCGCCGACGTGGCCTACTCGGTGGAATGCACCGCGTACAGCATGCTCGTGGAGATCACGGAGCGGGCGCTCGCGCACCGTTCCCGGAAGGATGTGGTCCTCGGTGGCGGGGTCGCCTGCAACGAGCGGTTGCGCGGGATGGTCCGGGCGATGGTGGAGTCCCGGGGCGGCCGCGTGTTCGCGCCGCCCCGCTCGCTCTGCGTCGACAACGGCGCGATGATCGGCTGGACCGGTCTCCTCGCCCTTCGGGCCGGCGGCGCGGTCCCCATCGAGGCGTCGGGGATCCTGCCGCGGCAGCGGACCGATCTGGTCCCCACCCC
This sequence comes from Thermoplasmata archaeon, assembly GCA_021828665.1. Taxonomy (GTDB): domain Archaea; phylum Thermoplasmatota; class Thermoplasmata; order Lutacidiplasmatales; family UBA184; genus JAKIVR01. Next base: position 4,434 of record JAJZDH010000019.1, read on the forward strand.
CTGGCGTGCCGATCGGCCGTGAACGGGCTCCCCACCGGCCGCGCCGGCCGTGACCTGCCGAAGGTGGGCCCGTCGGGAAACCGATCGCGCCGGCCGATGGCGCTCGCCGGGGGGGCCCTCGGTCTCAGGCGGTGGCGCGGAGGGTGAGCCAGAGGAGCGCATGGGCCTCCACGAACCCCTGGAGGGCCAGTTCGGTCCGGAGGGTTCCGAGGTGCGCCGTCGGGCTGTTGTAGAGCTCGAGCGCCGGGTCCGGAACGCCCCCGCCGGTCACGAGCTCGGGGCTGGGCATGCCGTGGCCCATCGCCACCCGGACGGTCGTCGGGCCATACGTCAGGAGGACGGAGTGGTTGTCTCCGTAGACCGAGACCAGGCAGGAAGGATAGGCGTTGTTGGAGTTCGTGAGCGTGTCCAGGTCGAGGTTCGGGCCGGCGTTCGAGGGCCCATTGTCCACCCAGAGCTGCACCGTGTCGGAGGCGGTGGGCGTGAACCCGAGGAGGTCCGTGGAGGTGTACGTGATCGGCTGGCTGGGGAAGGAGCTGTTCACATCCACCGTGGAGTACGACTGCGCCCAGACCTGGAAGAAGTCCCCGAGGGTGTAGATATACGGCCACGGGGAGATGATGTAGATGGTATTCGCCGTGAGGCCGCCCTGGGAGGGGGTGTTGGTGGAGATCGGCAGGTCGCAGGTGTAGGGGGTTCCCCCGGAGGTATAGTTCGTACGTCGACCGATGGAGCTCGGTAATCCGACCACGTTTCCGTTGATCCGGATCGTCAGGACCGGGTAGGTCTGGAGCACCGAGGTGGCCGACGGGCACCAGGTGGTCCCGAAATTCGTCGTATTGGCGGGCGGGAAGGCGGGGAGGCCGCTCGACGCCGGGATTGGCTGGAGTTGAAGGCAGGGCGGCGAGCTCGAATTCAGCAGCAGCACGGCGACGATCACCAGGATCACGGCGACGGGGAGGCCGAACAGCAGCGCCCGGCGTCCGAGGCCCATCCGGTCCTTGCCGCGCAGGTGGCCGGAGTCGCGCTGGGCGCGGAGCCGCTTGCGCTCCCGGCGCCGTTCCTCGGCGCTCGCGGTCGGTGCCGGCGCCTCTCCTTCGGGATCGTCCTCGGTGCGGAACCGCCGCTTGGCCACGACGGCCCCCAGTGGCGCACCCCGCTTAACGGCGATGGGTCCGCGGGTCGGCCGGCCGGGGGCCGCCCCCCCCGCCCCCTTCCCGCGGCCGGCCACCGGGGCGGAGGGGCTAAAGGTGGGCGGGGGTCCTTCCCCGTCCGTGACGACGGTCGATGTGCTCGTGGTCGGCGCCGGCCCGGCCGGCTCCACCCTCGCCTACGAGCTCGCCCGCCGCGGCCATGCCGTCCGGGTCCTCGAGGAGCACCCCCGGGTAGGGTACCCCGTGCAATGCGCCGGTCTCGTGTCGGAGCGGGTCCTTCAGCTCGCGGGCAGCCGGGCGATGGTCCTCGGGCCGGTCCACGGGGCGGCGGTGTTCAGCCCTTCGCTGCGGTCGATCGCGTTCCGGGCCCCGGACCCGCGGGCCTACGTGATCGATCGGGCCCGGCTGGACCGGGATCTCGCCGACCGGGCGGCGCGCGCCGGGGCCGAGTTCGTCACCGGCGCGCGGTTCGACGGTTTCGGCGACGGTCCGCCGGGAGTCCGGGTGGCCCGGGTCTCCCACGCCGACGGGCGGAGCTCCGAGATCGCGTGCCGGCTGGTGGTGGGGGCGGACGGCGTCGCGAGTGCCGTCGCCCGGGCGGCCCGGCTGCCCCGCCGCATCGAGATCCTGCCGGCGTTCGAGGCGGAGATCCCGAACTCCCCCGGAGATCCGGATCGGGTCGAGATCTATCTGGGCAACCGGATCGCTCCCGGATTGTTCGGGTGGTGGATCCCGGACACGGAAGGCGGGGCCCGGGTCGGGATCGCCGCCCGCGCCGACGGCACCCCGGCCCGCACCTACTTCGAACGGCTGCGGGCCCAGATCGGCCGCCGGTTCGGACGGGAGCTCGCCGGTCCGGTCGGCTTCCTGGTCTCGGGGATCCCCATCGGATCCCTCGACCGTTGGACGGCGGACGGTGTCCTCCTCGTGGGCGATGCGGCCGCGCAGGTCAAGCCGTTGAGCGGCGGGGGGATCTTCACGGGGATGCGGGCCGCCGGGATCGCGGCGGAGGTGGCCGATGCGGCGCTCTCGGCGGGGACGCTCGATGCCCGGAGCTTATCCGAGTACGACCGTCGATTCGATCGGGAGCTGGGCGAGGAGTTCCGCCGGGCATTCTACCTCCGCCGGATCTTCACCCGCCTCACCGACGAGGATTTCGAGCGGCTCCTCCTCGCCCTCGAGGAGGCCGGCACGGCGGCGTCGATCGTGGCGTTCGGGGATATCGATTTTCCCACCCATGTGGCCCGCCAGCTCCTCCTTCAATCCCCCTCGCTGCTTCGGTTGTTCCCGAAGGCGGTCGGCGCCTGGCTCTCCCGGGGCGGCGGCCCCCGGGCCCCCGACCTCGACGCCGGGCCACGGCGGCGGAGCGCCACGTAGGCTCCGGCGAGCGCCAGCACGCCGGCCGCCCCGAGGGTCGCGTACAGCGCCGTGTCGAGGGCGGCGGAGCTCTGCACGAGGACCGCGGTCTCCGGGATCACGCCGGCCACGCCGAGCCGGGTCAGGTTGAGGGTCGGGGTGCCGTTGGGGAGGACCGTCGCGTTGTGCCAGAGGGCGGGAGGGAAGTTCCCGATCGAGGCGAGCCGGTAGGCGATCCCCGCGAGGTCGAACCCGATGGAATCGCGGAGCGCGTAGGTCCCCGACGGCGTGCCCGGCGGCGCGGCGACATCGACCGGCGCGGAGGCGTTCGTCGCCCCCGCCCCCAGCGTCCCGAGGGCGACGGTCACGCTTCCGGAAGGGTTCCCCCCGCCCACCGACAGGACGGGAGCGGTCGCCGGAAGCGGCTCCGTCCCGGTGCCCGGGAATGGATTGAATGCGTAGAAGGAGAACGTCACCGTCAGGTTCGTGAGGGGTCCGTCGAGCGGGTCGGCCACGGAGAAGAGGAGCGGCGTGGATCCTCCCGGAACCACCGGGGCGACCGCGAGCGCGGGCAGGAAGCTGCGCCCCTCGGTCGGGGGGAGGGGCGCCGGGACGGCCGCAGCGACCGGGCCGGAGCTCCCCATCGGGAGGGAAAGGAGCAGCAGCAGCAATCCGATCCCGGCGGCCGCGAGACGGCCGGGGAGCCCCGGTCGCGCCCGGGCGGATCGGTCAGCGACGCCCCGCACGGAACTCCGGCGACTCCGCGAGGTCCAGCAGCCGCTCGATGCGGAGGAGCGCCTCCCGCCGGCCGCGATGGTCACCGATCCCGAGGAGACCCACCACCGCCGCGGACCGGGCGGGGGGTCCGTTCTCCTCCAGCACCTTGAGCAGCGCCCGCGCGAGAGCCTGCGGGTTCCGGGTCGTCCGGGCCGAGGCCAGGTCGGCGCGGTATTCCTCCCGCCGGGAGATCGCCCAGGCGAGATAGGCGAGGACCGGGTCCCAGCGCATCATCCGGGAGAGGGTGCGGAAGAAGGTGACGTATCGGGCGTCCAGGTCCCGGATATGTCCGAGTTCGTGGGCGATGACCGCCTCCGTCTCCTCGGCGCTGAGTCGGGCGAGGAGCGCCTCCGACAGCAGGATCATCTCGACCCGGCCCACGAGGTGGCGGCGGTCGGTGGTCAGGAGGGTGAACGAGAACGCATCGAGCCGCTGGGAGCGGAAGGCCAGCAGCCGGGTCCGTTCCGGCGCCGGCCCCAGCCGCTCGGGCCAGGGTCGGGGCTCCGGACCGAGCAGGAAGAGCATGCCGCGGCCCACGATCTGGTTCAGCGAGAACGCCAGCGTGAGGAGCGCCACCGTGCCCAAACCTCCGATCACCCAGTCGATCCCGTGGGACGCGTCGAAGAGGATCTCGGGATCCGCGAGCAGGCGGCCGACGGCGCCCGGTCCTCCCAGCGAGAGGACCGTGACGAGGGCGGTGGTGGCGAGGAGCGCCCAGAGCGCCACGAAGGAGGCCGCCAGCCGCAGCAGGACCGGCGAGGTGGCCTTCCGGAACGCGACGAGAAGACCGGCTCCGGAGGCGAGCCAGAGGACGACCGGCAGGAGGGGCCAAACCCCGAAGTACGCGGCCGCCACCGTGGGCTCCTCCCGACTACAGGCCGAGACGGCGGCGGAGCCGTCGGTGGTCCGAGGGTTTGACCTTTTCGAGCTCCTCGCTCAAGTGGACGACACCGGCCGGACCGAAGAGGTCGACGACACCTTGCAGCATGGCCCTCAGGTACCGGCGCTCAAAATCCACCGGGCGATAAACGAATCGGGTCCCCCCCCGGCACGGTTCGCGGCGCCGGTGGACCATCCCCTTGGCGTGCAGGCGGCTCAAGATCGTCGCGACCGTGGTGTAGGCCACGTCGACGCCCCGCTGCTCGAGACGTCGCCGGACCGAACGGGCCGACCCGTCGGGGCTCTCCCGCAGGGAGGCCATGACCTCCGATTCCAGCGAGCCCAGCATGCGGATCCCGTACTCCGGACCCCCGGACCGCTCATATACCCGCGGCTCGAACGGAACGGACTGGACGGACCGGTCGGTACCGGAGCCGGACGGGGTGGAGAAGGGTCTCCGCCGCGACCGGGGCGGCACCCCCTCGGAGCGCGAATACCAACCGGCCGCTCATAAGCCCGGAAGGGGAGTGCTGCCGACGATGGGGACGGTACCGGGCGCCTCGGGCGGGAGCCGCGGGCTCGCCCTCCTCACCCTGGCGCGGAGCCGCCAGATGCTCCGCGCCCCGTTCGCGGGGCTCCTCGCCGGCACGGTGGGGGTCGTCTACCTCTTCCTCGCGCTCCTCGTCGGGAGGATGCTCGAGTTCGCCCCCACCGCCGAGCGGACCACCACCGTCCTGGTGCTCACCGGAGGGGGTTCCTGGTGGAACTTCCCGGCGCTGGTCGTCGTCGCCCCCAATGCGACCCTGGTCCTTCCGTACTTCTCGACCGTCGCCATGGTCGTGGTGACCGCCGGCGTCAGCCTCGGCATGACCGTCGCGGTGCTCCTCGGCCTCCGACTCTTCCGCGAACGGAGCCGGTCGGCGGGACGCTCGGCGGCGGTGAGCTCGACGGCCGGACTCACGCCCGTGCTCATCGCCCTGGTCACCCTCGGCGCCTGCTGCTCGACGACCGCAGCGGCCACGGCGGGGATCGGGCTGGCCGCGCAATCGACGGGGACCTCCGTATCGGCGGTGCTGGCCGCCGATTGGTACCTCGGCGTCTTCCAGATCGTGGTGCTCTACGTCGCCCTGCTCGCCCAGGAGCAGCTCGTGGAGATCTACGCGCTCTACCGGTCGGGGAACCGGACCGCGGCCGCGCCGGAAGCGGCGATGCAGCCGGCGGCCGTGGACGCCCGTTCGCTCGTGGGCGGGGCGCTCCGACTGGGGCTGGTCCTCGGTGGGGTGACCTGGGCGCTGGCGGCGGTGGCCTCCTGGACGGTCGTCAATCCGATGACCGCTCCCGCGGCCGCCTGGGCCGATTGGATCCTCCTCCACGGGGCGGTGGCCGGGTTCGCCGTGGCCGCGGCGCTGTTCCCGCGCGGGACCCGGGCGTTCCTCCTCGCCGAGGAGCCCACGGCGCGGGTGGCCCGGACGATCCTCGTGGCCTCGGCGATCCTCCTCTTGGCCTACCTGCCGGCCGCTTGGGCCGATTCCGGCCTGTTCGGATTCGGAAATGTCGTGGCGGGCGCCTCCGGGGTCCCGGCCGCGGCCGGGGGGGTGGGGGGCTCTCCGGTGCTCGGCTGGGCGCTGATCTTCTCCTGGGCCGTCCAGTATCTCCTCCTCGGTGGCTTCACCCTGGTCGCGGGGCTCCGTCCCCGGAGCGCGCTCGCGCTGCTCTCGGCGGCCGGCCCGCAGCCGGTCCGGATCGTCGGTCCGGCCCTCCCTCCGGCCCCCGCCGCGCCCGGGCCGGTCGATTGAGTCGGCCCCGGTCCCCCCGGCCGCGGCGACCGTGACGGGTCCGGTCGAAGATGGGCTCCCGATTCCGGGACGGGCCCCGGCCCTCGGTGGGAGGCACCCCCTCGCTCCCCCAGCGTTCCGGCCCTCGCCCGAAGCCGCCGGGAGCCTCGCCCGGCGGCGCCCGCCGCCGGCGAATCCCCGTCTGGAAACCGGGCGGCTCACGATCCGGTCGGGGAAACCCCGAAACCGGGGTCCGTCCGGGGATCGGGTGTCCCGGCCCGTGGGTGGGGTTCCGGGCTACGGGCTTCCCGTCGGCACCGCGGTTCGCACGGGGCCCGGATCGTACGGCTCCCGGGTGGCCAGCCGGAGCAGCGAGGAGCGGGCCACGAAGTACAGCTCCCCCGCCATCACCGCCGTCATGACGGCACCGAAGAGCAGGACCATCGCCCCCGAGGCCGGCACGAGGGCAAGGAGGAGCCCGGCAACGGTCATCGCCGGGAAGGCTGCCAGGATCGCCATGACTTCCACGACCCGTCCGGGCGGGATGGCGAGGGCGGCCTCCCGGTACCGGTACACCCCGAGGAAGGTCACGGCCATGATGCCCGCCATCAGCGCTGCCCCCGGGGCGGGAAAGCTCGGGACCAGCGCCGCCGCCACCGTCGAGGCCGACAGGCCGACGAGCGGACCCCGCAGCCACCGGTCGAAGGGGACCCACACCAGGAGCGCGAACATGGCGGCGGCCATCGACCAGAGGAACCACGGCGAGGTGAGGGTGGCGGCGGCGAGCGGGACGGGATCGAGGGAGACCCCGTCGCCGATCGCGAAGACCAGCCCCATGAGGATCTCGGCGAAGGTGGCCATCGCGGCGATGGCGATCGGCCAGAGGCGGCGCCGCGGGTCGACCCGATCGTCCCGGAAGACGATGACGGAGACGAGCCAGAGGGACGGCGGTCCCAGCATCATGAAATTGAAGAAGAGGAGTACGATGGTGTACGAGTTGAGGTTCGAATCGAGGAAGGCGGCGGAGATGGACAGGAGGAGGCCCGCGGAGCCGAGCAGGGCGCTCGTGATCACGACCATGTGGGCGAGCGTCGGCGGGGGCCCCCGGCGGGGCAGGATGTGGACCAGGAGGAACACCTCCACGACCACCATGACCCCCACGACGATGGCCGTCGGGACCAGCGCCGCGGAGAGCGAGACGAACGGTCCGGTCATGGATGGGGCACGAGGGGGCGACCGGTGGGCCGCCTTTATGGGCGCAGTACGAACCGGGGGTGCCGGCCCCCCCCGCCCGGCCGCCCTCCGGCCCCCCCGGCAAGCGCTTATGCCGCGGGGTTCCTCACCATCCCCGTGATGCCCCGCCCGCCGGCCCGGTCCGTGCTGGATCTCATCGGGCGGACCCCGCTGGTCCCGCTCACGAAGGTGGTCGGCAACCTCCCCTATCCGATCTACGCCAAGCTCGAGTACCTCAACCCCGGCGGCTCGGTGAAGGACCGCATCGCGCCGGCGCTCATCGACGACGCCGAGGCCCGGGGGCTCCTCGCCCCGGGCGGCACGATCGTGGAGGCCACGAGCGGGAACACCGGCGTCGGCCTCGCCCTCGTGGCGGCGGTCCGGGGCTACCGCGCGGTGTTCGTGATCCCGGACAAGATGAGCGCGGAGAAGATCCGGCTGCTCCGGGCCTACGGGGCCCGGGTCGTCATCACACCGAGCCAGCTGCCCCCGGAGCATCCGATGAGCCACTATTCGGTGGCCCGGCGGCTGGCCCGGGAGATCCCCGGCGCCTACTATCCGAACCAGTACGAGAATCCGATGAACCCGGGGGCGCATTACGCCACCACCGCCCCCGAGATCGAGGCCGATGCGGGGCCGGACCTGGGGGCGGTGGTCGCCACCATCGGCACCGGCGGGACCGTGAGCGGCATCGGCCGGTACTTCCGGGAACACCATCCCTCGGTCCGGATCGTGGCGGTGGACCCGAAGGGGTCGGTGCTGGGTCCGTACTTCCGGACCCGCGAGCTCCCGCGGGCGACCCCGTACAAGGTCGAGGGGATCGGGGAGGACCTCGTTCCGGCGACCGTGGATTTCTCCGTCATCGACGAGTTTGTCGAGGTCGACGACGCCGAGTCGTTCCGGATGGCCCGCCGCCTCGCGCGCTCCGAGGGGTTGTTCGTCGGTGGTTCCAGCGGCTCCGCGGTGGCGGGGGCGCTGCGCTGGCTCGAGACCCGGCCGCTCCCGGAGGGCCGGAAGGTCGTGGTGCTGCTGCCGGACTCGGGGGACCGCTACCTCTCCAAGTTCTATTCGGACGAATGGCTGCGGGAGAACCGCTTCCTCGACGAGGAGACCCGGGCCGGCGACATCCTCCTCCTCAAGGAGTTCCAACCGCCGCTCGTGAGCGTCGAGCCGACCGGCGCGGTGCGCGACGCGCTGGAGCGGATGCGCCACCACGGCGTCGGGCAGTTGCCCGTCCTCTCCGGTCGGGAGAACGTCGGCAGCCTCGTCGAGGAGGAGTTGCTCCGGGCGGTCCTGAGCGATCCCCACGCCGCCGAACGGAGTGTCGCCGGGCTCCTCGCACCCCCGTTCGGGGAGGTGGACCGGGACGCCCCCGTCGCCGAGATCGTCCGGCGGTTCCATGACGAACGGGCGCTCCTCGTCCGGGACCGCGGCTCCGGCGAGATCCTCGGGCTCCTCACGCGCCACGACCTGTTGCGGTTCCTTTCGGACCGGAGCGGAGCCCATGCGATTTGACACCCGGCTCGTCCACGAGGCGCAGCCGGCCGATCCGGCCACGGGCGCCGTCAACACCCCCATCTACCTGTCGAGCACCTTCGCGCAGGAGGCTCCGAACCGCAACCGCGGCTATGTCTACTCCCGGTCGGCGAACCCGACCCGCTCGGTGCTGGAGGCGGCGCTGGCGGCGCTGGAGGGCGGCGCCGTCGGCCTCGCCTTCTCCTCCGGCCTCGGAGCGCTCGCCACCCTCCTCGACCACTTCCCCACCGGCTCCCGCATCGTGGCGGGCGAGGACCTCTACGGCGGCACCTGGAGGCTCCTCGAGCACCGTCGCCGGCAGTATGGCATCGAGCCCGTCTACGTCGATTTCCGACGGCCGGAGCGGATCCGCGCCGCGGTCCGGGCGGCCCCGACGGCGCTCGTGTACGCCGAGAGCCCGACCAACCCGCTCCTCGGGCTCTGCGACCTGAGGGCCGCGGCCCGGATCGCCCGGGAGGCCGGGGCGCTCTTCGCGGTGGACAACACCTTCGCCTCGCCCGCGGTGCAGCGTCCCATCGAGAGCGGGGCGGATGTGGTCCTGCATTCGACCACGAAGTACCTCGGCGGCCACTCCGACATCGTGGGGGGCGCGCTGGTGGTCGGCCCGGCCGAGCTCGGCCGCCGGCTCGCGTGGCTCCAGAATGCGGTGGGGGCCGTTCCGAGCCCGTTCGACTGCTTCCTCGTCCTCCGCGGGATGAAGACCCTGGGGGTGCGGATGCGCCGCCATTCGGAGAACGCGGGCGCGGTCGCCCTCGAGCTCGAGCGCTCCCCCCGGGTCGCCCGGGTCCACTACCCGGGGCTCGCGAGCCATCCGCAGCACCGGCTGGCCGCCCGGCAGATGTCGCAGTACGGCGGCATGGTGAGCTTCGAGATGAAGGGCGGGGCGGCGGCCGTCCGCCGTTTCCTCGGCGGCCTGCGCCTCATCACCCTCGCCGAGAGCCTGGGGGGCGTGGAGTCGCTCATCGAGCATCCGGCCTCCATGACCCACGCGAGCGTCCCCCGGGCCGAGCGGCTCCGCCACGGAGTGACGGACGGCCTCGTGCGACTCTCCTGCGGCATCGAGGACCCGGCCGACCTCCTCGGGGAGCTGCGGGCCGCCCTCCGGAGGGTCTAGGCGCATGCGCCGGTTCCGGGTCTACGATTCGATGAGCCGGTCCGTCCGGCCGTTCGTGCCGATCCTCCCGCCCCGGGTCGGCCTCTTCGTCTGCGGCATGACCCCCTACGCCGAGGCGCACATCGGTCACGGCCGGACCGCCGTCACCTTCGACGTCGTCGCCCGGGCGCTCCGCCGCTGGGGATACCGGGTCTTCTACGTCCAGAACGTCACCAACCTCGACGACAAGGTCCTCGCCCGGGCGGGCGAGGAGGGTGTCGATCCCCTCCTCCTGGCCGAGCGCCATTTCGCGGCGTACCGGGCCTCCATGGCCCGCCTGGGGGTGATCTCGGTCGACCACTACCCCTTCGCCACCGATTACGTGCCGGAGATCCTCCGCCAGATCGCGACGCTCGTGGAGCGGAGGGCCGCGTACGCCGCGGCCGGTAGCGTCTATTTCGATGTCGGGTCCTTCCCGGAGTACGGCCGGCTTTCGGGCAACCGGATCGACGAACCCCGGCCGGGAGCCCGGCTGGAACCGGATCCGGCGAAGCGGCGGCCGGAGGATTTCGCCCTGTGGAAGGCGGCCTCGCCCGGCGAGCCCTCCTGGGAGTCCCCGTGGGGCCCCGGCCGGCCGGGCTGGCACATCGAGGACACGGCCATCACCCTGCGTCTCCTGGGGGAACGGTACGACCTCCACGGAGGGGGCCTCGAACTGAAGTTCCCGCACCACGAGGCGGAGATCGCCCTCGCCGAGTCGACGACCGGAACGGCGCCGCTCGTGAACTACTGGATGCATGCGGGGCTGCTCACGATGAAGGGGGAGAAGATGGCCAAATCCCTCGGGAATGTCGTCCGTCTCGACACCATCCTCGACCGGGTCGGACCGGGGGTCCTGCGCTTTTACTACCTCAATGCGGTCTACCGCAATCCGCTCGAGTTCGAGGATCCGAAGAGCCTCGACGAGGCCGGCGAGGCCTACGATCGGCTCCTGCTTCCGGCCCGGCGGATCTCCGAGGAGATCGCCCGCGCCCCGTCGGACCGGGCGGGGCGGGAGCTCCCCCCCGATCTGGCCCGGGAGGCGGCCGCGGTGGTGGACCGGATGGACGACTTCCTCGCGGAGGACTTCAACACCCGGGAAGCGATCGGCGCGCTCTTCGGATGGTCCCGCCGGCTCGCCCCGATTTTTCCGGAGCTATCGGGGTTCGCGATCGGCGCCCTCCTCGATCTGGAGCGGCCGTACCGCTGGGCGGCCGATCTCCTCGGGCTGGGCGGGGAGAGCCCCCCGCTCCCCTCCGGCGCGGTCGGCCCGTTGGTCGAGGTGGTGCTGGCCGCCCGCGCCCGGGCCCGGGCCCGCGGCGATTTCGCGGAGTCGGACCGGCTCCGGGAGGAGCTTCGCGCCGTCGGGGTGACCGTCGAGGACGGAGCCTCGGGGTCCCGGTGGTCGTACACGGAGCCCCCGGCGGGATGAAGGCGTTCGGGTTCTCCGAGCACGGCGGGCCGGAGCGGTTGGGCTGGATCGAGATCGCGGAGCCGGAGCCGGGGCCCGGGGAGGTCCGGGTCCGGCTCGCCGCCGCCGCCTTCAACCGGCTGGACCGGTTCGTCCTGGCCGGGGTCCCGGGGGTGACGGTGGAACGGCCGCACGCGCTCGGCAGCGACGGCAGCGGCTGGATCGACCGGCTCGGCCCCGGGGTGACGGGGGTCGCGGTGGGGGATCCGGTCCTCCTCAACCCGGGCCTCGCCGACGGCAGCTGCGCCGAGTGCCGCCGGGGCCGGGAGGCCCTCTGCCGCGACTACCGCATCCTGGGCGAACATACCCAAGGCACCCTCGCTCCGTACGTGGTCCTGCCGCGGACGAACGTCTACCCCAAGCCGGAGCGGCTCCCGTTCGAGGCGGCCGCCTCGGTGCCTCTGGTCTTCCAGACCGCTTGGCGCGCGCTGCTCGGGGTCGGGGCGCTGGCGCCCGGGGAGACGGTGGCCCTCATCGGCGCCGGCGGCGGGGTCGCGACGGCGGCGGTGCAGATCGCCCGATGGCGGGGGGCCCGCACCGTCGTCCTCTCCCGGAGCCCGGAGAAGATCGAGCGGGCCCGGGCCCTGGGCGCCGCGGACGGCCTGCTCATCCCGGCCGATGGGGCGTTCGACCGCGCCCTCTGGACGTGGAGCGGCAAGCGCGGGGTCGACCTCATCTTCGACCCCTCCGGCCAGGAGACGGTACCCCGGTCGCTCCGGGCGCTGGCCCGGGGCGGGCGCGTCGTGGTCATCGGGGCGACGACCGGCCCGGTCGCCCCCGTCGATCTCCGCCTCCTGTTCTGGCGGCAGGCCTCGCTCCGGGGGAGCACCATGGCCGACCGCAAGGAGTTCGAGGAGGTCCTCGCGCTCCTCGGGAGCGGCGAGCTCGCGCCGGTCGTGGACTCCGTCTTCGAACGGGACCGGGCCGCCGACGCCTTCCGCCGGCTCGAATCGCCCGACCTGTTCGGAAAAGTGGTCGTCCGCCAGACGCCGTAGGCCGGAGCGGCCGTTCGGCCGGTCGGCCTCCCGGCGGGGGTCGAACTCCGTCGCGGCGGTGCGAACGGCGTCGGGGGGGCGCCGGAGGGGCGGACCGGCATCGCGCGACCCACAACTGGGTTTTTATACGGGAAGGGAGCCTTTAATTTCTCCGGAGCACGGGCGACGACCCGTCCGCCCCCTTTCAGGAGCTAGATCGTGAGGAATCGTGCGCGCTCGATTGGTCTGAC
>JAJZDH010000170.1 GCA_021828665.1 Thermoplasmata archaeon
CGACGGCAGCTTCCGGGCCGAGGAGGCCCCGAGGCTCGCCGCCAGCGGGGCCGCGGGAGGGTTCTTCCATGTGGCCCCGGAGATCCCGGGGTTCGCCGAGCGGACGGCGGGGAAGGATCCGGGCCGGTGATCGCCCCTCCCGGCTCCGCACCGCCCCGTGGGTCGTTCCCCGCGGCCGCCGCCGCCCTCCTTCTCCTCGGAGCGCTCCTCGTCGTCGCCGTCGCCCCGACCGGTCCGCCGGGCGCCGGGGCGCCCCCCGGAGCCCGGCCGGCGGGGGGGGTGGTGCCCGGGTCGGCCACCGGCCCGGGGCCGAACAACAACTCCACGCGCCCGCCCTCCGGACTCAGCTTCACGGTGAGCTTCTTCGCCTCCGGCCTCCCCGGCGGAACCACCTGGGGGGTCATCCTGAACGGCACCTCCCAGTCGAGCCGCTCCGGCGAGATCTCCTTCGCCTCCGTTCCCGAGGGGTCGGTCGCCTACGAGATCGTCGCGCCCGGGGACTACGCCGCCCAGCCGTCCGGCGGCCACCTCACCGTCTCGGGTCCCACCCAGGTGGCGATCGACTTCTCCGGAGGGGCGGCCTCGCCGGCGGCGCCGCTCATCGCCCCCGTCGAGCTGGAACTGCTGGGAGGGATCGGGGCCGCCGGCGTCGCCGCGGTGGCCCTTCTCGAGCTCTACGACCGCCGACGCCGGCGGCCGGCGTCGGTCGGGCCTCCGTCATCCTGACCACCGGCGGTGCGATCCCGCCCGGGAGGCTGGACCGGGTCGGGCCGCAGCACGGACGGGACGATCCCGACGAGCAGGAGGAGCCCGGAGATGAGGAAGACGAGGTGGATCCCCGAGAGGAAGCCGGCGGCGGAGAAGTTCGCAGGCACCTCGGCGCTCGTCCCGGTGAAGATCGCCGCCAGGCTCGAGGCCGGAAGGTTGCGGGCGAGCACGAGGACGGCGAGGCCGAGGCTCAGGGTGCTGCCCGCGTTCATGAGCGTGGTCCCGGTCCCCGCCGCCACGCCGCGTCTCCGGGGCGGCACCGAGGACATCATGCTGGCCCGGTTCGGCGAGGCGAAGATCCCGAGGCCGGCGCCGATGAGGAGGAAGGCGGGCAGCAACCCCTCGAAGGAGGTCGCCGGGCCGATCCCCGCCAGGAGGAAGAATCCGATGGCCGAGGCCAGGAGCCCGAGCACGGCGAACGGCCGGCTGCCGTACCGGTCGGAAAGGATGCCGCTCACCGGGCCCAGGGTCGCGAGCGCCGCGGAGACCGGGACGAGAAAGAGCCCGGCGGCGAGGGGGCTCAGGAACCGGGGGGGGCCCTGGAGGTAGAAGACGATCACGAAGGAGAAGGCGCCCCGGGCGAGCGAGTTCAGGAAGATGGCGAGGTTCGAGCCGGAGAAGACCGGGATCCGGAACAGCTTCAGATCGATCATCGGATGCGGCGAGCGGTGCTCCACGACCACGAACGCCACGAGGAGGGCTCCGCCGCCGGCGAGACAGAGGAGGAGCGTGTCGAGGGGGACCACCCCCAGCGCCTCGAGGGTGATCCCCGCGAGCACGGCGGTGAGCCCGAGGCCGAAGGTCACGTTGCCGGCCCAATCGATCCGTTGGACCTGATCGAGCTCCGCCAGTTCCTTCAGCCGGTAGGCGCTCCAGAGGGTGGCGAAGAGGCCGATGGGCACGTTCACGTAGAAGATGGATCTCCAGCCCAGGGTGCCGGTCAGCAGGCCGCCGAGGAGGAGGCCGGTGACGGCGCCGACGACGATGGAGATCTGGTTCACGCCGAGGGCGCGTCCGCGCTCGTGGGGCGGGAACGCATCGGTGAGGATGGCGGCCGCGTTGGCGAGGAGGAGCGCCGCCCCGAGCCCCTGGACCATCCGGAAGACGACGAGCTCCGAGCCGGTCCCGGAGAAGCCGCACAGCGCCGAACCAACCGTGAAGACGGCGAACCCGAGGGTGTACATCCGGGAACGCCCGAACTGGTCGGAGAGGCGACCCAGACTGAGGAGCAGGACCGCCGTGATGAGCGAGTATCCCATCAGGATCCAGAGGATGTCGAACGGCGAGGTCCCGGGCAGGCTCCGACCGATGGACGGGAGGGCGATGAGCACGATATTGGTGTCGAGGGCCGCCATGAGCGTGCCGAGGGTGGTCGTGCTGAGCGCGATCCACTTGTACCGGTCGGCGGCCGGGGGCTCCCCCGGGCGCCCCGGCTCCCCCGCTCCGGACACGCGGCGGACCTAGAGCGTCATCGATTGCAGGCGGGCGATATCGGAGGAGACCCGATCCATGTACGTCCGGAACGCCCGGAAGACATCCTTCGCCGTCACCACCCCGACGGTGCGCTCCCCGTCGACGACGACCATCCGTCGGATCCCCTGCTGGGCCATCGCCTCGACCACGTCGATGGTCGGGGCGTCGGCCCGGACCGTCTTCACGGGACGGGAGGCAATCTCCCCGATCCGGACCGCATGCGGATCCCGGCCGGGGGCGAGCACCTTCTCCATGAAATCCCACTCGGTGGCGACGGCGGTGGTCCGCCCCTCCTCGAGGATGAGGACAAACCCCTCCCGGCGACGGACCATCTCGGCCACGCACCGGTGCACGTCGGTGTCCGGCGGAACGGCGAGGTACTCGGATCGCATGATGTCCTTGATGCGGAGGACCATGCCGGGCCAGGTCGGGACGCCTCTTTACGGGTCCGGGGCGTCCCGGCGACCGCCCCCCGGCCCGGCGTCCCCACGAAGCGACCCCCGGCCGCCCGCGGCCCCCGGGCGGAGGCCGACCGGAGCCCCCCCCCTTCCCCCCCCACCGGCGAGGCCGGCGGAG
>JAJZDH010000020.1 GCA_021828665.1 Thermoplasmata archaeon
TCGGGGTCCCGCTCTCCCTGGTGCTGCCCGCCGCTTCCGGGTCGCTCGCCCTCCCCGGCCCCACCGCCTTCGGCCTGCTCGCCGCGACCGGTCTCGTGAGCTTCTTCGTCGCGCCCCGTCTCTTCTTCGCGGCCATCGATCGGGCCGGCATCCTCCTGCCCGCGCTCCTCATGGCCACGATCCCGATCTTCACCCTCGGGATCGCCGCGCTCCTGTCGGGCTCGGTGCCGCCGCCGCTCGGCCTCGCCGGGGTTCCGGTCGCCGTGGTCGGGGCGGTGCTCGCCGTCGAGGGGGTCGCCGGGCGGCCGGGCCCCCCGGCCGGTGGCGGATCCCCCGATCCGGACCGGCTCACGGGCCGTCGGCCGCCGCGTCGTCGAATTCCTGGAGCGTCGATCGTCGGTGGCGCGGGGCGGGCCGGGCGGCAGGGATCGGCGAATCGAGCCCGATGGCGGCCGACGGCGGGGCCGCGGGGGCGGCCCGGGGATCCGCCTCGGAGTCCGTGAGCCGCTGCTGCCGTCGGCCGTTCAGGAGGGCGGCGGCGTCCCACGCGTACACCTCCGTCACCCGGGCGAGCGTCTGGGCCACCCGGTCCGCGTAGTACTGCACGTCCGGCGGCTTCTCGAGCGCCCGGCCCGCGATCCACGGCTCGACCTGCTGGGGGGTCTTGCGGCCGTCGGTGACGATCCAGGCGACCTTCATGCCGGGGATCACGTCGTACCCCTCCGCCTGCAGGATCTTGAAGACCCGCAGGAAGGGCAGATTTTCCCGGGTGGCGGCGTTGTACTCGGCCTCGGCCCGGACGGACCGGGCGATGACGAGCTGCTCGGGCGGCACGCGGCCCTCGAGGACCCGGGCGACCCGTTCCCGCGCCGCCTGGATCGTCCCGTCGATATCCCCCCGGAGGAGGAGCTCGAAGATCTCGTTGAGCGCCTCGACCTGGTAGTCGAACGCGTCGGTCCGCCGGCTCTCGTAGCCCCGGATCACCGTCTCCTCGCGCGGCCAGACGGACCGGCCGACGTACCGCTTCTTCGCGCCGTGGCTGAAGAGCGATTCGAAGACCGACTGGAACTCGAAGGTGATCCCCTCGGCCGTGAACCTCCGGGACATCTCCTGTCCGAAGGCCACCGACCCCTCCCGGCCCGGGGTGGGCGACGTGACGAAGACGCTGTCGGTGTCGGAGTAGACGACCTCGTGGCCGGCCGCCTCCAGCGCCCGGATGATCTGGGTGATCTGCTCCCGGGCGAACGAGGTGATGGCCGCCCCGATCTCCTTGTTGGTGAACCGGTAGAAGCTCGAGGCGAGAACCCCGTAGAAGGAGTTCATCAGGACCTTCACGGCGTACTGGAGCCCGTCGTAATACTCCCGCAGCTCCGGGGAGGCCGCGGCCCGCGCCTGCGCCCGGAACTCGTCCCGGCGGCGGAGGAGCTCCTCCAGGATCTCGGGGATGATCCCGCGGCGTTCCTCCGCCGACAGGAACCGGGCCCCCGAGGGGGAGATCGTCGGTCCCCGGTCCGGCGCGAGGGTCGTAAAGCAGAGGTTGCGGGAGATGATGATCGTCGGGTACATCGCCTTGCAGTCGAGGACGACGACCCAGTGGTACAGCCCGGGCCGGATCGTGTGCACGTACCCGCCCTCGATGGGCGCCTCGCGCGACAGGCGGCGGCTGGGGGGCACGCCGACCCCGCGCCGGTCGGCCTTCGGGATCACGAGGGCGTCGACGAAGAGGGAGGTGCGGCCGTTCAGCCCCTCCTCGAGCGGCAGGTGGGCGACCGTGGCGAGGTCGGCCGCCTTGTCCAGGGACCGGAGCCTCCGGAGGATCCGCAGCGCGAGCCAGGCGTCGTGCTCGCAGTACTCCATGACCGCCGCCGGGTCCCGGACCCACTCGGCCGAGATGTTCCGCCGGTCCACGTCGAGCTTGTGCTCGTTGAGGAGCGTCCGGGCCACGTAGTCGAGCGTCTCCTGCTTGGGGTGGAGCTCCTTGCGGGCCGCCCACCACGCATCGGCGACGATCCGTCCGTGGACGCGCCAGAGCCGTTCGCCGGCATCGTCGAACTCCCCGCCGTCGCGGCCGACGGCCGGCGCCGGGAGGCCGAGCGCCCGGGCCCGCTCGAGAAGGAGCGGGATGTCGTACCCGCCGATGTTGTACCCGGTGAGGACATCCGGGTCGGTCCGGCGGATCGTCTCGAAGAACGCCGTGAGGATCGTCCGTTCCTCCCCCTGGAGGCGGAACGCCTCCTGCCGGATCCCGTCCCGCTCCACCACCCCGCAGATCGTGAAGATCGTCCGTTCCCGGATGGCGTTCTCGATGTCGAAGCTCAAGAAGGTGAGCGGAACCCGGAACGGTTCGGTCGCCCGGAGGTCCGACCCCTCCGGCGGCGCCGCCCGGAGCACCCGCTCCGTCGTGTACAGGGCCCGGATGGGTTCGGGCTCGGGGACCACCTCGCACCGGACCGTCAGGCCGAGCTGCTTGTCGTACAGGAACCGGTGCACGAAGGGGATGTCGCAGGCGATCACGCGCGGCGGTGGCTCCGGCCCGCCGTCCCGGGGGTCGGGGTCGGGGCGGGGCGCGGGAACGGAGCCGTCCGGGGGCGCCTCGGGAGGGCGGTGCCGGTACCGGTCCCGGAACCCGGGGACCGCCCACGGGTGCCGGATCGTGACCTTGAGCGCCGGCCGGTCCTCGCCGTGGAGCCAGACGGAGATCGGGTCGAGGCGGACCACCTCCGGGTCGCTCCGCAGCCGCTCCACCTCTCCCGGCGCGGGGTCGACGAGCTCGAAGTACGGCTCGAACCCGTAGTACCTCAGGACCGTGCTCGCCCCCGCCCGGTCGCGTCCGAACAGCTCGAGGACGACCCCGTCGCCGAACCCCCGGTAGGAACCCCCGAGGAGGAAGAGGTCGACGGTCTCCACGGTCCGCCCCGACCGGACGGCCGCTTATGGGGTTGGCGCGGCCGCGGCGGCTCCCTTCTCGGCGGCCGCGCCGTCCGGCCGTCGGCCGGGTTGGGCGATTCTTAAATAGGGAGCCCCGATGGCTCGGCCCCTTCGAGAGAGTCATGTCGCCACCGTCGGGACTTCACACGGGCGGACGCTTGGCCGCGCTCCGTCAGCGCCGGCGCTGGTCCGACCGCTACTACAAGCGCCGGACCCTTCGGCTCAAGCAGCGCTCCGATCCGCTGGAGGGGGCGCCCCAGGCCCGCGGGATCGTGATCGAGAAGGTCGGTGTCGAGGCGAAGCAGCCGAACTCGGCGATCCGCAAGTGCGTGAAGGTCCAGCTCATCAAGAACGGCCGTCAGGTCACCGCCTTCGCGGTGGGGGACGGCGCCATCAACTTTATCGACGAGCACGACGAGGTCCTCGTGGAGGGAATCGGGGGACGGATGGGCCGGTCGTACGGGGACATCCCGGGGGTCCGGTACAAGGTCATCCAGGTCAACGGCACCTCCCTCGACGAACTCGTGCGGGGACGCAAGGAGAAGCCGCAACGATGAGCGAGGAGTCCCCCGTGGTCCCCGCCACCTCCCCCGCCCCGGCATCGGCGCCGGACCCGCGGTTCGAGGATCCGACCGACGCGAACCAGCCGCCCGTGAAGCGGGCGCCGGCCCCCCCGCCGCCGCCGTTCGCGCTGCCCCCGCTCTTCGGCAAGTACTCCTTCGAGGGGATCGAGGTCCACGACCCCGGCCTCGCGCCCTACCTCTACCTCCACCCGATCTACAGCCCGCACACCGAGGGGAAACTCTCGGGCCGGCCGTTCATGAAGACCCACATGCACGTGGTCGAACGTCTCGCGAACAACCTCATGAAGGGCGGGAAGTTCACCGGCAAGAAATCCAAGGCGATCTCGGCGATCCGGATCGCCTTTGCGGAGATGGCGCGCCGGGACAAGGCGAACCCGCTGCAGCTCCTGGTCAATGCCATCGAGAATGCCTCGCCCCGGGAGGAGGTCACCCGGCTCCAGTTCGGCGGCATCTCCGTGCCGCGGGCGGTCGATTCGGCCCCCGCCCGGCGGGCGGGCGTGGCGATCCGGAACCTGGCCCAGGGGGCCATCCAGGCGTCCCGGAAGTCGACGAAAGCGCTCGCGATCTGCCTGGCCGACGAGATCCTCCTGGCGGCCAAGGGAGACCAGACCAGCTTCGCCGTGGCCCGGAAGGAAGAGATCGAACGGGTCGCCCAGTCGGCCCGCTAGGCCGGCGGCCGCGGCCCGGGGAGGAGATCAACATGACGCATATCCGAAGCGAACTCGCGCAGGCCATCCCCGACATGATGCGCCGGGTCGACCGGATCCGGAACATCGGGATCGTCGCCCACATCCACCACGGGAAGACGACCCTCTCGGACAACCTCCTCGCCGCCGCGGGGATGATCTCGAACGAGCTCGCGGGAAAGCAGCTCTACCTCAATTTCGACGAGCAGGAGCAGGAGCGGCTCCTGACCATCAACAACGCCGACGTCACCATCGTCCACGAGTACGAGAAGGAGCAGTATCTCATCAATCTCATCGACACGCCGGGCCACGTCGACTTCGGGGGTGACGTCACGCGGGCCATGCGGGCGGTCGACGGGGCGGTCGTCGTCGTCTGCGCCGTCGAGGGGGTCATGGCCCAGACCGAGACGGTCCTGCGCCAGGCGCTCCGCGAGAAGGTGAAGCCGGTCCTCTTCATCAACAAGGTCGACCGGGCCATCAAGGAGCTGAAGCTCACCCCCGAGTCGTTCCAGAAGCGGTTCCTCGCGATCATCTCCGAGGTGAACGAGCTCATCCGGCGGATGGCCCCCGAGGAGTTCATCGAGTCGTGGTCGGTGGACCCGAGGAACGGATCGGTGGCGTTCGGCAGCGGGTACGAGAACTGGGCGATCAGCGTCCCGTACATGCTCCGGACCGGCGTGAAGTTCAACGACATCATCGACTTCGTCTCCACCGACCGTTCCAAGGAGATCGCGAAGAAGGCCCGGATCAACGACGTGATCTTCGACATGGTCGTCAAGCACCTGCCGAATCCGGCCGACGCCCAGAAGTACCGGATCCCCAACATCTGGAAGGGCGACAGCGGCTCCCCCATCGGGCGCGCCATGGCCGCCACCGACGCGGCCGGCCCGACGACGTTCATGGTCACCGACATCACCATGGACGCGAACGCGGGGGAGATCGCCACCGGCCGGGTCTTCTCCGGCCGCATCGTCAAGGGGATGGAGCTCCAGGTGGCCGGTGCGAAGGCGAAGAACCGGGTCCAGCACGTCTCGCTCTTCATGGGCCCCGAGCGGCTCATGGTCGAGGAGGTGACGGCCGGCAACATCGCCGCCGTCATCGGGCTCTCCGACGCCTTCGCCGGCACCACGATGTCGAACGTGCCGGACATGGTGCCGTTCGAGGAGATCCGGCACGTCTCCGAGCCGGTGGTGACGGTCGCCATCGAGCCGAAGCACATGGCGGACCTCCCGAAGCTCATCGAGACGATGCGGAAGATCGCCAAGGAGGACGCCTCCCTCCGGGTCGAGATCAACCCGGAGACCGGCGAGCACCTCCTGAGCGGCATGGGGGAGCTCCACCTCGAGATCACCCAGTTCCGGATCATCAACGATTACAAGGTGGAGATCCAGGCGTCGAAGCCGATCGTGGTCTACCGCGAGACCGTCAAGGCCCCCGGGGGCCCGTTCGAGGGAAAGTCCCCGAACAAGCACAACAAGTTCTACTTCGAGGTCGAGGCGCTCCCGGCGGCGGTGTCGCAGGCGGTCAAGGACGGCGAGATCCCCCAGGGCAAATCGTTCAAGGACCTGAAGACGCTCGTGAACCGGTTCGTGGAGCTCGGGGTGGACCGGGACGAGGCCAAGGGGCTCGTCGCGGTGGAGGGGACCAACATCCTCTTCGACGTGACGAAGGGGATCCAGTACCTCAACGAGACGATGGACCTCGTCGTCGATGCCTTCAAGGAGGCGATGAACCGGGGCCCGCTCGCCAACGAGAAGGTCTACGGCCTCAAGGTCCGCCTCGTCGATGCGAAGCTCCACGAGGATTCCATCCACCGCGGTCCCGCCCAGACGATCCCGGCCGCCCGGTCGGGCATCTACGGAGCGATGTGCCTCGGCGGCCGGGTGCTCCTCGAACCGCTCCAGAAGGTCACCGTGAACGTGCCCCAGGAGATCCTCGCGAACGCCACCCGGGAGCTGCAGCGGCGGCGGGGCGAGATCCTCGACATGACGAGCGTGGGGGACCTCCAGACGATCGTGGCGAAGGTGCCGGTCGCCGAGATGTTCGGGTTCGCCTCGGACATCCGCAGCGCCACCGCCGGCAAGGTGCTCTGGGCCACCGAGTCCATGGGCTTCGAGGTCCTGCCGCAGGAGCTCCAGCTCGAGATCGTCGGGCAGGTCCGGCAGCGCCGGGGACTGAAGCCGGAACCGTACGACGCCGCCTACTACTCCGGGTAGCCGCCCGGCCCGGCGAGCGCCCCCGGACCGCGCGCGGGCGGACCGCGACGGCGGCCGGACCGGTCGGCCCGCTCCGGACGATCCGGGGAGCCACCTAGGGCCGACCCGGGAATTCGATCCCCTGGGCGGTGATCCGGTAGGCGGCGTCCCGCTCCCCGAGGGACCGGTGCTTGACCAGGATCGCCCGCCGGTATCCACCGCTCGAGCGTTCGAGCCTCAGGATCGTCTTCGACAGGTGGTTCACCGAAGGCCCGCCGAGCGGCTCGAGCGTTCCCTGGGCGACGTTCCGCCAGACCTGGTTCGTGAAGAGCACCGGCACCGGGAGCGCGAGGGCGGTGGCGAGGAGCTCGGAGAGCTGGCCGACGAGCGATCCGCGCGCCTCCTCCTCGCCCGCGGTCCCGAGCTCAAGCCGGTAGAACATCGTGGCCGAATCGAGGACGATGAGCCCGATCGGCCGGCGCCCGTCCCGGGCGAGGGCGCAGGCCGACCGGACCGCCTCCGCCTGCTCCTCGAGCGACCGGGGGGACGCGAGGAGGAGGTGGCCGAGGACCCGCTCGAGCGCCGGCCCGGCCATCCGCTCGATCCGTTCGGTGGAGACCCCCTCCGTGTCGATGTAGCAGACCCACCGGTCCGCGAGCGCCACCCGGAGCGTGGCGGCGAGGCAGAGGACCGTCTTGCCGGTCCCCCCCTCGCCGTACAGCTCGGTCAGTCCGTCGGTCTCGAGGCCCCCCTCGAGGAGGGCGTCGATGGGGGCCGCCCCGGTCGGCTGCCGCTCGGCGGCCGCCCCGGAGGGCCGCGGGGGGGTGGCCGCGCCGGTCACGCCGGCCCCCGGAGGCCGCGAAGCGGATAGACCGTGCCCCGTTCCGGAGCCACCACCCGCCGCGCCTTCCCGTCGAACGCCTCGGGATGCTCGGTGTGGATGGGATAGACTAGATCCGGATCCATCGCGGCGAGGATCTCGGCGAGCTCCGGTCCGGAGCAGTGGCCCGAGGCATGGTACTGCTCGAGCCCGAGGCCGAAGTGGCCGATCCAGTTCCGGAGGACCCGGTCGGTGAGGTCCTCCTCGCTGAACGGCTCGCTCATGGAGCGCACGAAGGGGGTCCCGGCCGGCGGTCGGAGATCGATGAGCTCGGTGAGCTGGTTCGTATCCATGAGGAGGAGCGACTCCCGGCCGTGGCTTCGGATCCAGGAGGCGTCGACGCTCGCGTCGAGGAACGGCCGCTCCCACCGGTAGTAGACCTTCTTCGGTCGCCGGTAGACCTTCAGATTGGGGTCCCGGCCGGGGACCGGGGCGTCGAGCGTCGGGTCCCCGGCGAGCGCCGCGAGCAGGTGGGCGGTCTTGAACGGGACGATCAGGTCCCGGCCCGAATCGGCCGCCGCCCGGTACAGGGTGGTCAACCGGTCCACGTCCCGCGGATAGCAGGCGGCGAGCACCAGGCCGGGGTGGGTGGCGAGGAGGCGATCGACCCCGGCGCGGACCCCCTCCTCGGTGAAATTCCGGCGTGGGTCGGGGCCGGCCCGGGTCCCTTCGATGAGGAGCGCGGCGGGGGCCTCCGCCCGGGCCGCCTCGAGGAATTCCCGCGTCCGTCCGGCCCGGGGCCCGTGTTGGCGGAAGTCCCCCGTGTAGACGATCGTCCCCTCCCGGGTCCGGACGAGGAACCCGAAGGCGTGGGGCACCGAGTGGTCGACCGGCATCGGCACCACCTCGAGGTGCCCGATCCGGATCGACTCCCCGCCGTCGAAGGTCCTCCACGGGTGGTCGCCGTACCGCGTCGGGGTGGACGCCTCGATCGCCTGGAGGATCGTCCGGGTCCCCGCCCCGAGGTAGACCGGGATCTCGGGGTCGATGTACTCGAGGTAGCCGGCGTGGTCGAAGTGGGCGTGGCTGAGGAAGATCCCGTGGATCGAGGGGGCGGTGTACCGCTCCTCGAGGCCCCCGAGCGCGTCCCGGGAGTACAGCCCCGACCGCCACGGCAGGAGATCGAACTCGAGGAGGTCGCGGACGGGGCTCGTGGACCGGGGCTTCAGGTAGTCGAGGTAGAACTCCTCGTACCGGTGGTCGAAGGAGGGGCCGAAGTCGAAGAGGATCCGGTCCGGCCCGTCCTCGATCAGGATCTTGTTCCCGCCGATCTCGCGGACACCGCCCAGGAACTGGATCGTCGGGCCGGGCACACCTCCCGAGGCTCCCGACGTGGTTTAAAACCTATCTTCGTGGCCGGAGCCCGGCCGTCGGGGGAATGGACGGAACTGCCGCCCGCGCGGCCGGTACCCCCCGCGGGCCGGCCGCCTCCGATCGTTCCGGCCGTTCCCCGCCGGGAGATCCCCGGCCGCGCGGATGGGTCGTGGTCCCGCGGGGGCGGGGCACCGGCCGCCCCGCGTCGGGGTCGAACGCCCTCCGGCCCGGGCCTACTGCGCCTTCAGGACCTTCTTCACGTTGGGGTGCTCCTTCGTGAAGATCTTCCCGCCGCAGTTGTCGCACCGGACCCCGAACAGGTTGGCGTCGGAGGGAAGCGCTTCCCCGCAACGGATACATCGGAACATGGATGGGGGGTGGGGGACCTCCGGGTCGCTTAACGCTTGGGGGCGCCCGGCCCGGTCGGTTCCTCGGCGGCGCGCTCGGTCCGGGTGATCGGGGGCGGTGGGGTGAACTGGTAGGCCCCGCTCGCAAAGCGGTTGCCGCAGCGACGGCATTCGTAGACGCCGCTCGCCACCCGCGCGAGCGTCGTCGTGGCGCACTGGGGGCAGGGGGAGCGGGAGATCTTGATCCGGTCGATCTCGAGGACCCGGCGGCGGATCCGGATCCCGTAGCGGGGGCCCATCCAGCCCGTGTTGCCGACCTTCTTCGTCCGCTTGCTCATGGTCGCGTCCCGCCCCGAACCGCCTCCCGGAGCTTATCACCGTGTCGGAACGCCGCCTCGGCCAGTTCCTTGACCTCGCCCGGAGCGAACGCCCCCACGAGGCCCTTCTGCATCGCCACCACGTGGCCCACCTCGTCCGTGGCGATGGTCAGGCGGCCCTGCGCCGCGCCTTCTTCCTCGAAGGTGGGGTCCACCACAATGGTGTTGCCGAGCCGGCAGAAGGTCGTCTCCATGGGCAGGTGCGCGAGGGCGAGCGGCGCGTCCTCCCCGAGCTCGAACCGGCGGGACGGCATCGTGGTCCGGGAGAGCGCGGCCACGGCGGCGAGCATGCACGCGTCGATGAGGTTGCCGGAGTGGTCGATGACGTGGATATCGACGAAGCAGGTCCAGCACTTCTCGCCCGGGGCGATGCAGAGCCGCTTCAGGTCGACCGCCTCGGAGGCCCGGACCGCGCGGTCGACGACCCGGGAGACCTCGATGGCCCGGGGGTGCGGCGGCCCGGGCTCGAAGGTGGGCGAGGAGAGCGGGATCAGCTCGGCATTGGTGGTGAGCACCCCCGCGTTCGGGGTGTCGGGGAACGGTTTGCCGGGCTCGAGCTTGATGCCGGAGACGACGGCGGTCTCCCCGATCCGGGCGAGCGCCGAGCCATCGGCGCTGGTCACGAATCCGAACTCGATGGACACCGGCCGGTACTCTTCCGGCCGCCGCCCGTCGAGCCGCCGGCCCGACCGGGCCAGTTCGAGGATGTGGGTGGTGAGGATCTCGGCGGTGACCTCCTCGCTCATGGAGCCACCCCCGCGGCGGAGAACGCCGCGCCCGAGACGACGCTGCCGGCCGCGTAGCGGTCCCGGAGCGCCTGCTTCATCACGTCGTAGATCTTCCGGCAGCCGATCACGCCCAGGTCGAGCGCCTCCCCCAGCTCCGGCCGGGTCATGTGGCCCTCCATCTGGAGCAGGACCAGCCGGCCGGACTGCGGGACGAGCGCCATGGGCAGGTCGGCCTCGCCGTAATTGTCCTCCTCCTTCTTGAGGTCGAGGACGATCCGGCCCGCCACCTTGCCGACCGCCACCGCCGGGAGGAGGTCGACCATGGGGATCCCGGCATCCGCGAGCGCCACCGAGGCGGCCACGAGGCCCGCGCACCGGGTGCCCGCATTGGCCTGGAGCACCTCGATGTAGATGTCGACGCTCGTCCGGGGGTACTCCTCGGAGAAGACCACCGATTCGAACGCCTCGGCGATCACCTTGCTGATCTCCTGGGAGCGGCGGTCGAGGCCGGGCCGCTTGCGTTCGTCGACGCTGAACGCCGCCATGTTGTACTTGCACTGGACGATGGCCTTGGTGTTCTGCTGCAGGTGCCGCGGGTGGACCTCGCGCGGCCCATACACGGCGGCCATGACCTTGTTGTCGCCCCACTCCACGAACGCCGAGCCGTCGGCCCGGTGCAGCGGGCCGGCCACGATCCGGATCGGCCGGAGCTCGTCGGGCCGCCGTCCGTCGATCCGCCGTCCGTCCGCTCCGATGAGCTCGGGAATCTCCTTGGCGCCTACGCTTCCCATACTAATTCACATCCTTCTCTGGAAAATCATATTCCGACTCCGGGCCCTCCGCCGGGTCCGGCTCGGGAGCTTCGGCCGTCGCCGCCCACGGGGCGGTCGGGGGGGGTCCCTTGGGCCCCCGGGGGGCGCCGGAGCCGTGGTCGAGGAACGCCTGGACCCGCTCGGTGAGCCCGCGGCGGTGGCCTTCCTCCTCGATCAGCCGGATCGCCGACCGGACCTCCACGATGCCGTCGTCGGGGCCATCGAGCCAGATCCGGCCGTTCTGGCCCACGACGAGGGTGCATCCCGTGGATTTCTGGATCATCTGGATCATGCTGCCGCCCTTCCCGATGATCCTCGGGATCTTCGCGGGGGAGACGCTCACGAGGGTACCCCCTTCGAGCTTGCCCAGCCCGTCGCCGATCATGGTCACGCCGATCCGACCGGTGTTCTCGATCTGCTCGACGGCGACCACCACCGCGTCCCCCACCCGCAGATACTGCTGGGTCTCCCCGAAATCGATCTTCCAGGGGGTGCCGGTCATATGGAGCGGGGCCCACCGGGGGGCGCCGATGTCGAGCAGCCAGAAGGTGCCCTGCACATCGGTCACGATGCCGATCACGGTGTCGCGCGCCCGGGGGATGTACCGGCCGGCGAGCGGAGCGACCCGGACCGACGGCGGCTGGGTCTGCAGGAGCCCCAGCACGCTCGCGTAGATGCGGCCGTTGACGCGGTACGTCCCCGGACCCGGACCCAGCCCCCGCGAGGGGAGTTCCTCCCCCGGCAGGACTAGTGTGCGCGCGGAATCGCTGCGGCTGCTGTGCGAGGGAGCGCCCTCGCGGCCCTGCCCCCGGTGGCGGGACCGATGACCGTTGCCCATTTTGTGTACTGCACCGGGCGCCGCGACAGAACCCGGATATTTAACCCGGACCCCCGCGCGCTCCGGGGGGACCGGTCGGACGCCCCGGACGGTGCGGGAGCGCGTCAGGTCACCCGGGCCGTCTCGGCGGTTCCCTTGGTCCGCGCGTTGAGCTTCTCGAACAGCTCCGTCTGCACGCCGGCCGGGATTTCGAGGACCCCCGACCAGGAGCCGTCGCCGAGCCAGCTCTCCTCGCCGAGCTTGCCGAGCCCCTTCAGATCCCCGATCACCTTCGGGTAGTCCTGGCCGCGGACCGTGATCCGGATCCGCACCGTCTCGAGGCGGATCGGGAGGATCGGACGGAGTTTCCCGAGGACCTCCTCCATCTGGGCATCGGCCGGCCGGAACGGATCGATATGGATCTTGGCCTCGCGCATCGCCGCCTCGATCCGGGCCGCGGGATGCGGGGCCCCGGTCTGGGGGTTGAGGGCGTTCCGGGCGATCTCGGAGACGATGTGCCGCCATTTCGCCTCGGCGAGACGGTGGCGCTGCTCGGTGGTCACCTGGACCTCGCCCTTGCGGACGATCTCGAGGGCGATGACCGGCACGGAACGGGTGTGGAACACCTTCTCGAGGTGCTCCTCGGAGAACTTGTCGCCCTTTCGGGCATCCTTGAAGACGTGGTCCAAGGCGAGCTTGTCGGAGAGGTCCACCGCCTTCCCGTCCTTCACCTCCTGGGCGGCCTTCGGATCGACCAGGACCTCGAACCGGGAGCCGTTGTGGTCCCAGCGCGCCACCACCGCCTCTTCGACCGTCACCATGGTGCGCCGCGAGCCCTCCGGGCTCCCCCGGTTCCCGAAGCCTCCCGCCCTAGGAGCGGCCGGAGCGCGGGGCTCCGGAGGCGGGCGCCGGCGCCGGGGGAAGCTTCTGGGAGTACTTCTGGACCTCCTCGGCGGTCAGCCGACGGAAGCCGCCGGATTCGGTGATGGTGCAGACCTCGATCTGGCCGAGGGTCTGGGGGTCCTCGAGCGATTGCCGGATGCCGTCCACGGCGAGCAGGATCGCGGCGTCGGCGTCGAGATTCGGCGCGTACTTCTTCTCGAAGAGTTCCATCACGGGGCCTTTGTTCCCGCCGGTGCTCGTCGCCTTGAAGCTCGTCAGCGACCCCGAAGGTTCCGTTTCAAACAGGTGGACGCCGCCTTCGTCGATCCCCCCGACCAGGAGCGCCGTGCCGAACGGCCGTACCCCTCCGAACTGGGTGTACTGCTGCTTGTAGTCGCAGATCTTCCGGACCAGGAGCTCGACCGGCATCGGCTCGGCGTAGGTGACCCGGTTGATCTGGGAGGTGAGTCGGGCGAACTCGATGAGGACCCGGGCGTCGGCCACGAGCCCGGCCGTCGCGCAGGCCACGTGTTCGTCGATGGCGTGGATCTTCTCGAGGCTCGCCGGTTCGGCGAGGTTCGGGTTCGGGATCCGCCGGTCGGCGGCGAGGACGACCCCGTCCGCGAAGACGACCCCCGCCGTGGTCGCGCCCCGGCGCACCGCCTCCCGGGCATACTCGACCTGAAACAATCTCCCATCGGGGGAAAAGACGGTGATCGCCCGATCGTAGGCCATCTGGCCCGGTTGCATCTCCATGGTGTTCCGAATGGGTCGGCGGGGGGAGTTTGCCGGTGCATATAAACAGTCACGGTGCCGCTCCGGCTCCGGGGCCGGGGCGGGGAGCGGCCGCTCCGGGCGGCCCGCGGGGGGCTCCCGGGCGGCTCCGACCGAAGGCGACCGCCCGCCGGCCGGTCCGAGAGGTTTTCTGCCCGGTGGCGGTGCCGCCGTCGTGCCCGCGACCGGCGAACCGGAGCCGCCCACCGTCGCCGCAGCGCACCGCCTCGCCGGCGCCGCCTCCGCCTACCTCCGCGGTGCCGCCGGCCAGCCGATCGCCTGGTATCCGTGGGGGCCGGAGCCGTTCCGGGAGGCGGCCCGGCGCCACCGGCCGATCCTCCTCGACATCGGGGCGGTCTGGTGCCACTGGTGCCACGTGATGGACGAGGGAACCTACGCGGACGCCGAGGTGGCCCGGCGCCTCGCCGCCTCCTTCGTGGCCATCAAGGTCGACCGGGACGAGCACCCGGAGGTGGACCGGAGGTACCAGCGCGAGGTGGCGATCCTCACCGGGGAGGGCGGCTGGCCGCTCACCGCGTTCCTCACCCCCGAGGGGCGGCTGTTCCTCGGGGGCACCTACTTCCCCCCCGGGGACGGCCTCGGCCGACCGGGGTTCCGGCGGGTGCTCGCGGAGGTGACCCGGCTCTGGGAGGAGGAGCCGGAGCGGATCGAGGAGAACGCCCGCGCGGTCCGGGAGGCGCTCGCCCGCTCCGCGGCCTCCGGAGCCCCGGCCACCTCCGGCGCCGGGACCGACCGCTTCCTCTCCCGCGTCGCCCACGACCTCGCCCACCGCGCCGACCCGGTCCACGGCGGGTTCGGCCACGCCCCCAAGTTTCCCCACCCGACGGCGATCCAGTTCCTCCTGTTCGAGACGTGCCGGACGGGGGACCCGGGGCCGGCCGCGCGGGCGCGCCTCACCCTCGAGAAGATGGCCGACGGCGGGATGTACGACCAGCTCGGGGGAGGCTTCCACCGGTACTCGGTGGACGAAGGCTGGCAGATCCCGCATTTCGAGAAGATGGCCGTCGACAACGCGGCCCTCCTCGAGGCGTACGTCCTGGGCGCCCGGCGGTTCGGGTTCCCCCGTTTCTCCGAGGTGATCCGGGAGACCGTGGCGTGGAGCCGAACGGTCCTCGGGGATCCGGCGGGTGGGTTTGGCACGAGCCAGGATGCCGACAACGCCCCCGGCGACGACGGGGGGTACTTCACCTGGTCGAAGGAGGAGCTTCGGGCGGCACTCTCCCCCGACGAGTACCGGCTGCTGACCCGGTACTACGGTGTCGGCGTGGCCGGCCAGATGCCGCACGATCCGGAGCGGCACGTGCTGTACCGCTGCCTCCCGCTCGCCGAGGCGGCGGAGGGCCTCCGGATCGGGGCCGACGGGGCGGCGGCGCTGCTCCGGTCGGGGCAGGCGAAGCTCCGGGCCGAACGGGAGCGGCGGGCCACACCGACGGTGGACCGGGCCCTCTACGCGAGCGTGAACGGGGTCTACCTCCGGGCGCTCGCGCTCGCCGGACAGTTCCTCGAGGACGACTCGATCGTGGAGGAGGCCCGCCGGACCGCCGACCGGTTCCTGCGGGAGGGGTACCGGAGCGAGCTCGGGATCGCGCACCGGATCGGGCCGGGCGGCCCCCACGGGTTCGGGCTCCTCGAGGACCAGGCGGAGTTCGCGCTCGGGCTCACCGAGCTCGCGGCGGTGGCGGTCCGGCCCGACTACCTCGCGGTGGCCGAGGCGCTCGCGGATCTCATGCTCCAAGAGTTCCGCGGGGAGGAGGGCCGTCTCCGGGACCTGGCGCCCCGGCTCTACGATGGCCCCGCCGTCGGGTCGGTCCCCGAACCTTCCTATCCGCTCGAAGATACGCCGCACCTGTCGGCCAATGCGGCGGCCGCGCTCACCTTCGTCAAGCTTGCCGCCCTCACCGGCGCCGAGCGGTTCCGGGAGGCCGGGCGGGCCCTGGCGGGCGCGCTCGCCGGCCGGCTGGGGTCCGCCGGGCTCTTCGCGGCCGGATCGGCGCTCGCCGACGGCCTCGGGGAGCTGCCGGCGGCCCGCCTCGTGGTCGAGGGCACCGGTCCGGTGGCCGACCGGCTGTGGCGGGCGGCGGTCCGCTCCTACAGCCCGCTCGGCTACGCCTTCCGCGGTCGCCCGCCCGCGCCGTTCTCGCTGCCCGAGGAGATCGCGGCCTCCGGCGTCGGCGCCGGGGCCGCCCGCGCCCTGGTCTGCCGGGGGATGCGGTGCCGGTCCCCGATCACCGATCCCGGGGAGATCCCCGACGCCTTCGGGGCTCCGGAGCCGGTCCCGTAGCCACCGGGCGGGGCGCCCCCACCCGGTCGCCGCCGCGGGCGAGCGAGAGCTCCCCCAGGTCGGCCCCGTCGAGGAGGTACGCCCGGCTCCGCCCCGGCGCGAGGTAGCGGTCGAGCAGGAAGGCGCGGCCGGCGGCGGGCCGCCGGTCGTTCAGCGGTTCGATCCCCGAGATGGGATTGAAGGCGGGCAGCACGATGACCTCCCGGGCCTTGATCCCCGGGCCACCGTTCAGCCGGTCGGGTCCCCGGGGCCCGGTCGACCGGATCCAGCAACGCTGCTTGCCGTCGCCGGGAAAACGGCCCGGCGCGAGCCGGTATCCCGGGTGCAGGTGGCCGACCACCAGCGTCCGGGCGGCGGAAAGGGCCGGGGCGGGGTGGGCGTGGCCGTGGAAGAGGCCGACGGGGCCACGGAGCAGGCCGCCCACCGGCAAGAGCTCGACCTCCCGTGGCAGGTGGCGGGCGAGGCCGGCGTCGTGGTTTCCGGGGATGACCCGGACCTCAAGCCCGTCGTCGAGCAGCCGGGAAAAGAAGCCGAAGAGGAGCCGTCCGACCGGCGGCGGGGCTCCGACGATCGGGTGTTTGACATCGCCGACCACGACCACCCCCCGGGCCCGCTCGCCGGCCGCGATCCCGAGGAGCTCGTCGACCATCGCCTCGGCGATCGGTCCGGCGAGCCCTCCGCCGTGGACCCCGACGGCGCCGAGCCCGAGGTGCAGGTCGGCGACGGCGAGTTCGGTCGGCCCGAACGGCCCGCCCGGCAGGAGGAGCGCCGGGTGGCGCGCCACGGGGCGGAGCGCGGGGGCCGTCATCGGTCCCGGGAAGGACCGACGGACGGAAAGGAGCTTCGCGGCCTTCCGACCCCGGCCGGCCGCCGGACCCGGCGGCGAGGCTCCCGAACCCGGGTCCATCCCCGACCGGTTCCGGGGGGACCCCTCCGGTCCTCGGGGACGGGCCTCTGCGAGATCGCCGGCGGAAGGGGGTGTGGGCGATCGCCGGCCCGGCGCGGCCGGAGGCGAACGGGGATCCCCACCGGGAAGGCCGGACGATGACGGGGGCGGCGGCGCTGCGGTGGGGAGGGCGGCCCGGTGGACCCTCTGGCCTTCCGGAGCCGGGGCCGGTTGGCGGGCCACGGCGGGAGCGGGGGGCCCCCCTGCCCGCGGCGCCTGGTGAAGCCGGGGGCCGTCCCCCGCACCGCGCCGCCCGGCCCTCCCTCT
>JAJZDH010000171.1 GCA_021828665.1 Thermoplasmata archaeon
GCCGGCCTTCGCGGCGGGGGCCGGCGCCTTCGACGGGGCGGCCCCTCCCTTCGGGGAGGGGCGGCGGTCGTCCCCCTTCGGGGCGGAGGCGGGGGCCGCCGCCTTCGTCGGTGGGGCGGCGACCGCGTCCTTCGGGGCCGGCGGAGGGGCGGCGGGTGCCGCCTTCGCCGGCGTCGTCGGGGGAGCGGCGGTCACCGGCGGTTTCGGGGGCGACGGTCCTTTGGCCGCCGCGCGGGCCGTCGTCGCCTGCTCGCGCTTGAGCGCGTGGGCGCGGGTCCAACGCACCCGGTGGCCGACCCGTCCGAGGACCATCTGCTGCTTGCGGCAGGAACCGGAACAGAAGTGGTAGACCGAACCGTCGCGCTTGACGAACATGAGCCCCGTGCCGGGCTCGATCTCCCCGGCGCAGAAGGAGCACTGCCGCTTGATGACCATCCGGCTTCCCCTCCCCTAGCGGACCGACAGCTTCCGGGCCTCGCGGGCGGTCTCGCGCAAGAGCAACAGGTCGCCGATCCGGATCGGACCGGTGACGTTGCGGGTGATGATCTTGCCGCGGTCCCGGCCGGCCAGCACCCGGACCTTGACCTGGGTGGCCTCCCCGGCCATGCCGGTGCGGCCGACGAGCTCGACGACCTCCGCGGGCGATCCCTTGTCCTCCGCCATCGTCCCCCCCTACCGGCCGTGCGGAACCGCGGTTACGCCTTGAGCGAGGCGAACGCCTGGGCGAGTTCCTCGAGGAGCGCCTTCGCCTCGCCGGGCTCGATCACGGCGACGGAGGCCGATCCCTTCGACAATCCGGCGCTCGCGCCCAGCCGGAGCTTCTTCGGGACGTAGACGTACGGGATCCGCTTCTCCTCGCAGAGCATCGGGATGTGCACCAGGATCTCCGCGGGATCGACGTCCTCGGCCATGACGACGAGCTTCGCCTCGCTCCGCTCGCTCGACTTGGTCACCTCGTTCGTGCCGATCCGGATCTTTCCGGTCTCGTGGGCGATCTGCACGAGCTGCAGCGCCTTGTCGGCCACTTCGGCGGGAGTCTCGAACCGGACGTAGATGGGTCGTGCCATGGTGGTACCTCGCGTCAGCGGTTCCCCCGTTCCCGGGGGTCCTCGGCTCACGGGTAGAGGCGGGGTAGGGGGCCCCGTATTTAGCCTTGCGGAGCCGGTCCGGCGGCCCGGGCCCAGTCGGCGAGCGTCCCGGGATGGCGTTCGAAATGCGCCGCCACGGGAGCCGCGAGCTCGGCGAGCGCCGGGCCGACGGCGCCCTTGAGATCCTGGGGGTGGAGGCCGCCGGCCCTCCAGGCGGCGAGGAACTCGTCGGGGCTCTCGAAGCGGAGCGGGCCGCCGAACCGGGCCTCCCGCGGGACGGTGAGCCCGCCGCGGGCCGGGAAGAGCAGGTACCGGGCGATCTCGACGACCGGGTTCCCTTCGACCTCGCGCGCCGGGCAGAACGCCCCGCGGATCCTCTCCTCGATGAGCTCCTTCGGGCTCGGCAGCAGGATGGCGCTGAAGGGGTCCGACTTCGACATCTTGTGCTCGAGCGCCCCGGCGGCGGGGTCCATCCGGCCCCCCCCGCGGAGCGAGGAGATGAGCGGCGTGTGGACCGCCACGGGCACCGGCCAATGGGCCGCGTGGGCGGCCTCCCGGGCGAGCACGTGCGCCCGCCGCTGGTCGAGCCCGGAGAGGGCGATGTCGGCGGAGAGCTCGAAGATGTCGGCCGCCTGCATCGCCGGGTAGAACAGCTTGGCCGTGTCGAGCGACGTCTCCTCCTCGGAGCGGCCGAGCACGGTCATCGCCCGCTTCGTCCGGGCGACGCTCGTGCCCTTGGCGATCGTCAGGACCCGCTGCCAGTAGCCCGCGTGGTCGGTGAGCTCGTGGGCCCACCGCCACCGGGCCGCCGCCCCGTCGACGCCGAGGGCGACGAACGCCTCCTTCATGTACCGCCCCGCCGCGGCGATCCGGTCCCGGTCGCCGCCCAGCTTGTCGTTGATCCAGGCATGCCAGTCGGCGAGGAAGACGGTGAGCTCGCAACCGGCCTCCTGCAGCTCCCGCATCTTCCGGGCCAGCACCATGTGGCCGACGGTGAGCCGCCCGCTCGGCTCGAACCCCACGTAGGCCCGCGGCCGCGCCTCGCGCTCGAGGAGCGCCCGGAGCTCGTCGGGGGTGAGGACCTCCTCGGTGTTCCGCGCGATCACCTCGGCCCGGGCCTCGAGGTCCATGGAGCGGCGCACCCGTCCGCGGGGTATTTAGCCCTCCGCCGGGGGTTCCGGAGGGGTCCGGACCCCCCCGCCGACCGCCCAAACGGTTTAAGCCTCACGCCGGGGTCTAGACGGTGAGCGCATGAACGAACCGGCCCCGGCCGCCGCCGAGCCCGCCCCCGAGGAGGAGGTGGACGGCCTCGCCCACACGCTCGGGGTGGATCCGGCCCGGGCGCGGGCGCTCCGGGATCGGGGACTCTCGACCCTGGAGGCGGTCCGCGCCGCGGCCGACCCCGAGCTCCGCGCCGCCGGGCTCTCGGAGGAGGAGATCGGACGGCTCCGGGCCCCCCCGGCCCCCGCCGCCGGGGATGGCGCGAGCGCGGCCATCGTGGCCCGGTGGGCCCGGTCGGTGCGACGGACCGACCGGCCCCGGGGGCGGGCCGCGGCCGCCCCGATCTCGAAGGGCAAGGGGTCGACCGAGGTCCTGAAGAAATGGGTCGACGGGGACGATAGCGCCCTCGAGGCCTGGATCCACTCCCCGGAAGCGGCCGCGCCGGAGCGGGCCGCCCCCCCGCCCGCCGGTCCCGCGGCGCCGGGCGGGGCTCCGGGGA
>JAJZDH010000021.1 GCA_021828665.1 Thermoplasmata archaeon
GCTCGGGGGGTTCCCGGCCGCTCCGGCGACGGCGCCCGCCCTCGGACGGGATCGGCCGCCCCGACGGTGGGTCCCCCGCCGCCGGGGGCCCGCCCGAATCTTAAATACGCGTGGCGAATCGAATCCGGAGAGGAACTCGGGAGCCCACGGCCCCGTCCACGATCATGACGACCCCCCTGGCAGCGGTCCCGCCCTCGTCCCGGGACGACGCGCCGGCCCGGTCGGGCCGGCCGAAGGAGCTCTCCGACCTCTCGGTCCTCATCGGCGGCCAGGGCGGCGACGGCACCCTCACCGTCTCCGACCTCCTCGGCCGGTACTTCCGCAAGCGGGGCCTGTACGTCTACACCTCCCGCAACGTCCTCTCCCGGATCCGGGGCGGCCACGCCGACGCCTCCATCCGGGCCAGCCGGGAACCGGTGGCCGCGATCAAGGACCGGGTCGACCTGCTCGTGGCGTTCGACGAGGAGTCGCTCGGGATGGGGCGCGGGGAGCTCGAACCGGACGGGATGATCCTGTACGACTCCTCGGTCTTCCACTCGGACCTCCCGAACGCCGAGGGATTCCCGTTCGCGACGCTCGCGGGCGGCCAGCTCGGCCAGCCGATCTACAAGAACACCACCGCCTACGGGGTCATCTCCCAGATGATGGGGTTCGACCCGGTGCTCACCCGCGCCGTCATCGAGGATCGGTTCCGGCGCCGGGGCGGCGAGCCCCTCGAGAAGAACCTCAAGGCGCTCGAGCTCGGCCGGAGCGCCGCCGCCCAGCGTCCGGCCACCGTGGACCGGTGGTCGGTCCGGGACGGCGGCGCCGCCCGCCACCGCCTCCTCACGGGGAACCTCGCGGTCGCCCTGGGGTTCGTCGTGGGGGGCGGCCGGTTCTTCGCGGGGTATCCCATCACGCCGGCCACCGAGATCATGGAGTACCTGCAGCGGTACCTGCCGGCGTTCCACGGGGTGGTCCGCCAGGCCGAGGACGAGCTCGCGGCCATCAACATGGTCATCGGCGCCGCCTACGCCGGGGCCCGGTCGATGACCTCGACGAGCGGCCCCGGGCTCTCCCTCATGACCGAGGGGATCGGCCATGCGGGGGCCGCCGAGCTTCCCGTGGTGGTGGCCGACTGCCAGCGGGTCGGCCCGTCGACCGGCGAGCCCACGCGGCACGAGCAGTCGGACCTCCTGCACCTCGCCCACCTCGGCCACGGGGAGTTCCCCCGGTTCATCCTGGCGCCGGGGACCGTGGACGACTGCTTCTACCTCACCGTCGAGGCGCTCAACCTCGCGGAGAAGTGGCGGCTGCCCGTGATCCTCCTCCTCGACCAGGCGCTCTGCCAGAACTCGGTGACCACCGATCCGTTCGACATCTCCCGGGTCACCGTCGACCGCGGCCGGAGGCTCGACGCCGCCGAGGCGGCCGCGATGGAGACGTACCGGTACTACCAGGGGACGCCGGACGGGATCTCCCCGTACGCCCCGCCCGGGACCCCGGGGGTGACGAGCCAGGTCACCGGCAACGAGCACGACGAGTTCGGCCACGTCTCCGTCAACCCGGCGAACCGGGTCCGGATGATGCACAAGCGGATGGACAAGATGGTCCGGGCGCTGCCGGAGCTGCCCCTGCCGCACTTCTACGGGGCGGAGAAGGCCCGCGTCGGGCTCATCGCCTACGGCAGCACCACCGGGCCGCTCCGGGAGGCCCAGGAGCTCCTCGCCCGCCGCGGCCTCGCGACCCGGTTCCTCCAGGCCCGGACCCTCTTCCCGGTCCCCGTCGCGTCGTTCCGCCCGTTCCTGGAATCCGTCGACGTCGCCGCGGTCGTCGAGCACAACTTCACCGGCCAGTTCTCCCAGCTGCTCCGGGAGGCGATGCCGGATCTCGCCGGCAAGCTCCGTCCGGTCCTCCGGTTCGACGGGCTCTCGTTCCGGGCGCCGGAGCTCGCGACGACGATCGAGGAGGTGCTCCGTGGTCCAGTCGGCTAAGGCGATCCCCTCCACCTGGTGCCCGGGGTGCGGCCACTTCGGCGTCCTCTCGGCGGTGAAGAAATCGCTCGGCGAGCTCAAGATCCCCAACCACGCCGCCGTCCTCGTCGGCGGGATCGGGTGCTCGGGGGGGATCCACAACTTCCTCGAGATCAACGGGATCCACGCGCTCCACGGCCGGCTGCTGGCGCAGGCGGTCGGCATCAAGCTCGCCAATCCGAAGCTCACCGTCATCGCCGCCGGGGGGGACGGGGACGGCTACGCCATCGGGATGGGCCACTTCATGCACGCGTTCAAGAAGAACGCGTCGCTCCTGTACATCCTCATGATGAACGAGACCTACGGTCTCACCAAGGGGCAGGCCGCCCCCACGGCGCCGATCGGCTTCGACGGGAACGTCGAGCGGCCGTTCGACGGGATCCGGGCGGCGCTCTCGCAGGAGGTGCCGAACTTCGTGGCCCGGACCTTCTCGGGCGACCCCCGGACCATGGGCAAGATCCTCACCGAGGCGATCACCTTCAACCAGGAGGGCCGCGGCTTCGCCTTCGTGGAGGACCTCTCCCCGTGCGTCACGTACAACGACACCTACAAGGAGTGGCGGCAGCGGGTCCTCGACCTCTCCACCCTCCCCGGCTACGATCCCACCGACCGGAAGACGATGTTCCGGCTCTACCTCGAGACCGTGGAGAAGGGCAAGATCCCCACGGGCGTCTTCCACCGGCCGGCCGCCCCCTCGGCGGAGGCGGAGTCGCTCGAGCTCAAGCTCCTGCCGGACCGGATCGGTCCGGCGGAGTCGGACATCGGGATCGACCGGAACCGGGCGGGGTACGACAAGCTCCTCCAGGCGGTCACGTAGGGGGCGCCGGGGACGACGCCCGACGGCGCTCCGTTTGCCGGGGCGGTCGGAGGCCGCGGGTGAGCTTCGTCGGGATCGACGACACCGATTCGCCCCGGGGCGGATGCACCACCTTCGTCCTCACCGAGGTCCTCCGGGCGGCCCGGCGGCTCGGCCTCGACCTCCTCGGCGATCCCGCCCTGGTCCGGCTCGATCCGAACGTCCCGTTCCGGACCCGGGGGAACGGGGCGCTCGCGGCCCGGTTCGGCCACGGTCGGGGAGGGGGCCGGGTGGTCGGCCACTTGCCGGAGGGGGCGGTCCGCTCCTTCCGCCGGGGCCGGCCGCCGACGGCGACCGAAACGCTCGCCCTGGTCGAGGCGGCGTGGACGGCGGTGCGGCGGAACTCCCGGCGGGGAGAGCCGGGGACCGATCCGGCGCTCGTCGTGGTCCCGCGGCGGCCGCCGGCGGCCCTCTACTGGAGCGCGGTCCAGCGGCGGATCGCCCGGGCCCCCGTGGAACGGCTCCTCCGGTCCCTCGGCGCCGAGGTGCGCACCGAACGGTCCCGCCGGCGCGGGATCGTCGGGGCGGCGGCCGCCGTGGCGTGGCCGGGCCGCCATCCCACCTTCGAACTCCTCGCCTACCGGTCGCCGCCGCGGTGGGGGCGGCCCCGCCGGATCGACCCCACGGCGGTCCCCCGGCTCGAGAGGGAGTACCCGGAGCTCTTCCTGTGCCGGGACCCCGCGACCCGCCGGCTCCTCCTCGCGCCGCACACCCCCTGCCCGATCCTCTTCGGGCTGAGGGCCGGCCGGCCGGAGCGGCTGGTCGCCGCCGCGCGCCGGCTGCCGGCCGGCGAGCCGTGGGAGCGGTGGCTCCTGTTCCGGACGAACCAGGGCACCGGCGACCACGTCGTCCGCGCGACGGTGGCCGCGATGCGGCCGTTCGCGGCCGGGGCGATCGGGGGCACCGTCGACTCCGTGCCGGAGCTCCTCCGTGGGGGCCACGTCCGGTTCTGGCTCCGGGACCGTCCGGGCGACCGGATCGCCTGCCTCGCCTTCGAGCCGACCAAGACGCTCCCCCGCCTCGCCCGCCTCCTGTGGCCGGGCGACCGGCTCCTCGCCTGGGGCGGGTGCGGCGCCGACCCGGTCCTCCGGCTGGAGGGGATCCGGCTGATCCGGACCGTGCCCCGGCTCCGGGCGGGGCCGAACCCGCGCTGCCCCCGGTGCGGCCGGCGGACCAAGAGCTTGGGCGCCGGCCGGGGATTCCGCTGCCCGGGGGACCACCTCCGCCTGCCTCCCGAGTCCCGCGGCGCGGTCGCGTCGGCCCCGCCGCCCGCGCCGGGGTGGTACCATCCGACCCCCTCGGCCCGCCGCCATCTCGCGCCCCGTCCGGCCGGTCCCGGTGGCGATCCCGTGCGATGGTGGCTCCGGCGGCCACGAACCGATTTATACGGTTGACCGGATTTCCGCCGGGCCCGTTCGGGCCGTGGAGGGAGACGGAATGGTGGGACCGGTGGCGAAGACCGCCGCCCTCTTCGCGATCATCATCGCGCTCTTCGTCGTGGTGGGAGGCCTCCTCGGCGGGATCGTCTTCGGGAGCGTGCTCGGCGGCCTCGCCGTCGCCCTCGGGCTCGCGCTCGCGATGAACGCCGTCTCCTACTTCTTCTGCGACCGGTTCGTCCTCTGGTCGAGCGGGGCCCGGATCGTGACCCCCGAGGAGGCGCCGCGGCTCGCCCGGATCGTGGCCGGGCTCGCCCCGCAGTTCGGCCTCGTGGCGCCGCGGATAGCGATCATCCCCACCGCCGCCGCCAACGCCTTCGCGACCGGGCGGAACCCGCGGCATGCCGTCGTGGCGGCCACCGAGGGGATCCTCCACCTCCTGAACGACCGGGAGCTCACGGGCGTCCTCGCCCACGAGCTCGCCCACATCCAGGACCGGGACATCCTCGTGATGACCCTCGCCGCGACCCTCGCGGGCGCCATCTCCTACCTCGCGCAGGCGTTCATCTTCGGGGAGATCTTCGGGGGGTTCGGCGGCTCCGGCCGGGCGAACGGCAACAACCTCCTCCTCGCCATCGTCGCCGTCGTGGCGGCGCCGGTGGCGGCGGTGATGATCCAGCTCGCGATCTCCCGCTCGCGGGAGCTCCGCGCCGACGAGGTGGGCGCCCGGACCATCGGGGACCCCGAGGCGCTGGCGCGCGCGCTGGAGAGGCTCGAGGAGTCGGCCCGCGTCCGCCCGGCGGCGATCGGGACCCCCGCCACGAGCGCGCTCCTCATCGTGAACCCGCTCCGGGGCCGGGGGATCCTCAGGTCGATGTTCTCCACCCACCCACCGATGGAGGAGCGGATCCGCCGGCTCCGGTCGATGACGGTCGACCATACCTATCGCCTCCGTCCCTCGGGCCGCGGCGCCCCCGGCGCCTCCCTTCCCTCCGGCCTTCTCGCGCGCTAGGGGAGGCCGACCCCCGATGGAGCCGACCGGGCCGGTGGAATGCCCGGCCTGCGGGGCCCCGACCCCGGGCGACGCGGCCGCCTGCCCGGCGTGCGGGCTCGACACCGCCCTGTTCGGACCGGTCCGGGCCGCGGCCGGTGGCCGGCCGGGCGGGGGTCCGTCGGACCCGACGCTGCTCCGGGAGATCCTCCTCGCCGTCGGTGCCGATCCGGCGGGCGTCGACGCGGGGCGGGGCCCGGGCCGCCTCGCCTCCCCGGCCCGCTTCCCGGCGATCCGGCCCCGCACCGTCCCGCCGGAGCCGCCCCACGCTGCGGGCGCCGCCCCCGGGGGGCTCCCCGAGCTCCCCGCCCTCGAATCGGGGGAGCCCGTGGAGGTGCTCTCGCGCCAGATCGAGGAGCTCACGACCCTCGGTCGGCGGCTGGATGCCGAGCTCTCCGACCTCCCGGCCCGGGCCGCCCGCGCCGCCCCCTCCCGGTCGCTCCCGGAGCTGGAGGCGATCCGGAGGGAGCTCTTCTTGCGCGATGCGGCCGCGCTCGCGGAGATGATCGAGATCGCCTCGGGACGGCGGAACGAACTCGCCCCGCTCCTCGCCACGGGCACCCCGGAGGCCGAGCTCGAGGCCGCCCGAAGCGCCCTCGCCCGGGGGGATCTCCTGGGGGCCCACCGCACCCTGCGGCGCGCCGAGGATTCCCTCGAGTCGCTCGAGGAGGAGTGGTCGACCGCGCAGATCCTCTCGCTGGAGGCCGAACTCCTGGTGGAGACGCTCCGGGAGCTCGGCGGCTCCCCCGACGCCGCCCTCGGACCGCTCGCCGCCGCCCGCGGGAAGGCGCGGAACGGGGACCGGGTCGGGGCGGAACCGCTCCTCGCCCGCTCGGTCCTCGCGCTCTGGCACCTCACGGCCCCCCTCCTCCTCGCCCGGATCTCGGAGTTCGTGGCCACCCTCGACGGCGCCGGGGGGGCCGCGGCGGCCGGCCGGGGCCGGGCCGCCCTGCACACGATGGCGGCCGAACTGACCCGCCGGAACTTCGGGGCCGCCGTAATGGCCTACCGGAGCGCCCGGGCCGCCGTGGCCGAGTGCCGGGCGGACGCTCCCCGGCCGGCGGCCCCGTCGTAGCCCGGCGACCGCGGGCTCCGAGCCGTTATCAGGGACCCGTCCGTCCCCGCAGCGATGCCGTTCGAGGCGCTCCGCGGGTTCCGGGACTACCTGCCTCCCGACGCGGGGGCCCGATCGCACCTCCTCGAGGCGATGCGGGGGGCGGCGCGGCGCGCGGGATTCCAGGAGCTGGAGATCCCCTCCGTCGAGAGCCTCGAGCTGTACCGGGTGAAGAGCGGCGAGGGGATCGGCGAGGAGGTCTGGGGGTTCTCCGACAAGGGGGACCGGCCGGTCGCCCTGGTGCCGGAATCGACCCCGTCCCTCGCCCGGATCTTCGCCGCCCGGGCGAAGAGCGAGGCGTTGCCGGTCAAATGGTTCACCGTCTCGAAGATCTGGCGGTACGAGGAGCCCCAATCCGGGCGGACCCGGGAGTTCGTGCAGTTCAACCTCGACCTCCTCGGGGCCGGCAGCGCGGCGGCCGACACCGAGATCCTCGCCGCGGCGGCGATGCTCCTCGACGCCGCCGGCGCGGCGGGCCTGTACGAGCTACGGCTGAACGACCGCAACCTGGCCGAGGGGCTGGGACGGGGCCTCGGGGCGACCGACTCCGGCCGCTTCTTCCGCGCCCTCGACCGCTCCCGCAAGGAATCGGCCGCCTGGCTCGAGGAGGAGCTCGAGGCGGTCGGCCTCCCGGCGGAAGCCCGGGCGCTCCTCGGCGACCTCGTGGCCCGGAGCCGCGCCGGCGTCGGGCCCGCCGACGCCGCCGACTTCCTGGACCGGCTCGCCGCGATGGGGCTTCCGGAGCCCGCACCGGCCGGCCTCGCCCGGCTCCGGGAGCTCCTCTCCCTCCTCGGTCGGGTCGGGATCGCCGACCGGGTCCTCCTCGACCTGACGATCGTCCGCGGCCTCGCCTACTACACGGGTCCCGTCTTCGAGGCGTTCCCGAAGGGGACCCCCGCCCGGGCGCTCCTTGGCGGGGGACGGTACGACCGGCTCATCGAGCTCTTCGGCGGGCCGCCGACCCCCGCCTGCGGCTTCGCCCTGGGCGACCAGACGCTCGAGATCCTCCTCCGTTCCGCCGGCCGGTGGCCGGAGGGCGAACCGCCGCTCGATGCCTACGTCGTGGCGGTGACCGCCGGGGAGGTGCCCCTCGCCATCGAATGGGTC
Source organism: Thermoplasmata archaeon (assembly GCA_021828665.1). Classification (GTDB taxonomy): domain Archaea; phylum Thermoplasmatota; class Thermoplasmata; order Lutacidiplasmatales; family UBA184; genus JAKIVR01. The sequence goes on from JAJZDH010000021.1 coordinate 7,517, forward strand.
GCCCGGCTGCGGCGGGCGGGCATCGCGGCCGACTTCGATCCCATGGGACGGTCGATGTCCGGGCAGCTCAGGGAGGCGTCCCGTCGGAAGGCCCGTCGGGCGTTGCTGCTGGGTCCGCGGGAGCTCGCGCGGGGTGTGGTCCTCGAGCGGGACCTGGAGACGGGTGCGCAGCGTGAGCGTGCGCCGGAAGAGGTCCTAGCTGGGGGGTGAGCCCCTCGATCTCCTCGGGCCCCCAGAGGAGGATGCCGGGCGGGGAGGTGGCCCCCTCGACGTATCCGTACCAGTACACCACGGCCCCCTCGCCGAACAGCTCCGTGTACGGGCCGAGCTGGCGCTTGAGGTTCCGCTTGAGCTCCACATCGTCCCCGAAGTTGGCCTTCGACTCGATCCAGTTGAGCTTCTGGCCGAAGAAGATGATGGGCCGGTCGAGCAGCGCGTCGGGGGTCTTCGCATACTTCCCCCGGAGATCGTTCTCCGTCCGGAAGCCGATCCCGTGCCGGGTGAGCCAGGCGGCGAGCCGCGCCTCGCCGCGGCGCCCCCGCTCCCGCTGGAGCTCCATCCCGTGCGGGGAGTAGATCCGGTCGTTGTCGAGCAGTTCCCGGATCTCCTCCCGGAGCCGCTCGTCGGGGGCGTTCGCCGGATCGAGGAAGCAGGACCAGATCCGCTTCCGGGGAAGGTTGAGCTCCTGCAGGAGGATCTGGCCGGTGAGCACGGGAGGGAATTTCCATTCCCGGGCCACCTCGATCATCCGGCGGCCCCGGTGCCATTCCCGGGCGATCCGGGGCATCTGCCGCTTGATCACGTAGTAGCGGCGTGTGGCGTCGCGGGTGACGCGGTGGGTGTGGATCACGAAGAGGAGCTCCTCGTCGAGGTTCTCCGCGCGGGCGATCCGGGCGATATCTTCGGGAGCGACCAGACTGTCGTAGAGACGTTGATAGGTGGCGCGATCCATGGAATACGGAGGGGGGGCCGTCGGGGGTCCGATCGACCGACCCGACGTACGAGGACCGGCCGGCGTAAAACCCTATGGGAGGCCGCGGGGACCCTCCCCGGAGCCCCGCCCACGCCGCCGGCCGGTGCGGTCCCCCGCGCGCGGGTTCAGTCCCGCCAGTCGAGGCCGACGGTGCGGGCCCTCAGCTTCGGGATCGGCGGCAGCCGCCGCTTGTGCCGGTGGCGGAGGACCCGATCTTCGAGTTCCCGGACCCGCTCGACGGGGAGCCCCACCGCCCGGGCGATCTCGGGGACCGGCCGCAGTTCCTCGAGCCCGAGGAGGACCGAATCGGCCACGGCGTAGCTCACCCCGAGTTCCTCCTCATCGGTCTGGCCCTCCCAGAACCCGGCGGTGGGGGCCCGCGCCCGGATCGGCTCGGGGATCCCGAGCTCCTCGGCGAGGATGCGGATCTCCGTCTTGTACAGGTCCCCCAGCGGCAGGAGGTCGGCCGCCCCGTCCCCGTACTTGGTGTAGTACCCGAGGAGGAGCTCCGACTTGTTGCTGGTGCCCAGCACCAGGTACCCCTTCTCCCGGGCGACGGCGTAGAGCACCGCCATCCGGAACCGGGCGGTGAGGTTGCCGACGGCCACCGGGTCCCGCACCTCCGGGAGGAGCTCCCGGGCGGCCGCGGCGAGCCCCTCGACGGAGATCGTGCGATGCGGGATCCCGAGGGAATCGGCATAGGCCGCCGTCTCGGCGAGGAGGTGGGCCGGGTAGCCGCGGTCCGGCAGGAGCAGCGCGAGGACCCGTTCCGCGCCGAGAGCGTCGCGGGCGAGCCGCGCGAGGACGGCCGAATCGATCCCGCCGCTGAGCCCGAGGACCGCACCGCGGCCCGGGGCGTCGGCGACCTGGGCGACGAGGAAGGCGGCGATCGTGGCCCGCGCGTGCGGGGCGGCGCGGGGTACCCGCTTCCCACCCTCCCGCGGAGGAACCCGTGGGTCCCCCGGGCGGTGGCTCGACGTTTCCTCCATCTACCGCTCCTCCACGAGGGTGCCGCACCCCCGGCGCCCGAAGGCGCGGGAGAGCTCGGGCCCCCCTTCGGGGGCCTCCCGGTGGTCCCCATCCCCGGCCGGGGTGGTTCGCCCCCGTCGGGCGGTTCGGACTCCAACGACCGGGCTCGCCCCTCTCAGTCCGGGGGCCTCATCTCCTCGCGCGTGGATCCCCCGGTGCCCCCGGGGGCGGGGCGCCCACGCCTCCCCGGCACCGAGGCCCGCCAACCCCGGATCGAAGCGATGGGTTTCCTCTCGCCGCCGCCGCTCTGTCATGCCTCCGCTCCGAGCGGTTCGAGGGCCCGCTGCGCGTCGTACGTGGCGCGGCAGCGGCAGGTGAGGCCGGAGAGGCCGTCGAACTGCTGGTCCAGCGAGGCCGTCTCGATGGCCGCGAGCACCGTTCGGTCGCAGACCCGGCAGTTGTGGGGCCCCCGGGGGAGGCCGCCCGCCGTGGGGAAGGAGACCAGCCGGAGCCCGGGGGCCCGTCGGCTTCCCTCGGCGAGCACCTCCGTCAGGCTCCAGAGCCACGGGGGCCGGTACCGTCCCCTCCGGAACAGCCATTCGACGACGGTGCCGTTCTGGATGTGGACCGGGTTGACCGAGAGCGTGTCGAAGTGGTCCCGCGCCCGTTCGATGGAGGTGAGGACGTCGGCCACCGATTCCTCCTCGGTGAGGTAGGGCGGCTTGAGGAGGAGATACCCCTTGGTCCGGAAACCGAGCGCCCGGATCCGATCGGCGGCCTGAAGATACTCCGACGGTGGGGCCCCCTTGTTGATGAGCCGGCCCAATACCTCCGGCTGGGTGGATTCCAGCCCCAGAGCCACCTCGATCTCGCCGTCGAACGCCTCCCTGAGGGGTGCGAGCCGCTCGGGGGTGGCGAACTCCGGCAGCGTCTCGAAGAGGATCCGCCGGGCCGTGCCGGAAAAGCTCCCGAGGAGCTCCGCCCGGCTCGCGGCATCCACTTCCCGGTCATCCAGGAAGCTTCCGGAGGTGTAGAACTTTACGTACGGCTGGCCCCGGTAGGCCTGTCGGATCCGGTCCCGCTGCCGGGAGATCTCCTCCGCCGTGGCGGAGCGGCCGAGGGTGTCCTTCGCATACCCGCACATCGAGCAGCCCTTGAGGTCGGCCCAGTAGCAGCCCCGGGTCCGCAGGATGGCGACGAACGCCGGGACCCGCTGGCCGTGGAGCGCCTCCGGCTCCGACCAGAGGTTGACGGGGACGGAGGGTGACCCCTCCTCCGCGCCCCGGGGCTTGCGCTCGCGGGCCAGTCCGCGGGCAATTGATTCCGTCACGCGGAGGTCTCCGCCTCCTCGAGGACAACGTCGACCCGATCGCCGTCCGAAACGCCGAGGGCCCCGCGCAGGAACTCCGGCGCGATGAATTCGACCGACTCGGTGTGGTGGGTCCGGTCGGGCATGATGAGGTGCGCCGGCCGTCCGTTCAGGTGCGCCGCATGGCAGGAGGCGCCTCCGAAGGTGCGGCCCGAGGCGGAGAAACCGTCGATCCGGATCCCCCGCCACGACTTCGTCGAGGCGGCGAGGGTGAGGTCGGAGGCGGATAGCTTGAGATTGAGCGTCCCCGGGTAGGGAGTGTACCCCAGCCGCTCGGCGAATTGGACGAGATACCCGGGGCGGCTCAGGTAGTACCGCCCCTCCCCGAGGCCGCTCGCCACCGTCCCCGCAAAGGCGAGACGGGCCGGCCCTTCGAAGAGGCGGCGAAGCTCCCCGTATTCCCGCCGCAGTTCCTCCCGTCCGGCCGGGAGCAGTTCCAACCGCTGCTTGCGCCCGCCCAGGCTCCGGGAGATCTTCCCCTCGGTGGCGAGGTTCCTAAGATACCGGTCGGCCGCCTGCTGGCTGACCCCGAGGAGCTTCCCGACCTCCATCGAACTCCACGCTGCGGGCCGCCCCTCGCCTCCGGCCCGGGCGAGGTGCTTGAGGAGCTCGAACTCCGCCGGCTTCGGTCGGCGGGGTCGGTCGGGTCGGTGGGGGGTCGTCGGCACGGCCGTCCTCCTTCCCTACGCCGGGGGGCGGGGCGGCAGCGAGTCGCCGGGGGCCGTGAGGCTGACCACGTTCGATCCCCGGAGCAGGATCCGCCCGAGCCGGCGGGAGCGCTCGGGGGAACGCTCCTCGGTCTCCTCGAGGACGAGGTTCAGGTGCTCGTCCGAACCGAGGAGCCGTCCGGAAAGGACGCGGTCGTCCTTGAGCCGGATTTCCACCCGCTGGGAGATCAGTCGGTCGAGGAGGGTCATCGGCTCGGCCATGACGGCCCGACCGGACCGGCCCGATAACCCTTTCCCGGCGGTCTGCTCTGTTGAATGAAGGAGGGTAGAACAGGCGACCCGACCGGAAACCGCCGGGAGGTGGTTTCTACATCGGGGTGTACTCAAGGGTCGGGGGAGTCCCGGGGCCGAGGGCGTGCTCCTCTCCGTACTCCCGAAGCGCGTCATACGCCCACACGCGCTGATACCCTTCGGCGACCAGTCCACCGGGCGATCGGGCGACCGCGTTCTCCCCGAACTTCCGCTTCATCGCCGAGAAGATCCCCTCCGTCCCGGGCCACCGCATCCCGTAGCGCTTCTCCTCCGCCCACTTCGCGTAGCCCAACCCCTGGTATTCTCGCACGGCCCTCCGCCGATACTTCTTCGAGTGCCGAGGGCTGTGTCGGTGGCTCGCGCCCGCTCCCTTTCGTATCTTGATCACCGCTTCCGTCCCGGTCTCGTGCAACGCCGCGAACAGGTCGTGGGTGTCGTAGGCCCCGTCCCCGTAGAACTTCCGGACTCGGTACCCTCGCTTCGTGACGTCCCGCACGTGGGCGGCGGCCGTCTGGGATTCGGAGTGCCCCTTCCCCTCGATGTACACCTCGATCCCGAGCACCTTCTTCCGCCGTACGTCCGCCGTGATCACGACGATGAGGTGTTGGCGCTGCTTCGCGTCCGGGTCCCCGTAGCGGAAGATCCGATACTCCCCGGCGTTGGACGTCTTCAGGCCGGTGCCGTCCCAGGCCAGTTCCAGGTCCGAGTATCGGGGCATCTTCAGCTCGGGGATCCGCGCGTGGATCCGGTGCCAGAGGGTCGTGTAGTCGGCGGAGGCGGGGATCAGGCCCAACTCGGCCATCTTGCGGGTGATCCCCTCGAGGCCCCGGTAGTCGACGAGCTGCTTCCAGATGACCAGCCAGCGGACGAACGAGCTCGGGAAGCGATACGGCCCGCCTCGCTTGCCCCGGTTCATGGCGGCCAGTTCCTGGTCCCAGGAGTGGAAGGGGCGCAGGTCGAGGAGGAACTCCCCCCGGACGACGAGGGACTCGTTGTAGCGGGGCCAGTCCCGGTGGTGTCGGTAAGGTTTCCCCCAGCGGGCGGACATCGTCAGGGCTTCGGTCGGAAGGGGTGGCCATATCTATCGGTGGAGTGGCACCGCCACGCGAGGGGTTCGTTCAACACAGCACCGGCGGTCGGCCGGGTGGAACGAACGCGGCCCCGGCTCCGACCGGTGCGGAGGGAACGGTCCCTGCCGCGCCCACCCCCCGCGAAGTCCACCGTTGGGGGAAGCCCCACCAGGACCCGCGATGGCAACCGTACGGGATGCGAAGGTCCGCGACAAAGGCGATTTTCTCCACGATGATGCGAAAGTCCGTGGAAAACACGGTCGCCCGCTCTCCCGTGGAGCGTGTCCCCGAAGGGTATCCAAGCCGGTAGGCATAGCCCGAGCTTTGTAGGTGTGGGGGGGACCGCGCCCACGGTGCCGGAACTGCCTCACTCCTCGAGGAGCCCTGATGGAGGCATCGCCTCCTTGCGGTCTCCAGTCGGGTGGTCGACACCCCCCTCCTTCCTCCAAGAGAGCGCCGGAGGTCGGCGCCCGCAAGATCACTTCTGCGGGGAGGGCGGCGGGGCCGTCCGTTCCCCACATCAGCCGCGAGGGCCACCCCTTACGCTCAGGGGCATCCAATCCCCGCCCGCTCTTTTCGAGGGAGGCACGGCCGAAGGGGATAATTACGGGGGGTCGGTCCTCCTCGGTCCCCCTTCGAGGCAAAGTGCGGAATCCGGAACCGGGCCCCGTCGATCGCGCCATGGGCCGGTTGCGCGCGTACTGGGACGGGATCGGGCTCGCGCCCGAGGAGCGCGTGTACGCGGAGTTCCAGGCTCGGCGATACCCTCACCTCCTCGAATTCTGGCTCGATCGTCCCGGACTCCGGTTTCCCCGCGCCCTCGATCTGGGCGGCGGCGTGGGCGGGGTCTCCGTCGCCCTGCACTCCGCAATCGGCGGGGAGTACGACCTGGCCGAATACCAAAAGCTCCCGGCCGAGCGTCTGGCCGTCGCCCGCGGATTTGGTATCCGGGAGGCGTACCGTTCCGACCTCACGGAGGAGGACCCGTTGCGGGAGATACCCGGTCGGTATCCGGCGATCCTGCTGGTGGAAGTCCTCGAGCACCTCCTCGTGAATCCCCGGGCGCTGGTCCGGTCGTTCCGAGACCACCTCGAACCGGGCGGGTTCCTGTTCGTGACCACCCCCAACATGGCGCGGCTCACTAGTCGAATTCGGCTCCTCCGGGGCCTCTCCATCCGGGAATCCAACTCCTTCCCCGAGGCGGCCCGGGGTCCGTTCGGCCACGTGGCCGAGTACACCCTCTCCGACCTCACGGAGCTCTTCCACCGGGAGGGTTACATCTGCCGGTCCGCCACGATCGTGCAGAACCCTCCGACCCCGCCGGGACTCCCGGTCCGGAGCCAGTCGCGCGGGGCGGCCCGGAGATTCGGTGCCTGGATGCTGGACCGCCCCGGGATCCGCCCGCTCGGACTGGGGGACGAGATCCAGGCGCTCTTCCAGAGGTCTTGACGGGACCCGACACGAACGGCCGCTCGGCCATTTCCGCGAACGGCGGCCCGGCGGGGCGAATCCGCCTGCTCGTCGGATGCCTCTGGCCCGATCCACGCCGTTGGCGGTGAAAAACGACCGGCGCGGCTCATCCCGTTTCGGGGGATTGGGGGTGGGGGGTGGGGGGGGCGGAGAGACTCTCGCGTGGGGGTCGGGGCCGGCCACCGGATCCCCCCAATGGAATGTGAAGCGTTCGGGGAATCCCCCGACAGGAATTTTCGGCGTTGCCCTGCGGAAGCAGGTCGGAGAGTGAGGCTTTACCCCCCCGGCGATGGGGGCCTATCGATGGACGCGCGACGGCGAGGGCTCGAGGACGTGGTCATCGGCACGAGCGCCGTGAGTTGGGTGGGAGGAGAAACGGGCCAGCTCAGCTATCGCGGATATGACATCGCCGATGTGGTCGGCCACCTCGGGTACGAGGCGACCGCCCATCTCCTCATCGTTGGGACCCCGCCGGCGCGGAACCCTCCCATCGATCTTTTCCGGGACCTCGCCTCCCGGAGGGGGCTACCGCCCTCGGTGGAGGCTGTCGTGGATGCCTTGGACCGTCGAACCCTTCCCATGGATGCGCTGCGGACGGGGATCTCCGCCGGCGGGATCGTGGGAAGCCCGTATCCTCCCACGTTCGAGCAGGGCCTCGATCTCATCTCCCGCGCTCCGACCGTTCTCGCCCGCTTCGAACGGCGCCGGCGGGGCCTCCCTCCGGTCCCCCCCGATCCAGAGCTGGGGCATGTGGCGAACTTCCTGAAGATGGTGGAAGGAGCCGAGCCGGATCCGCTCCGTGTGTGGGCCCTCGAAAGCTATTTCGACATCGTGGCCGACCATGGGATGAACGCCTCGACCTTCGCGCTCCGGGTGGTGCTGTCGACTAACTCGGACCTCGTATCCGCGGCCTCTGCGGCCATCGGGGCGCTCAAGGGTCCACTCCACGGAGGCGCGCCCGAGCGGGTCCTCGACCTGCTCGACCGCGTCCGGGAGGTCCCGGACGTCGCCGGCTGGATCGCGGAAGCACTCGCCCGGAAGGAGCGCCTCATGGGATTCGGCCACCGGGCATACAAGGTCGAGGATCCCCGCGCGCAGCTCCTCCGGGAGATTGCGGAGAAGGTGGCCCGGCCGGACCGCTTCCGGCAGGCTCGCCAGTTCGAAGAGCTGGCCCTCGAGGAACTCCGACGGAAGCGGCCGGACCAACGCTTGAATACGAATGTGGAGTTCTACGCGGCGATCGTGCTCGAGGCCGTCGGGCTCCCGCGGGACCTCTTCCCGCCGACGTTCGCGCTAGCGAGGACCGCCGGCTGGGTAGCGCATGCGCTCGAGCAGGTGCGCGACAACCGGCTCATTCGGCCCGATGTCGAGTACACGGGGCCATCCGGACTGCGGCTACCCGCGAATCACCCCCGTCGGGATTCCGGGAGCTGAGGCTCTCAGGGAAGGGCAGAGACCCCGCCGCGGGGCTTCAGGTGGAGGCGCGGCCTCGTTCGCACCCCGCCCGTATCGATGGGTCGTCGGGCCTCATCGTCCCACCATCGGTCGGTGGCCCGACGCCTCCGGAACGGCCCGACCGAGGTTGCCCCCGCGAAGGCCCGACCGGTGAGCACGAGCCCCAAAGGAACGAAACGTCGACGGCTCCGGGCCTTCCTCGGCCTCATCCTCCTCGGGAAACGAGACGTCAAAGGAGGTCAAGGAATGAGGGAGGAACGAGCTCGAAGCAACGGTGCCATCTCCCCCCGCACCCCCTTACCCGAGTGGTCGGACACAGAGGTACACAGGTCAGGCCATGACTGAACCCACGTTGACTCCAGTCCAACTCTGGAACGACACCTCGGGCAAGAGTTGTAGCTCAGGTTTGTGGGCAGCCTGACGGTGGGCCTGTGCCATGGACCGGGCTGCACCCCAGCGCGCTCAGGGCCGACACCCAAAACGACTCCCCTCGCTCCCGACAGGTCCGATACAGCATGAGAGGCACCTCCAGCACCCGGGCCCCGGCCCAGGTGCGCCACCCCCCACTGATCTTCCGAATCAGGACCCCTTGTCGGATCGCGTTCTCGGCCGAATTGTTATTCCACGGAACGCCGGGCGTCCGCACGAATGTGAACAGCATGCCGAGTCGCCGTCGCAATTCCTTCGCGATCCGACGCGCGTCCGGATCCTTCCACTCGATTCGGAGGAGCCTCGCCATCCGCCGGATCGCCCGCCGATACGCCCGCTCCCGCTCTCCGTCCTGTATTCCGCGGGTGTTAGGTAGGCAGTAGGTACCTCATCGCCCCGAGGGCGGAGAGGAGCTCCTTCTGCTCGTCGGTCGGTTTCATTGGCCACTCTCGGGCCGATTTCCCGCTCCCGGACCTCA
>JAJZDH010000172.1 GCA_021828665.1 Thermoplasmata archaeon
GTCGTTCCCCGGAACGCGCCGCGGCCATAACGGCACGGGACGGGCGGCCGGCCTCCCCACCGCCCCCCCCTGTGGGGGGCTCACGGGGACGCCGGGGCGGTGCCGGCGACCCGCCGGTGCGCCCGGGGTCGAGGAGGCGGCGCGCCTCCTCCCGGTCGCCCCGTCCGAGCGCCCGGGCCGCGGCTCCCAGATCGCCCACCGTGGCGGCCCGCTCCGCCTCGGAAAGATCGGTGAGCGCGAGGAGCCGGCCGACGAGCTCGATCCGGTTCGCGAGGCGGTCCTCGGCCGGCTCCGCGGGACGCCCCCGCTCCCCCCGCGGAGCGTATCCGACGAGGCCGCGGGGGAATTCGAGGAGCTCCGGCTCGGCCGCCTCGGCGCGGAGCCGGTCGTCGAGGGCGTTCAGGCGGGCGAGCCCCCCGGCCCGATCGCCCCGATCGATCGACCGGACCGCCTCGAGGTACTCCGGCCCGAGGTCGGGCGCCTCCGGTCGCTCCCGCGACCGGCGTCGGAGGGCGTCGGCGAGGCCGTCCCGGTACCCCGCGATCTCCGCCGGATCGGCGTCGGGCCGGCTCCGCTGCGTCCGGTCAGGGGACGTGGGCGGCTCCCGCGGCGGTGGCGGCCGGTGCCGCGGCGGCCGGGCCGAGGGAGGGCAGCCGTTCCCGGAGGGTGCGCCAGATCCCGTCCACGGCCGACCAGAACGGCTCCCCGAGATCGCCGGCACCCTGCGCGGCCCGGGCGGCCTCGAGGAGCGGCCGGAGGTCCGCGACCTCCGTTCCGAGGGTGGCCTCGAGATCGAGGGAGCCCGTGGCGAGGAGGAGCTGCTGGGCGGCGTACCGCTGCCAGCGGCGCTCCTCCTTCGCCTCCGGGGGGAGCGCATGGTCGGGGTCCCATTGGGGCGGTTGGGGGGCTGGGATGGGTACCCGGAGGCTCCGGAACGGCTCGGGCAGCGTCGGCCACCGCGGCTCGGCGAACCGGATGGAGAGTCGATCGAGGGCGCCTTCCGCGCCGGCAAGGTCGCCGGCGGCGAACAGCCGCTCGGCCTCGGCGAGCGGGCCCAGGAGCTCGGGGGAGGGGGTGCCCCGCCAGCCGGGACACCGCAGCGCCTCCCGGCACGGGACCAGCCGCCGCAGCAGGTGATCGGCCGGCGCCTCCTTCGGGTGGGGGACCGGCGCGGCGGCGGCGCCCTCGGGGGGTTTGTTCGGAGCTCCCGGCATGGTGGCCTCCTACAGGAACGCCTCGAACTCCTTGGTGATCTCCGGGTACTTCTCGTGGACCGCCTTGAGGATGTTGTGCACGTTGAGCTTCTCGAGCCGGACGCCCTGCAGCGCATCGATGACCTTGTCGAAGGTCGCATCGGGCAGCGAGACCAGCTTCTCCTTGGCGAGCCAGTTGCGGTAGAGCTTCTCCTCGAGGCGGGCCCGCCAGCCCCTCTCGTACGCGTCGAGGGCCGCCCGGGAGGCGTCGCCGGAATGGGCGGCCCGGGCCGCGACCTCCCCGCAGATCTTCCCGGCGATGCAGCCGTTCGCGATCCCGCCGCCGGTGATCGGGTCGATCATCCGCGCCGCGTCCCCCACCAGCATGAAGCCGTCGGTGACGGACTGCTTGATGGGGGCGTTGATGGAGACGCCGCCCCCGACGATGTCGATGGTCTTGCCCTTGGCGTACCCGGGATGCCGGGCGATCCACCGGTCGAGGTAGCTCTTCGCGTCGGCGGGGCTCCGGACCTTGCTGACCTGCACGCCGATCCCCACGTTGGCGACGCCGTCGCCCTTGGGGAAGATCCAGACGTAGCCTCCCGGCGCGCAGGTGCCGAGGTAGAAGTCGCAGTACCGGGCATCGGCGTCGACGCCCGTCATCCGGTACTGCAGGCAGGTGTCCATGTCCCGGAGCGCGAGGTTCGTCGGAAGGCCCGCCCACCGGCCGATCTGGGACTCGAAGCCGTCCGCCCCGATGGTGACCTTCGCGCGGATCTCGAACGGTTCGCCGAACCGCTTCGCCTTCACGCCCACGATCGACCCGTTCTCCCGGAGGACGTCGGTGGCGGCGGTCTTGAGCATCACCTCCGCCCCCGCGTTGGCCGCATCGATGGCGAGCTGCTTGTCGAACCCGTCCCGTTCGATGACGTAGCCCACCTCGTTGCCGGCGCTGCGCTCGTTGATCTCGAGGCACTTCTCGTTGGGAGCGTAGATCCGGGCCCCCTCGACCTCGACATTGATCCACCGGCCGGGCCGGATGCCGACCTCCTCGAGCCACGCCTTGCTGATCCCTTCCCCGCACCGGACCGGGCTGCCGATCTCCTGGCGCTTCTCCACGAGGAGCACGCGGGCCCCGTTCCGGGCCGCCCATTTCGCCGTCATCGAGCCGGCCGGGCCGGCCCCCACCACGAGGACATCGGTCCGGAGATCTTCCATGGGCTCCTTCCTCCGTTCAGCCGATCTCGATCGCCCCGACCGGACAGGCGCGGACGCAGATCCCGCACCGGGTGCAGACCTCCTCGTCGAAGGTGATCCGGGTCTCGTCGAGGTAGATGCAGTTGAGCGGGCAGATGCCGACGCACGCCCCGCAGTAGATGCAGAGCTGGCCGCTCGATTCGATGTGGAGGAGCTTCTTGTTCGCCATCGCCCCGGTCGTCGGCGCGAGGACGAACCCTGCCGCTCTTAAAGCCTTCTTCGGAGGCGCCGGGGGGTCGCCGGGGCGCAGCCTCCCGCCGGCGGCTTCCGCCGGCCGTCCGCCCCGGGAGCCGGCCCACCTCCGCGAAGGCGACCGGGGGCGGACCGGGG
>JAJZDH010000022.1 GCA_021828665.1 Thermoplasmata archaeon
CCGTTGGATGGTCGTGACCGTGAGGCCGAGCCTTCGTGCCGCCTCTCCCGGGCGAAGCAAAATGTCCATCGATAGGACATGGAGTGTGGCCTATGTATCGGTTGCGCCATTAGCTGCTAAAGCCCTCCATGACCGAAGGAGAGTGCCTCCGCCCACTACCGACGGGACCTCCTGGTGAGGAGTTCCGGGGCGAGGGAGGCATACTTGGCCCGGACGGCCGGGAGCTCCGCGACCGAGTCCGAACCGGTTCCCGGTGATGTAACTCACGCATTCCGGAGCAGACGCTTGCGGCCCGGCCGACCGTTCCGGGACCGTCCCCGGGCCGGTTCGGAGCCGTTGGCGGCAGGGAGGGTCGGGGCGGAGGTCCGCCGTCGCGGACGCCCGGCCGGGTCGATCCGGCCCGCGCGGATCCGCCGAGACGCGACCGGGCGGCCGTCGGATGCGAGGACGGTGGGGACGAGCCGCACCACCAGCGGGGCAAGGCCGCGCCGGAGACGTTCCTGGTTCACCGCCGCGGCCCCGGCGCCGGTCTCCTCGGAGGCGACGAGGAGGTCCGGGCCCGGCCGCACCGCGCCCCCCAGCGGATCCGAGAGCGGCCGGATCCGGTACCGCTCCCGGCCATACTCCCGGTCCAGGTATTCGCGGAGGCGGGCGCGCCGGGAGAGGTAGGGGGCGATCCGGGACGCCCATGGTTTCGGGTGGTCCCTCAGGAACGCCTCCGTGGTGAGGCCGATGACGACCCGATCGGCCCGCCGGAACGCCTCCCGGAGGAGGCGCTGGTGGCCCACATGGAGGCGGTCGAAGGTCCCCCCCAGCACGGCGAGCCGGGCCCGGTGGGAACGACGCGCGGTCCGCTTCGCCCGCATCGTGAATCCTAGTAGTGGGCGTAGTTCAGCACCGTGAGCAGGATCAGGAACGCGATGGCGCCGTACATGAGGTAGGTCAAGTTCCGGCGGTTCTGGATCTGGGCCTCCCGCTTCCGTCGGCAGACCTTCGAGCAGAACTCCTGGTCCGCCCCGATCGCCTTGCCGCAGACCTTGCAGTGACGATGGTCGTCGCCCTCGAACGTCATGGCCGCCGTACCCGGGGCCTCCCGATATGCGTTGTGGCCTCCCCCCACGGCATCCCGGCGCCGGGGCTCGGGGAGGCGGGCCGGAGCGCGGAGGGACGGCGTCCCGGTCCCATGGGCGGCCCGGAGATCAACGGCGGCGGACCGCCCAGACCGCGAGCGCCGACAGGACTCCGACCGCCGCCCCGACGGCGAGGATCGCCTCCGCCCCGGCCGGGGAGGACGGACGGGTGGACGTTGGTCCCCCGGGGGCGGGCGGGGAGACCCCTCCCCGGACCGGGGGACCCCCCGAACCGGGAGGCGTCCCCGCACCGGACGGGGCGGGGCTGGTGGAAAGGATGGCGAGCGAGAAAGTGTACGTGGCCGACGCGTACAGGGTTCCGTCGACCGGATCCGGAGCGATCTGGGAGACCGGGTAGGGGAGCGGGATCGCCCCGACGATCGTGCCGGTGGTGCCGTTCAGGACGAGCACGTCGACGGGGACGAGACAGCAGCCCTCCCGTTCGAGCCCCCTCGAGGGCTTAAAGCACTCCGGGAGCGGCGCCGGAGCTCGAACGGGTGGCCGACGAGGAGATCCCGGGGGCCACGGGCGCCCTCCTCCCCCTTGCCGGCAGCGGGTGGACCGAAGGGGGGGTCCGGGGACCACGGGAGGATCCGTGGAGGCGGAGGGGGTGGCGACCGTCGCGGGGGCCCCGCGGCACCGACGTGCCCCGGGAGATGGGGGCCCACGGGACTACCCGTCGCGGCCCGCGCGGCGGCGGGAGCGGTGGGTGGGGACGTTCCGGCCGAGCGGCTCCGTCGGGGGCGCCGTTTCCTCGTCGGGCGGGTCCGGGACCGGCGCCTCCTCCTCCTGGAGGATCGCCGACAGCGCCGCCCCGTTCGTCCCGCGGCGCTCCTCGGTGAGCTGCTGCAGGCTGTGAACGAGGGTGAGCCAGATCTTTCCCTGGTGGGCGACCGTCGTCTCCATCCGGTCCCTCAGGTCCCGGGCCCGGTTCGCCACGTCGGAATCGATCCGCCGGAACTCGTCCTTGAACTCCCGGCGCAGCTGGACCAGCCGGGATTCGATATCGGCCGGGCTCCCGGGATTCCGTTCCATCTCGGCGAGGCGCAGCCAGGTCTTCCGCACCACGGGAAGGAGCCGGTCCGCGAGCGTGATCAGCCGCCGGTCCAGATCGTCGAGCTCTCCCCGCATCGACTCCTCGACCTTGAGGAGGGCTCCGGTCTGCTCCCGGATATCGCGCTCGAGGAGCTCGAGTTTCTGGAGCGCCTCGGTCTGCTCGGTGGCGAGCCGCTCCTCCATGTCGTGGATCTGCCGGTCGACGCCGAGGCGGATCTCCGAACGGATCGTCTCCCCCGCCCGGGTCAGCCGGTCCTTCAGGACCGGTTCGATCCGCTGGAGGTCGGGTCCCTTGGCGAGCGTCCCTTCCACCTCGCTCCGGAGCCGTGCCATGAGCTCGACGGTCGTCCCCCGGAGGTGGTCCTCGGCTTCCCGGAGCTTCTGGTCGGTGTACGACTGCAGCCGGACCTGGAGGTCGGCGTCGGCGTGCGCCTGGCTCTCGGCGATCTCGGCGGCGCGCGCCTCGAGGGCGGCGGAGAACCGAGCCTCCGACTGGGCCGCCCGTTCGTCGGCGGCGGTGCGGAGCCGGCCCTCGACGTCGCGGGCGGCGGCGAGGATGCGGCTCTGGCCCTCCTTGCCGCGGGCCTCGACGAGCGCCGTCAGGCGGGTCTCCATCTCCCGAAGCTCCTTCGGCCGCCGCTGCTCGCCCTCGAGGAGCCGGGTCTCGATCGCCTGCCGGAGCCGCCCCTCCGATTCGGCCCGGGCCTCGACTTCGAGGTTGATCGCGTCGCGGATCTGCTGCGCCGCCATCGCGGCGAGGGCCGCCCGCTCGGCCGACTCGCGGTCCGCGATCTCCCGGGTCTTCGTCTCGAGCGCCTGGTGGAATTCCTCCTGGAGGGCGCTGCGGTGGGCGTCGAGGAGCGGCGGCAGGCTCTCGAGCTCCTTGGGGGAGAGCGGGCTCCCCACGGTCTTGTACGACCGGGCCCGCTCCTCCCACCGGTGCTCGAGTTCCTCCCGGGACCGCTCGTACCGCGCCTCGGCCCCTTGGACGGCGAGACGCACCGTCTCGTCGATCCGCCGGTCCATCCGTCGGGCGAGGAGACCCGGTTCGCCACCGCGGACCGGGTCCGCGAGCTCCCGCTCCAGGCTCGCGCGGAGCCTCCGGTCGATCTCGGTGGCGAGGAGCGCGGGAAGCGACTCCCGAAGCCGGGATTCCGTGGCGGCGAGGAGGCCGGTCCACTGTTCCGTGGCCCGGGCCCCGAACTCCTGCCAGCGGGCTTCGGTCCCGCCGTCCGCCGCCGGCGGGGAAGGCGGCTGCGCCGCGAGGGCGGCCGCCACCTCCGTCCGGATCCGGTCGGCGAGGCCCACCTCGAGGCCGCGGATTGCCTCGGCGGAAGGGACGGCGGCGGCGCCCGCGGTCCCGCCGAGCTTCTGGAACCGTTCCTGGTACCGGGTGTCGAGCTCGGTCAGGGTCTGGGCGAGCCGGGTCTCGGTGCCCTGGAGGAGGGTGCGCAGTTTCGCGTCCACCGCGGGATCGATCCGCCGGTCCACCTCGCCGCCGACCGCCTGCTGGATCTCGGTGGCGAGCCGGTGGAGCAGCTCCTCCTCCATCCGGCGGAATCTCTCGTCGAGCGCCGGCGGGGCGGCGGCCCGGGCCGCCGGTTCGGCCGGGGCGGGGGGAGCCGCCGGTGCCGATCCCGGGGCGACGGGGGCGGAGGGCGGGGGCGCCAGCGATGGATCCTCGCTCACGGAGATTGGCACCGCCTCCGGCCCGGCCGTCGGGGGCGGGGGGAGGTCCGAGCCGCGGGCGAGCCAGGAGGGATGGCCGACCGCGGGGGCGGGGGCCGCCGGGGAGCGGCTCCATCCGGACGCCGGCGGCACCACCGCCGACTCGGTCGGCTCCTCCGGATCGGCCCGGGGGGGCTCCGCCCGGAGATACTCCTGGGCGCGCTTCGCGGTCTCGAGGTTCACGGGGACGTGACGGCCCCGGCCGCGCTGCAGCAGCAGCGCCGCGCTCTCCATGGCGGTGCCGATCCGCCACATCTCCTTGCGACGCTCCTTGCCCGATTGCCGTTCCGGATCGCTGAGGAGGGCGCGCAGCTTCGGGAGTTCCACCAGGTCGACCCGCTGGACGAGGCGGGAGAGCTTGGCGGCGTTCCGGTCCCGGACGTACTGGAGGACCAGCGGCAGGTTCTCCTTCCCCTTCGCCGGCGCCGGAACGCCGCTCGTCAGGTCCCGGAAGGTGGTGTCGGTGGACTCCCAGCTCTGCAGCCGCTTGCGGTGGCGGTCCCCCATCGCCTCGGCCATCGGGATGCGCATCAGGGCGAGCGCGAGCGGGATCTGCTCGGCGAACTCGTGGAGGTTCGTCTTCGGCTGGGGCAGGAAGTAGGGGAAGGCGAGGATGGCGCCGAGCTGCAGGAGCGAGGCCGGAAGGACCCGGACCATGTCGAAGAGGACCTCCATGGCGCTCTCCCACTCGTGGGAGGCGACCACCACCACCGGGTCGGTCGTTCCGCGGTGGAAGAGGAGCCCCTCGCCGAGGAGGCCGTACAGCGCCGGGTCGGGGACGGCGGGCCGCCGCCCGTCGCCCCGGCCCCCGGCCATCGTGCCGTGCCACCGGAGGATCGCGGCGCCGAACTCGCCGCTCGCGAGAAGTTGCGAGGTGTCGAGGACGAGCGTCTTCATGCCGAGGCGGGGCCGGTCCTCGGTGGAGAGGAACATCCGGCCGACGCAGGTGTACCGTCCGCCGAACGCGGGGTACAGGAAGAGGTTCGGATAGTACGCGAGCTGCGCGGGGGGGCCCGGAGTCCAGTAGTCGTGGGTGTCGGCCACGTTGATGGTCAGATTGCCCACCAGCCGGATCAGGTCCAGCGTCTCCGCCCGGCCGGGGAACTCCTCGGGCACCGTCGTGTAGCCGGGGCTCTCGGCCTCGTTGTCCACCTGACGGCACCAGACCACGGCCACCGGTCCCACGTCGTGGCCGCCCCCGGCCGGCGATCGCGCCGGGTCGGTCGGGGAGGGGATGGCGGCCGCGGGAGCCGGTCCGGTCATCGGGCTACCCCTTGGCGACCCGCTTCTCCAGGATCCGGGCGCAGATCCGGGCGAGCGGCAGGGTGGTGTTCACCATCACGGGCACTCCCGGGACCTCCCCCGAGGTCCCCTGGGGAAAGAGCGAGACATCGTTGAGGAGCATGGGGATCCCTTCCCCGCTCGACACGGCCGACGACATGAGGAAGACATCCTCCCGCGCGGAGAGGCCCCGGCCCTCGTTCGCCACCAGGATCGTTCCCATCCCCGCCCCGTCCCGGCGCACCAGGAACTCGTACGTGTCGAACGCACTGTGGAAGGAGCGGTCCCGGACCACGTGTTCCACCTCGCTGTAGAAGTCCCGGAGCTTGTCGGCCTTCGAGATCGCCACGACGAGGGGGATGTTCTTGGTCCGGCAATAGCGGAAGACTCCGCGGGCGAGGTTGATCTGCTGCGCCTGGTCCCGGAGCGAGGGGAGCGACGGGGAGAGAAGGAGGACGATGCCGTCCGCCTCGTGGACGAAATGGCCGAGGAGGGTGAGGCCCCGCCGCCAGAGGTCCTGGCGGTCGGGCCGCCAGGTGTCGAAATGGGGGATGACCCGGCAGGTCCGCTCGTCCACCTCGGCGTCGACGGAATCGAGCCAGAGGCGGTCGTAGGTGAAGTAGTCGGAGATGATCCCGCCCGCCTCGTCGATGGTGTGGAGGATCATCGGCCGGCTCCCCCGGTCGGCCCCGGCGGTGGTGCCGTATCGGAAATGCATCTTCATCTCGACGAACTGGTTGAACTTCGTCGGCAGCGGGTACTTCGTGAGCACCCCCTGCTCGTCCCGGCCGGCGGCCAGCTCGACCCACAGTTTCTTGCGGTCGTCCATGGGGCGGTTCACGTAGTAGCGGGTGGTGGTCTCGAGGCCCCCCTCTGGATCGGTGGGATCGGTCGTCTCGTACGTGGTCTCCTCCAGGACGACCTCGCTCTCGAGGTCCCCGAAGAGCGGCAGCGAGCCCGCCTCCGACCGGTCCGGCACGTACACGACCGGCAGGTTCAATCCGAAATGGCCGGAGAGGAATCGGAAATAGGTGGTCTTGCCCGAGGCGGGGATCCCCACCACCGCGATGCGGGCCGCATCGGCGGCGGGTCCCTTGGCCTCGGCCTTCCGGGCCGGACCTTTCGTCCGGGTGCGCGTCGCGCGTGGTTCCGCCACCGTGAGTTCCCCCTTACCTCATCTCCGCGAGACAGATCTCGATGAAATCGAGCGCCCCCTCGATCTGGGGCTCCCGGGAGGTGTTCTCGAGCCGGGCGTCCTGGAGCTGGCTGAAGATCGCCGCCACGGCCTCCTCGTGACGGACCGCCCCTTCCGGATCGGTGCCGGCGGATCCGAGCCGGGCGAGCTGGTAGGTCGTGCGCAGATCCATGAGACGTTCGAAGAGGCCGAGGAGCTGGTCCCGGAACTTCGGATCCGACCGGGCCAGGTGCGCCTCCGTCTCATCGAAGAAGTGGACGAGCGTCTCGGTCTCCTTGTCGTTCTGGATCCGGGCCTGCAGGAGCGCGAGCCGCCGGACGATGCGGCCGCGCGAGCCCGCCGGCAGCCGCTCCGCCTCGGCCCACGACTGGAGGAGCGCCCGGGCCGCCTCGACGATCTGGCCCTTGGCGAACTGGATCCGGGCCTCCCAGTAGTACCGGGTGACGGGCGGCAGGATCGACTGCGCCCGGGCCAGCCGGTCGAGCGCGCGGTCGTACTCCTGGGCGAGGTACGCCTCGATCACCACCCCGAGGGGGCCGTACCGGTCGCGCAGGTACGGCGGCGGCGTGCCGCCGGGAGCGCTCACGACATCGACCTCGAGCGGCACCTGGTCGAGCGACGCCGGGGCGGCGGTCCCGTCGTCCGGGGCCGCGGCGGGGCGGCCGGTGCCGAGCCGCCCGAGGGTCGCGTGCAGGTCCGGTTCCTTGAGGGCCCGGGCCGCGCTCGCCGCGTGGCGGGCGAGCTCCTCGGGATGGAGCTGCTCGAGGGGGCGGGCCCCCTCGAACCCCACGTCCAGGAACGCATTGACCATCTGGTTGAACAGCTGCGCGCCGGTCACCACCTCCTGGTAGGTGAACGACGCCGGGACCATGAGATCCCGCGCGCGCCGCGAGAGCTCGCCCATGAAGATCCCCATGCTGCCGGAGTCGACCCCCTTGTCGCGCTCGGCGCCGTTGCCGATCCCGATGACCCGGAGCGTGAGCTCGGAGTTCGGCGGCAGGACGTACTCCACGAGGTTGATCTTGGGTCCGGGAGTCGGCAGGGGCACGCCCGGATGGAGGACCGCGAGGCGGGTCGAGGCGTTGTCCCATCCGTCGGTGACCACCACGATGGTCCCCCGCACCCCTCCGTTCATCGATCGGAGGAGGTCGGCGCCGAGGCCGATGGCGTCCCAGATCGCCGACCGGCCGCTCGGCTGCAGCATGGAGATGAGCCCCTCGATCTGGGGGAGGTTCTCCCGGGCGATGTCGGCGAGCGGCACCGCGACCCGGGCACTCTCGGTGAACGTGATCAGGCCGAAGAGCGAGCCCGCGCTCGCCGCGTTCTCGAGGATCCGGTAGACCGCGGTCCGCGCCACCTCGATCTTCTGCTGCTCCGCGCCCGGGTTCGACGGATCCGGTAGCGGGGCGAGCATGCTCTTCGAGAGGTCCAGGACGAGGACGTGCCGCTCCTTCGGCCCGGCGGCCTCCCCGGAGCCGGCGTGCGGTTGAGCTTCCGTCACTTCCCCTCCCCCCTCCAATCGATGCGGACGCTCAGAACAGCTCCCCGCAGGCACCCGGGGCCGGGGGAACGGTTCGTCGGTGGGCGTTCACGCGCCTCAAATAGGCGGGGTGGGCTATTTGTGCCTTCCCCTTGATTCCCGACGCAATTCCGGCCGGAGGGCTCCCCCGGCGGTCCGGGCCTCCCGGCCCCCCGGCCGGGGTTCGTCATGGTTATAAAGGGGGCCCCGCTCGCCGCCGTTCGCATGGGCAATATCCGTCAGACGTACATCAAGCGCGTCGCCATCGAGCTCATCCGCCTGTATCCCGAGCAGTTCACCGGCGAGTTCGCCCACAACAAGGAGAAGGTCCTCGAGCTCACCGACCTTCGGGTCGTGCAGGACGGGACGCCCCGGGTGACCTACAAGAAGCTCGCGAACCGGATCGCCGGCTACGCGACCCGGTACGTGAAGCGGAAGCGGGGCACCTGAGCCGCTCCCCGGTGGGACCGATCGCCACGACGGCGGCCGGCCGGCGTCCGGCCGGCCCCGCTGCCCTCCCGGTCCCGCGCCGCCGACGACGGGAGGGGCCGACCGGTCAATCGTAGATGCCGAACCCTTCCTGCAGGTGGGCGATCTCCACGGGGGTCGTGAGGCTGCCCGTGAGGATCCCCCGGGAGTTCGCGATGAGGCAGGCGCCCACGACCGCGACGCCGAAGTTCGCGGTGGAGCGGTGGACCGGGACGCCGAGCGCCTCGGCGAGCAGCGGCAGCTCCCGATCGGTCGCCTTGGGGTGCACGACGACGCCCCGGTTCGTGGCCGCGCCGGCCATGCCCACCGTCCCGAGGCCGGCGATGGTGCCCCGCCGGACGGGGACCCCGAAGGTGCTCGCGAGCTCGGCGACCGCCCGGTCGGAGAACTCCGGGTGGACGAGCGCCCCGTGGTCGTTGACGAGCACGTTGTTGCCGATGGCATTCTGCCGGACCCGGATCTCGCGGACCATCCCGAGTTCCGAAAGCTCCGCCCGTTCGGCCGGATCGAGCCGCTCGCCCACGGCGACCCCGTTCGAGTTGAACGCCACGAGTGCCCCCAGAAGCTCGCACTCGGCGACGCTGGTGGGGAGGACCGGGATCCCGAGCAGCCGACCGATATCGCGCCGGAGCGGCTCCGGGGTGAGCCGGGGCACCAGCGCCCGCGATTCCCCCGCCCGAAGGTAGACCCCGAGGTACGGGCTACCGGAGATCACGGCGCGACCGACGGGCACTCCCGACGCTCCCCGGGGGGCGGCTCACGCCCCTTCCTCCAAGAGGTCGACCTCGATGAGGCCGTCCTCGAAGCGGATCGCCTTGACCCGGACGGCCCTCGGGATGTGCTGGATCCCGCGGGTCCAGAGGTGCTCGTTCAGGTGAGGATCGATCCACACCTGGGCCTCGCTGCCCTTCATGTGGCGGGCCACGAACCGGCGGACCGTGGTGATGGCGTGGCCGGCCCGCCGACGGCGGGAGGGTTGGAACTGGCTCGCGCGCAGGGGGATGACGTACTCCCGTTCGAGGTCCTCGGTACGGGCTTTGCTGCTCTCGCTTCGGGCCATCGTGCGTCCCCTCCGTTACAGCTGCATGTGACCGCGCCGCCAGCTCCGGCGCTTCGGGTGGCGGGTCACGGTCCGGTTCGTGCGCTGCATGACCCAGGCCGGGACCCGGCGGTTGCTCTTGACGGCCCGGAACAGCCGGGTCTTCCGGGCGAGGCTCTTGCGACGATTGGCCATTGGTGGTACCTCCGCGAACCCCGCCTACCGGCGGGTGATCGTAATCTCCCTCTTTTCGGGCATCAGCCGCTCGAGGAGGCTGCGCAGCGTGGCATCGTCGATGACGCGCTGCAGCCGGCCGCTCGCGGCGAGCCCCATGATCTGCTGCTCGATGGATTGCGCCACCTCCGGCTTCGCGAGCCGGATCCGGCCGAGCCGCTCCCGGGCCTCGGGGGTGAGGACCCGCCGCAGCATCTCCTGCCGCTCGGCTTCGCGACGGTCCATCTCGGCCTGCTGGGCCTGGGCGTAGGCGGCGTTCGGGAGCCCCGCCGGGACCCCGCCCGACGGGCCGCCCTGGAGCTGCTGCAGCCGGCGGCGGCGCAGCTCGGCCAGTTCCGCATCGTCGCTGTACCCCGCCATCTCCGACTCCGCTCCCGATCCGGTGGTCCCGATGCGCTTCAGAGGTATTTGGCGAGTTCGGGCTGGCTCTCGGCGAGCCCCGTGAGCACGCTGCGGGCGACGCCGTCGAGGAGCTTCTGGCCTTCCCCGGTCAGCCGCCGGCCGCGGTTCTTGTCGGTGGTGACGAGGCCCGCCTTGGTGAGTTGCTGGACAATCTCCCGGGCCACCGACCTCGAGCCGGTCCGGGCGTGGTAGGGAGAGGAACCGCGGTCGCGCTTCCCGCCGTATTCGGCCGCGAGGTGCTCGACGCCGATCGGGCCCTTGAGGTGGATCTTCCGGAGGACGGAGGCGCTCCGCACGAACCACCAGTCCGCCTGCACGGGAGCCTTCTCCTTGTGCACGCCGGTCTTGACGAACGCCGCCCAGGGGGGCGGGGCCACCGCGCCTCGGCTCCGGAGCTCCCCCGCGAGCTTCGGCAGGAGGGCGGCGGGAGGTACATCGACGGCGTGGCTCATGAGCGGGGCGAGCCACCCGGCACCGATATTTAAAGGCGCCCGGTTGCTGAGGGAGCGCCGAGGAGCGGTGGCCGGTGGATCGCGTTTCCCCCCCGACGGTGGGCATCGTCCTGAGCGGCGGGGCCTCGCAACGCTGGCAGGGGGCCCCCAAGGCGCTGCTGCGGATCGGCGGGACCCCGGCGCTCCGGATCATTCTCGCGAGGCTCCGGGCGGCCGGGGTCCGCCGGCTCGTGGTCGTGGTCGGTCCGGACGGGGGGGCGATCCGGGCCGGAAGCACCGGGCCGGGGACCGTCGCCGGCGTCTCCTGGCGGACGAATCCGGACCGGGCCTCCGGCGCGGCCGGATCGCTCCGGGCCGGCCTCATCGGAATCCCACCGGAGGCCCGGATCGTCCTGTGGCCGGTCGATCACCCGCTGGTGGCTCCCGGGACCCTGCCCCGGCTCCTCGCCGCGGCCGCCGCGGACGCCGGCGCCGCGTGGGTCCAGCCCGAGTACCGGGGCCGGGGGGGCCATCCGGTCGTGCTCTCGCCCGCGGCGTGGGGCCGGGCCGCCGGGCTGCCGTCCGGGGCGTCGCTCCGCTCGCTCCGGGATTCCCTCGGGGCCGCGGTGCGCCGGGTGGCGGTGGAGGATCCGGGGGTGACGGTCAACCTGAATACGCCCGAGGTTTTCCGGGAGGCCGTGGAAGGGACCCGGCGGCATCCGTCCGGGGGGAGGGACGATGGATAGGAACCTCACGCGGCGGGCGCTCCAGCTCATGGACGCCCACCGGGAGTTCGTCCGGGCCACCGTCGTCCGCACCGTCGGCTCCGTGCCCGGGAAGGTCGGGGCGACCCTCCTCCTGACCGCCGACGGCTCCTGCTTCGGCACCGTCGGAGGCGCCTCCCTCGAGGAAGAAGTCAAGCAACGGGCCCGGGCGGCGCTCGACCGGAAAGCGGGCGACCTCCTCCATTTCGACCTCCAGGCCTGGAAGCCGGGGGGGCTCCCGAGCCTCTGCGGCGGCTCGGTGGACATCGCGCTCGAATACGTGCCGGCACGGCCCCATCTCCTCCTGTGGGGAGGCGGCCACGTCGCCGAGGCGGTCGGCCGGATCCTGCCCACCCTGGAGTACGACTTCTCGGTGGCCGACGATCGGCCCGACTGGGTCGGCGAGGAACGGTTCGCCGCGGCGGACCGGAGGGAGGTGGTGGCCCCGGAGAAGCTCTGGGAGCGGTTCGTCCCCACCGCCTACACCCACCTGTACGTCCTCGGCTACGATGCGGCCAAGGACACCGACGTGATCGCGCACTCCCTCGACCGCTTCCCGAACGCCATCGGCTTTATTGCCAGCGCCGCCAAGCGGGCGCACATGCTCCACGAACTGCGCCGCCGCGGGTATCCCGAGGGAGCGCTCGCCCGCGTCCGCTCCCCCATCGGGCTCGCGATCGGGGCCGAGAGCCCGGCCGAGATCGCGGTGAGCGTGGCGGCGGAGCTCGTCCGGGGGATGCACCCCACGGAGCCGGCCGCGCCGCGGGGCGACGCGCCGGCGGCGACGCCCACCCCCCCGGAGGCGGATGGCCGAACGGCGTGAGCTCTCGTTCCGGCTGAACGGCCACCCCCGGACGGTGCCGTGCGCCGACGAGCGCCTCCTCCTCGACCTGCTCCGGGAGGACCTCGAGATGACCGGGACGAAGCGCGGATGCGACCTCGGGACCTGCGGTTGCTGCGCGGTCCTCATCGATGGCCGCCCGTCGCTCAGCTGCCTGACCCTCGCCCGGCGGATCGAGGGTCGGGAGATCACCACCATCGAGGGGCTGACGCCCCCATCGGGACTCTCCCCGCTCCAGAAGGCGTTCGTCGCGGCCGGAGCGACCCAGTGCGGCTTCTGCACCCCCGGCTTCATCGTCGCGGCGAGCGCGCTCCTCGCCGCCACGCCGCACCCGACCCGGGAGCAGGTCGTCGCGGCGCTCGGCGGCAACCTGTGCCGGTGCACCGGCTACACGAAGATCATCGAGGCGGTCCAGGCCGCCGGGAGCCCCTGACCGGTGGCCGTGCCCGAACCGCCGCGGCGGCTCCTCGGGGGCCGGATCCCGTACATCGACGGGCCGCTCAAGGTCACCGGGCGCGCCGAGTACACCGACGACCTCCGGCGGCCCGGCCAGCTGGTCGGCCGGATCCTGAGGAGCCCCTACGCCCACGCCCGGATCCTCTCCATCGACACGGCGGCGGCGGAGCGGATGCCCGGGGTCCACGCGGTCCTGGTGGGCTCCGATTACCCGATCCCGTTCGGGGTCCTGCCCATCACCCACGACGAGACGGCCCTCGCGGTCGGGAAGACCCGCTACATCGGCGACATGGTCGCCGCCGTCGCGGCCGACTCCGAGGGGACGGCCGAGGAGGCGCTCCGGGCGATCCGGGTCGAGGTGGAGCGGCTGCCCGAACATCTCGACCCCGACGCCGGCACCCGCCCCGTCGCCGAACCAATCCACGCGCGGGGGCTGAACGGCACGAATGTCCAGAAGGAGGTCCTCCAGCACTTCGGCGACGTGGACCGGGCGTTCCGGGAGGCGGCGGTCTCCGTCGCGGTCCACGGGAACTACGCCGGAGTCACCCACGCGTTCACGGAACCGCTGGTGACCCTCGCCGAGGCGACCCCCGACGGGCGTCTCACGGTCTGGAGCGCGACCCAGGTGCCGCACTATCTGCACCGGTCCCTGAGCGAGGTGCTCGGGGTGCCGATGCACCGGATCCGGGTCATCAAGCCGGAGGTCGGCGGGGGGTTCGGCGGCAAGTCCGACCCGCTGCCCCACGAGATCGTCTGCGCCGCGCTCGCCCTGCGGACGGGGCGGGCCGTCAAGATCCTCTGCGACCGGGAGGATGTCTTCCTCACCAACCACGGCCGGCATCCCACCCGGAACGAGGTCCGGATCGCGGCGGCGGCCGACGGGACGCTCCTCGCCTACGACATCGACGCGGTCATCGACGGGGGCGCCTGGAGCTCCTTCGGGGTGGTGACCACCTACTACAACGGGGTCCTCTCCATGGGGCCGTACCGGGTCCCGAACTTCCGGTACCGGGGCCGCCGGGTGTACACCAACAAGCCCCCGTCGGGGGCCATGCGCGCCCACGGCGGCACGAACCTTCGGTACTCCATCGAGGTGGCGCTCGACGAGCTCGCCGAACGGCTCCGGATCGACCCGTTCGACCTGAGGAGCCACAACGCGCTCCCGCCGAACTCCACCACCGTGAACGGGTTTCGGATCACCTCGACGAGCTTCCGCGCCTGTCTCGCCGCCGCCCGGGAGCGCAGCGGATGGGATGCGAAGTTCCGGAAGCTCCCGTTCGGCCGCGGCGTCGGGCTCGGCTGCGGCTTCTACATCTCCGGGTCGAACAGCCCGATCCACTTCACGCCGAAGATGCCGCAGTGCACCGTCCACCTGAAGGCCGACATGGACGGGGGGATCGCCGTCCACTCGATGCAGGCGGACATCGGCCAGGGGTCCAATACCCTCCTCGCCGCCATCGTCGCGGAGGTCCTCGGGGTCGACCTCGAACGGGTCCACGTGGTCCGGGTCGACTCCGACATCTCCCCGGTCGACATCGGGAGCTACTCGAGCCGGGTCACCTTCATGATGGGCAATGCGGCCCGCAGGGCCGCCGAGGCGCTCCGGGCCCTGTTGCTGCGGGCCGCCCGCGATCTCACCGGCTACCCGGTGGAGCAGCTCCGGATGGGCCACGAATGCGTCGAGGTCGCCCACCGCCCGGAGATCCGGGTCGGCTTCCTCGAGGTCCTCCACAAGGCGATGGAGCGGACCGGCGCGCTCCAAACCTCGGGCGCCTACACCTCGCCCCCGATGGGAGGGACCCACAAGGGGGCCCGGGCCGGGACCGCCCCGGCCTACTCCTTCGCCGCCTACGTCGCCGAGGTCGAGGTCGATGCCGAGACCGGCCAGTACCGGGCGGAGAAGATCTGGGCGGCGTTCGACTGCGGCCGCGCGCTCAACCGGCTCGCCGTCGAGGGCCAGATCGAGGGATCGATCCACATGGGGCTCGGCCAGTTCGTGGGCGAGGCGATGACCTACCGCGGCCCCCGGCTCCTCAACCCCTCGCTCCTCGAGTACAAGATCCCGATGCCCGGCCAGATGCCCGAGGTCGAGGTCCTGCTGGTGGGCGACGACGACCCCGAGGGACCGTTCGGCGCGAAGGAGGCCGGCGAGGGACCGCTCATCGCCACCCTGCCGGCGCTGGGGAACGCCCTGTACGACGCGATCGGCGTGCGCTTCCTCGACCTGCCCGTGACCCCGGAGAAGGTCCTCCGCGGCCTCGACCGGCGTCGGGCCGAGGGACGGAGTTGGAAGGGAGGGTAGGACCCCGTGCATCTCGATCCGTTCACCCTGCACCGTCCGACGTCGCTCCAGGAGGCGATCGACCGGGCCGGCGCGCTCGCCGGCCGGTGCGACTTCCTCGCCGGGGGCACCGATCTCCTCCCCAACTACAAGATGCACCTCAACCTGCGGCCCCACCTGATCGATCTGGGCGGGGTCCCCGAGCTCTCCGGCTTCGGCGAGGGCCGGATCGGCGCGATGGTCCGGCTCGCCGATCTCGAAGCCGACCCCCGGTTCGCCCGGGACTACCCCGGCGTGGTCGAGGCGATCCGGTCGGTGGCGACCCCGCTCGTCCGGGCGGGCGCCTCCGTCGGCGGCAACCTCCTGGTCGAGACCCGCTGCTTCTTCTTCAACCAGAGCCGGCTCTGGCGGGAGAGCCTCGGATACTGCCTGAAGGCCGAGGGGGACCGCTGCCACGTGGTCCCCCAGAAGGAGCGCTGCTACGCGACGTTCTCGGGCGACCTCGCCCCCGCCCTTCTGGTGCTGGGGGCCACCGCGGAGATCGCCGGCCCCGGCGGGATCCGGCGGGTGCCGCTCGCCGAGCTCTACGACGCGCAGGGCGACGGGATCCATCGGACCCGGCTCCAGCCCGGGGAGATCCTGGTCGCCGTCCATCTCCCCCCAGCGGCCCGGGGCGCCCGGGCGAGCTACCGGAAGCTCCGGATCCGTCCCTCCTTCGACTTCCCCGAGGTGGGGATCGCCGCGGCGCTCTTCGGGACCCCCGACCGGATCGAACGGCTCGCCCTCGCCGCCGGCGGGCTCGAGAGCTACCCCCGGCTCTTCCCGGAGCTGACGGAGGCGGTGGCGGGGGGGGCGCTGGAACCGGCCGTCCTCGACCGGCTGGCGGCGGGCGTGCAACGTTCGGTGCGTCCGGTCCACAACACGAGCCTCGAGGCGGCGTACCGGAAACGGATGGCCGGGGTCTTCGCCCGACGGGCCCTCGCCGCCCTCGCCGACCCCCCGGCGCCGGCCCCCGGGGCGGCGCCATGACGGCCCGGGCGCCGGTCTTCGTGCTGGTGCCGATCGAGGATCTCCTCATCCACGAGGAGATCGAGCCCGGCCCGCTCCGGGCCCTCGAAGCGGAGATCCGGCAGGAAGGGCGGGTGCGGGACCCGATCTGGGTGGCCCGGGGGAGCGGGGTGGTCCTGAACGGCCACCATCGGCTCGCGGTGCTCCGGTCGCTCGGGGCGGCGCGGGCCCCGTCCTGGCTCCTCGACTACGACGATCCCCGGATCCGGCTCGACCGATGGGGCCCGGGCCCGCCGCTCACGAAGGAGGAGGTCCTCCGGCGCGCCCGCGCGGGCCGACCGTTCCCCCCGAAGACGACGCGGCACCGGCTCGACTTCGAGCTCCCCGAACGTCCCACCGATCTCCACGAGCTTCTGGGGGCGCCGGCGGTCCCCGGGCCGGGGTCGGCGCCGGCGGTCGCCCGGTCGCGGCCGCGCCGGTCCGGGACCGACCTCGACGGGGCCTAGGGCGGGGCCGGAAACCGGCCCGGTCGGAGGCGACACCGGAGAGCCCCCCGCGCCGCGCCCCCGAGGGG
>JAJZDH010000023.1 GCA_021828665.1 Thermoplasmata archaeon
CGGGGATCCTCCGGTTCGTGCGGAACAGCATGCTCGAGGTGATGAACCTCGACTTCATCCGCACCGCGCGGGCGAAAGGGGTCTCCGAGGGCCGGGTCATCGGCTACCATGCGGGGCGGAACAGCCTGAACGTCACCGTCACCGTGCTCGGGCTCGTCTTCGCGGGGTTCATCGGCGGCTTTCCCATCTATGAGGAGGTGTTCGGCATCGACGGGATCGGCAAGCTCCTGGTCGCCTCGGTGAGCGTCTCCGGGCCCGATTTCGGGCTCATCTTCGGCACCACGCTCCTGTTCACCTTCATCGTGGTCATCGCCAACATCATCGTGGACGTGCTCTACGCGTTCCTGGACCCGAGGGTCCGGCTGGGGTGAGGGGACCGGTGGTGCAGGTTCCCCCACCCTCCCCGGTCGCCGCGGTCCGGGCCGGCCGCCGGCCGAACCCCCAGATCGCCCAGTTCAAGCGGACGCTCTTCTTCCTCCGGCGCAACACGCTCGCCGTCATCGGGCTCGGCATCCTGCTCTTCTTCGTGGCCGTCGCGCTGGGATCCTTCTTCTATCCCGCCCCGGCCTTCGTCATGCCGCAGGAGTGCGGCACCCTCGGGAACATCGCCAACGCCTCCTCGTGCATCTGCACCTACCAGATCGGGACGACGCCGCCCGGGGCCGGTTGCTACCCGGTCCAGTCCGTCAGCCCGTCGCTCATCGCCCCGACCGAGAGCCTCCACCCGGTCTCGCTGGGGCCGCTGCCGATGGGGTCCCTCTCGACGGACACCGGGACCCCCTACTTCTACAACCTCTTCGCCGGGATGGTCAAAGGGAGCCCCTGGTCGCTCGGGATCGCGAGCTCGGTGGTGATCTCCATGTCCCTCATCGGCATGATGCTGGGGTCGGTGGCGGGCTACAAGGGCGGGATCCTCGACGAGCTCATCATGCGGGCCACCGACATCTTCCTCGCCATCCCCGGCCTCCTCCTCCTGATCGTCATCCTGGCCACGGTGGGTTCCCTCTTCTCCAGCCTCGAGGGCCGTCTCGCCATCCTCATCGGCGCGTTCATCCTCACCGGCTGGCCGATCTACACACGGATCGTGCGCAGCCAGGTCCTCGTCACCCGGGAACAGAAGTACGTCGAGGCCGCCAAGGCGAGCGGCGCGAGGAGCGGCCGGATCCTGCGCAAGCACATCATCCCGAACAGCGTCTACCCGGTGCTGGTCCAGATGTCCCTCGACATCGGCACCATCCCGCTCTCGCTCGCGGCGCTCGTGTTCCTGGGGTTCCAGATCTTCCCGTCCATCCAGTTCCCGGAGTGGGGCAACATCACGGCGGAGAGCGTGAACCAGACCTTCCTCAAGGGGATCCTCACCTACTGCGCCACCGATTCCTCCTGCGTCTTCCCGTGGTGGCAGATCTTTCTCCCCGGGCTCACCCTCTTCCTCTTCGCCATCTCCGTGAGCTTCCTCGCGGACGGGCTCCGCGATGCCCTCGACCCGAGGCTGCGCCGGTAGGGAGGGAGGCGGGCGGTGGCGAGCGAGGGGAGCCCGATGCCGGCGGCCGGGACCCCGACGGACATGGAGGGAGCCCGGCCGGCCGGTTCCGGCACCCCCCTCCCCGAACCGGCCGCGGAGATCGGAGTGGCGGCCGAGGCGACCGGCATCGCCGGCGCGGTCGGGAACGTGGTCCTCGACGTACGCAACCTGAGGACCTACTTCTTCACCTACGAGGGCGTCGTCAAGGCGCTCGACGGGGTCACCTTCAACGTCCGCCGCGGCGAGACCGTCGGCCTCGTCGGCGAGACCGGCTGCGGCAAGAGCGTGACGGCCTTCTCCATCACGAAGCTCATCCCGGATCCCCCCGGCCGGATCATGGACGGGACCATCCTCTTCCGGGGCGCGAACCTCCTGTGGGGCCTCGACCAAGAGGCGACCTTCTCGTCGGACCGGAAGACCAAGCGGGTCCGGGTACGCCGCAAGTTCCGCCGGGTGCGCGAGGGCCAGGAGCGGATGACGGCGGTGCGGGGCGGCGGGATCTCGATGATCTTCCAGGAGCCGAGCTCCGCCATGAACCCCATCTTCTCGGTGGCGAACCAGATCTCCGAGGCGATCCTGCTCCACCGCGGCCGGAACGTGATGGAGGGGCTCGTGGGCGCCCGGCCCGACGACCCCGCCGTGGCACCGGCGCTCGCGGAGGCGATCGCCGCCGCCCGGGCGAGCGACGGGGGGGCGCTACGGGCCGCCTGCGTCCGGCTGGGGGAGGCGGTGGGCCTGCCCTCCGTCGGGACCGAGGCGTTCTACATCTTGAAGCGGCTCCGACCGGCTCTCGAGGGGGCCGAGGAGGAGCTTCAGGAGGCGATCGACCGGGCGCGCCTCTCGGGGCTCCAGCGGCGGTACCTTAACCGGCAGCTCGCCGTCACCGCCCTCGACGAGGAGCTCCGGGCGAGCTACCTCACCGAGATGCGCCGCGGCGTCAGCCAGCGCGGCCGACGGCGGTCGGTGGCCCGCCGGCGGCTCGCGCTGAAGCTCCGCACGTTCTACTTCGGGCTCTGGGGGATCCGGAGCCGGGTGCGGCGCCCGGTCTCCGAGGAGACCTTCTGGCAGTCGGTCCACCTCCTCGAGGGGGTATCGATCGCGAACCCGGTCCAGGTGGCCCGGGGCTACCCCCACGAGCTCTCGGGCGGGATGCTGCAGCGGGTCATGATCGCCATGGCGCTCTCCTCGGAGCCGACGCTCCTCATCGCCGACGAGCCGACGACGGCGCTCGACGTCACCATCCAGGCGCAGATCCTGGAGCTCATGCGGGATCTCAAGGCCCGGGTCGGGACGGCGATCCTCCTGATCACGCACGACCTCGGCGTCATCGCCGAGGTCGCCGACCGGGTCTGCGTCATGTACGCCGGCAACATCGTGGAGATCGCGCCGGTGCGGTCGCTCTTCAAGGAGCCCCGGCACCCGTACACCCAGGGGCTCCTCGCGTCGATCCCCCGGATGGACGACCCGAACAAGAAGCTCGAGTCCATCCCGGGATCGGTCCCCAACCTGATCGTCCCGCCGCCCGGCTGCCGGTTCCACCCCCGCTGCCCGCAGGCGATGCCGATCTGCAAGGAGGTCCGGCCGCCCATGACCGTGGAGGGGACCGGCCACGTCGTCGCCTGTCATTTATACCACGGCCCCGTGGCCAAGGGGTAGCGGGACGGGGGCGGAGACGGCGGTGGCGGCGAACGACTCCCCGGAGGTCATCCTCGCGGTCCGGAACCTGCGCAAGTACTTCCCGATCCGCGGCGGGATCTTCTCGACCCAGGTCGGGCAGGTCCGGGCCGTGGACGGGATCAGCTTCGACATCCGGCGCGGCCAGACGGTGGGCCTCGTGGGCGAGAGCGGCTGCGGCAAGACCACCGCCGGACGGCTGATCCTGCGCCTCATCGAGGCCACGAGCGGCCACACCTACTACCGCCCGCCCGCCGCGGTGGTGGAACGGCTCGACGCCATCTACCGCGCGCTCGAGGCGGCGGAGCGGAAGTCGCCGGGATCCGCCGGCGCCGCCGATCCGGCCCTCCTCCACGAGCTCGACGACCTCGCGAACCGCTACTCCATCAACCGGATGCAGGGCCGCCAGCTCCGGGAGCTCCGCGGGAAGCTCCAGATCGTCTTCCAGGACCCGTTCTCCTCCCTGAGCCCGCGGATGCTGGTCCGGGACATCATCACCGAGCCGCTGGAGATCCACCACATGGGGACCCGGGAGGAACGGCGCCGCCGGGCCGCCGAGCTCCTCCAGTCGGTCGGGCTCAACCCCGAGCACATGTGGCGGTTCCCCCACGAGTTCTCCGGCGGGCAGCGCCAGAGGATCGGGGTCGCCCGCGCGCTCGCCCTGCGCCCCGACTTCATCGTCCTCGACGAGCCGACGAGCGCCCTCGACGTCTCGGTCCAGGCCCAGATCCTGAACATCCTCAAGCGGCTCCAGTCCGAGCAGCAGCTGAGCTACCTGTTCATCTCCCACCACCTTTCGGTGGTGCGCGCCATCTCCCACCAGGTCGTGGTGATGTACCTCGGCACCGTCGCCGAACGGGGCCCGACGCAGGAGCTGTTCGACCGGCCGCTGCACCCCTACACCCAGGCGCTGCTCGCCGCCATCCCGATCCCCGACCCCGAGGTGCACCGGGAACGGATCGTCCTCTCCGGCGACGTGCCGAGCCCGGCCGCCCCTCCCTCCGGCTGCCGCTTCCACACGAGGTGCCCGGCCGTGATGCCGATCTGCTCCACCGTCGACCCGCCGCTGCTCGAGGTCCGGCCGCACCATTTCGTCGCCTGTCACCTCTATCCGAACGGGATCGGCGCCGCGGCGGCCCCCGATGTGGCCGGGGCGCGGCCGCTCCCCTCCGCTCCCCGGATCCACGGGGGCGGCCCCGAGCCGACCCAACCAATCGGTTCGTGAATGGCGACCCCCGACCGGCGGTCCGCACGACCGAGGCGGAAGAAGCGGCGGTGGACCGCCTGGTTCTGGGGATTCGGGCCATCGCTGACCCCGGAGGAGCGGCAACGGGCCCTCCAGGCGCCGGGACCCTCCTGGAGCCAGTACTTCTTCCGGGACTTCCTCCGGTGGTGGGCCGGCCTCGGCTTCCTCGTCGTGGATGCGATCCTCGTCACCTCCTTCTTGCGGCCGGTCGACCTCCTTCCGATGCTGCTCGCCCTCGCCGCGGCCCTCTACCTCGAGTTCCTGCTCTACGCGTACCTCTGGCACGTGCCGGACCCGGAGAGGATCCCGGCCCGTCCGGAGAGCCCGTGGCACCGGGCGTTCCACCCGGTCGCCGCCGGCCGCTGGACGGAGGGGCGCCGACCGCTCCGCGACGGGGCCCCGCCCCCGGCCCCCGGCAGCGGGCCGGACCCCACCGATTTCCTGTAGGGGACCGGCCGGTCCGTTTGTGGGTCGGCCGCCGGGGCCCCCGACGACCCGCGGGCCGGTCCGGCGGTCGCGGAGCCCTTTTGACGCGCCGGGCGTGACCCCCCGGGATGCCGACCTTCCGGCGCCCGGCGGGGGTCCCGTTCCGGGACCGCTTCGGGACGCCGCTCGTGGGGGCGGCCCCGCGGCTCCTGCTCCTCGGCAGCGGGGAGATCGGCCGGGAGGTCGCCCTCGAGGCGATCCGGCTGGGCGCCGAGGTCGTCGCGGTGGACCGGTACGCGAACGCCCCGGCGATGGCGGTGGCCCATCGCCACCACGTGCGCGACATGACCGACGGCGCCGGGCTACGGGCGCTGGTCGAGCGGGAGGCCCCGGACGTGATCGTTCCCGAGATCGAACAGATCGCCACCGACGAGCTCGTCCGGCTCGAGGACGACGGGTGGACCGTCGTCCCCCGGGCGCGCGCCGTGCGGGACACCATGGACCGGGAACGGGTCCGCCGCCTCGCCTCCCGGACCGCCCGGGTCCGCACGAGCGCCTTTGCCGTGGTCGGGGACCCCGCCGCGGCCGCGCGCGCGGCGCGGGAGATCGGGTACCCCTGCCTCTTCAAGTCGATGATGTCGAGCTCGGGCCACGGCATGACCCGGGTCGACGGCCCCTCCGGGGTCGCCGCGGCCTACCGGGCCGCGAGCGGCGAGGGACGCGTCGTCAGCCCCCGGATCATGATCGAGGAGTTCGTCCCGTTCGACCACGAGGTGACGATGCTCGCCCTGCGCCACTACGACCCGACCGGCACCGTCCGCACGACCGTGATGGCCCCGATCGGCCATGCGCGGCCCGGCACCGTCTACTGCGAGAGCTGGCAACCGCACCGGCTCCCGCCGCCGGTGGTCCGGTCGCTCCGGGCCGTGGCCACGGCCGTCACCGACCTCCTGGGCGGCGTGGGGATCTTCGGCGTCGAGTGCTTCGTGCGGGGGACGGAGGTGTACTTCAGCGAGGTCTCCCCGCGGCCCCACGACACCGGCTTCGTCACCCTCGGGAGCCAGTGGAACAGCGAGTTCGCGCTCCACGCCCGGGCGATCCTGGGACTCCCGTACCAGGGCCCGGAACCGGCCGTCCCGGCCGCCGCCCGGGTCCTCCTCGCCCGGGGATCCGGCTGGGCCCCCTCGGTGGGCGGATTGACCGCGGCGCTCGCCGACCGGAGGGTCCGGGTCCACCTCTTCGGCAAGCCCGAGGCCCACCCCTCCCGCCGGCTGGGGATCGTCGTGGCCCGGGCGGCGACCGTTACCGCGGCCCGCCGCGCCGTGCGCCGGGCCGCCACCCTTATCGAGGCGACGATCCGGATCGAGTATCCGACCCCCTCCCGCGAGGCTCCGCCGACCGGGACCGACCCGACGGGGTCCCATCCGCCGGGGCTTCCCGACCGGCACCGGAAGGCCCCGAAGGGGGACGGACCGACCGAGGATCGGCCGTCGGCGCCTCCGCCGTCCGCCCGTTCACCGGGGCCGAACCATCCCGATCGCAGAGCCGGAACGACTTGAGGCCGGCCGGCTTCGGTGCCCCGTGCCCGATCCCCTTCCCCGGCTGCTGATCACCCTGAAGTCCCGGAGCGAGATCGGGAGGGCCGCCGACCACCGGCTGCCCGGAGTTCCCTTCGCCTACCTCGAGGGCACCGATCCCGGCCGCCTCCTCGGGATCGAGGCGATGCTGGTGGGTTCCCCCGCCCGGGAATTGGGTTCCTTCGATCCGCGGACCCTTCCGGCCCTCTCCTTCGTCCAGCGGATCTACACCGGCCTCGACGGGTTCCCGTTCGAAAGGTTCCCCCCGGGGGCCGTCGTCGCGGCGAACGCGGGAGCGTTCGCGCCGTTCGTGGCCGAACATGCGGTCGCCCTGGCGCTCGCGGCCGGCCACGACCTCCCGGGGGCCCGGGAGATGGTGCGGCAGGGCCGGCTCCGGCCGGTGCCGGGGACGCGGGGGCTCACGGGATCGACGGTTGTGGTCCTCGGATTCGGCGCCATCGGGAGCGAGATCGCCCGGCGGCTGGGGGCGTTCGGCGCCCGGATCGTCGGGGTGAACCGGAGCGGGGCGCCCCATCCGGAGTGCGGCCGGATGTTCCCCGCCGACCGCCTCGAGGAGGCCGTCGCGGGGGCCGCCTTCGTCTTCGAGACCCGCCCGCTGACCCGGGCGACGGCCGGGACCCTCGGCCGGGCGGCGCTCGAGGCGATGGCTCCCGACGCGGTCCTGGTGAACGTCGGCCGGGCGGGGACGGTGGACGAGGAGGCGCTCTACCGGCACCTGAAAGACCACCCGTCGTTCCGCGCCGCGCTCGACGTCTGGTGGCAGGAGAATTTCGCGGAAGGAACGGTGGCGACCCGGTTCCCGTTCGCCGATCTGGCGAACTTCCTCGGCACCCCGCACATGGCGGCCGCGGCCCCGGCCGCCGAGGCGTACGCGCTCGATCGCGCCTTCGAGAACCTCGCCCGGTTCTTCCGGGGCGAGCCGCCCCTCCACATCGTGGATCGGCGGGAATACGGGCCGTGAGCCGGCCGCGGCCGGACCGCGGTCCGCCCGTTCGGGGCCTACGGGCCCCAGACGCCGTTGCCGCCGACGGTCCACCAGACGACGTCGCCCCCGCCGCCGGTCGTCACGTTCGTGTCGATGGAGTTGAGGTTGATCCAGGGGGCGCTCGTGAAGGTCGCATCGGCCTGGTACTGGTACACGTAGAGGGCGAGCTGCTGGGCGATGCGCTCGGCCAGGTTGTACAGGGCCACTCGCCCCGACCCGGTCGGGGCCTCCGCGGCCGCCTGGAGCGCCTCGGTCATCGCGCGGTAGGCCGCCCCCTCGCACGATTGGCCCACCGGCAACGGCAGGGCGGCGTAGTAGGCATAGCCGGAGGGGCAGGAGGCGCCCGCGAAGCGGCCCAGCTCCTGGGCGACGGAGTCGGGGTGGGTGAAGGTGCTGTTCGGCGTGTACAGAGGACCGACATAGTCGGTCGGATCGGGATAATCCGGGCTCCACGCGGAGTTGTAGACGGGCAGCGCGTTCCCACCGGCCGCGGCGTAGACCCCGTTGAGGTCGAGGGAGAGGTAATTGAGATCGGTGGCGGAGACGGTGAGGCGGTTCCCGGAGAGGGCGGCGAGGCTCTGCTGCCAGAGCGCCACCTCCTCGTCCTGCTGGGGGAAGCCGTTGACCCCCATGATCGGCAACTGGCACGGTCGGGCGACCGAGCAGGCGGCGACCTCGGGGTCGTAGTAGGGACTCGAGGCGTTGGTGATCTGGTCCCACCACCACGTGGGGCAGAGGCTGGTGGTGGCTCCCGCGCCCGCGCAGGACTGGGACGGGTCCTGGTACGGCCACGTGATGTTCGACGGGTAGTAGTTCGCCATGAACTCCGGGATGGCGCCGCCGTACGGGAACCCCGCGGTGAAGCCGTCGGCGGAAAGGACCGTCTTCTCGATGGTCGTGTAGGGGTAGGCGGTCGCGAAGAACTGCCGCATGCCGAGGTAGGCGAACCAATCCGACGCCACCGTGATGGGATCCGGGGTGAGCGTCTGGGCGGCGGCCAGGTTGAAATTCATATTGAAGTTGAAGGTGTAGATCGTGAGCGTCGGGAATTCGAGCGCCGACAGCTTCCCCTGCTCGATGAGCTGGAGCGCGAGCGGTGCATCGGTGGAGGGGATGGCCGCGAAATCGGCGACGCCGCTCGCGAGCGCCTGCTCCCCCTGGGCGGCATCGGTCTCCCAGGTGACCTCGACCGTCTGGGCG
Source organism: Thermoplasmata archaeon (assembly GCA_021828665.1). Lineage (GTDB taxonomy): Archaea > Thermoplasmatota > Thermoplasmata > Lutacidiplasmatales > UBA184 > JAKIVR01. Next base: position 8,652 of record JAJZDH010000023.1, read on the forward strand.
GTGTGCCCCCGCGGCGGCATGCACCCGGACCAGGTGCAACCGGGGTTCGGCGCGTAGACCGGGCTCGCCCGGAGCATGTAGGAGATCCCGGGGAGGTACCCGTTCGTGGGCAGGTAGAACGGACCGCTGCCGACCATCTCCTTGTAGACATTGCCGATCCCCTGGGTCGCCCCGACGTACTGGTACTGGTCCCAGGCGGTCGGGCCGATCGCCTGGACGGCGGCGAGATAGGCGGGGCTCGTGGAGCTGGTGGCGCCGCCCGGCAGGAGGCACGGGTGGTCGCCGGGGTCGCTCATCGGCCCCCCGGCGGTCCACCCGGGGAGCCCGGCCTGACCGCCGGTGCTCGCCGCGGAGCTTTCCCAGCCGCACGAGGCCACGGAACCGCCCTCCTGGTCGGCGAGCAGCTCCAGGAAGTACGGCCACGCCTGCCCGTTGCCGCGGGCGAAGAAGGTGATGCACCCCGGATTCCCGTTGGTCATCGCCGCGAGGGGGCAGCTGCTTCCGTTGACCGCCATCGACGCGAAGATGTTCGCCGGGGTGTTGTTGTAAGGAAAGTGCAGGCCGCTGTCCCAGCTGGCATTGGCGGCCGCCGTCCCGCTGGAGGGGCCCGGCAGGAGCGCCTGGGAAAGGATCCACCCGTTGTTGGCCCCTTTCTGCGGCAGGTCGGCAAAGCTCATCGTCCGGGCCAGGGAGAAGAGGACATCGGTGGGGTACACCGGCCAGCCCTGCCGGGTGCTCGGATCGAAGAACCGGGCCCCCGGGGAGAGCGGGAAGGTGTAGGCCCCCCCGCTCGCATTGTACAGGGTCGAGCCGTAGAGCGCCTCGCAGGAACTGCTCGACGGGCCGGGGACGCAGGAGGCCAGCACCGGCAGGAAATCCGAAGGCTCGGGACCGGTCACGGAGCCGTTGTACATGAGGAGCGCCTCGTAGACGCTCAGGATCGGCTCGTAGCTCGCCCCATCGTAGGCCTGGGCCGGATCGAGCGTCCGGGCGCCGCCGGTCGCGCCGCTGTAGTAGAGGATCGTGCCGGGATGCGGGTCGGGGACGGAGGCGGTGGACCGAAGGTTGCCCGCGACCCCGGACGGAGGGACCACGACCGTCGCGACGTACCTCGCCGAGGCGGTCTCCCCGAGGTAGGGGCCGGTTCCCGTGGCCGATCCGACCACCGTCACGGTGTAGGTGCCCGGGGCGGCGAAGGAGACCGAGGCGGCGATGCTCTGGTTGGTGGCGGTCGTGACGAGCGGGGTTCCCGCGCCCGGGCTCACCTCGACCGTCGGAGGCTGCGGCCGGAAGCCGGGGTTCGTCGGTTGGTCGAGGTAGCTTCCCTGGACGGTGAGCGAATCGCCGGCCCGGAGGACGCCGGAGGGGGAGACGACGGAGGAGCTGTTGGCGAGGATCTGGCCGGTGAGGACCGGGGCGCCACCGCCGGAGAGGGTGCTGGCCGCCTCCCCGCCCTCGATGGTGAGGAGCGTCAGGTCCTGGAGATTGTCCTCGACGGTCCCGCCGACGGTCGCATTCGCCTGGACGAGGTAGGTCCCGGGATTCGCGTACGCATGGTCGACCGTGCTCTGGGTCGAGGCGACCCACGGGGTACCGTCGCCGAAGTTGAAGGAATACCCGGTGGCCGCGGTTCCCGCGGGGAGGAGCACCGAGAACGGGATGGGGAGGCCGGTCTGGGCGGTCGCGAACGGATCGAGCACCGTCAGCCCGTGGCCGCCGCCCGCCGGGCAACCGGGGCTCGCGGGCGGGAAGCACTCGGACCGACGGGCGCTCTCCGGACCGATCCGCGCGAAGACGACGTAAGAGCCGGCCCCCACGAGAGCGACGACGAGGATCAACGCCGCCGCGGCGCTCCACGGAGAGAGCCCCCGGTCGCTCGAATCCCGAAGGCCCCGACGACGGGGTCGGACTTCGCGTGGCATCGTTGGGTTCAAGGTTGCAGACTCATGGCGGGCCATGATTCCACGGCCGAAGCCGTATATATACCCATCAAACCGGAAGAACCGACGGCCGAGAGGGCCGATCCGCCACGATTCTCCCGAAAGGCCGACTGCGAGCGCCAAGCTAAATGCGGGAGTCCGGCTGCCGTCCCCGTGGCTCCCCCGCGGCGCGCGCTCCGGCTCGCCCCCTCCCTCCTCAGCGCCGATTTCGGCGCTCTCGCTCAGGCGGTCCACGAGGCCGAAGGAGCCGGAGCGGATGCCTTCCATCTCGATGTCATGGACGGCCACTTCGTGCCGAACCTCTCGTTCGGCCCGGCCCTCGTCCAGGCGGTCCGCGCGGCCACGGCCAGGCCGCTCGACATCCATCTCATGGTCCAGCACCCCCAGAAGTACCTCAAGATCTTCCGGGAGGCCGGCGGCGACACCCTCGTCGTCCACGCCGAGGCCGAAGGGGAGCCCCGGACGCTCCTCCGCGAGATCCGCGACCTCGGGGCCGAGGCCGGGGTGGCGCTCCGGCCGGATACCCCCCTCGATCGGATCGACGGGGTCCTGGGGGAGCTCGACCAGCTCCTCATCATGAGCGTCTTCCCGGGCTTTTCGGGGCAGGGATTCCGGCCCGAGGTGCTTCCCAAGGCGCGGCGCGGCCGGCGCCGCCTCGATGAGCTCGGGTCCCGGGCCGATCTGTCGATGGACGGCGGGCTGACCCCGGAGACGATCCGCGACGCCGCCGGCGCGGGGGCGACGTTCTTCGTCTGCGGCAACTCGGTGTTCGCGGGGGGGGACGTCGCCGACAATCTCGCCCGCCTCCGCCGCGCCGCGGCGGAAGGGGCGCTCCATGAAGTTTTCTGATCTCGTCCTCGCCTACGACCGGATCGAGACGGCGACCCGCCGGCTCGAGATGCGAGGCCTCCTGGTCGACCTCCTCCGGGCCGCCGAGCCGGTGGAGCTCCCGGAGCTCCTCTACCTGTCCCAGGGGCTCCTGCGCCCCGAATACGAATCCGTCGAGCTCGGGATCGCCGGCTCGCTCGTGCAGCGGGCGATCGTCGAAGCCACCGGAACCCCGACGGAGGCGGTCCGGGCCTCGGTCCGGGAAACGGGCGACCTCGGACTCACCGCCCAGAGGCTGCTCCTCGGCCCGCCGGCCCGGAGCTCCGCCGGGAGGAGCGTCCGCGACGTCTACGAGGGGTTCGCGGCCATCGCCCGGGCCGCGGGGCCGGGATCGCAAGAAGCGAAGGTGGCCGGCCTCGTCGATCTCCTCCGCGGCGCCGGCCCGGTGGAGGCGAAGTACCTCGTCCGATTCGCGGTCGGCCAGCTCCGCCTCGGGGTCCGGGAGACCACCCTCCTCGATGCCCTCGCCACCGCCTTCGGCGAGGGCGCCGCGGACGCCCGCGGCGCCATCGAGGCCAGCTTCAACGCGTCGAGCGATCTCGGCCTCGTCGCCGGGGTCCTCGCCCGCCACGGGGTGGCGGGCCTCGCGGAGATCCGGGTCACCGTGGGACGGCCGGTGCGGGCGATGCTCGCCGAGCGGGCCACCGACCTCACGGAGCTCCTCGACCGCATGGGGGGCCGGACCGCGCTCGAGTACAAGTACGACGGGCTCCGGATCCAGGCCCATCTCCCCCGCGACGGCCCGGCGCGCCTCTTCTCCCGCCGGCTCGAGGACCTGAGCGCCCAGTTCCCCGAACTCGTGGGCGAGCTCCCGAAGGCGATCGGCCGGCGGCCGGCCATCGTCGAGGGGGAATGCGTCGCGGTGGATCCCGGGACCGGCGAGCTCGAACCGTTCCAGGAGATCTCCCGGCGCCGGGGGCGGAAGTACGATCTCGACCGGATGCAGAGCGAGGTGCCGGTCCGCCTCTTCCTCTTCGACCTGCTCCTCGAGGGGGACGAGAGGACGCTCGAGCTCGATTTCGACGAGCGGCGGCGGCGACTGGAGAAGCTCGTCACCGAGACGGACCGGGTGGCGCTCGCCACGCAGGAGGTCGTCGCGGACCTCCCCGCGGCCACCGCCTTCTTCGACCGGGCGATCCTCGACGGGTGCGAGGGGGTGATGGCGAAGTCCCTCGCGCCCGGCAGCCGGTACCGGGCCGGGGCCCGGGGATTCTGGTGGATCAAGTACAAGCGGGAGTACACCCATACCATCGGGGATTCCATCGATGGCGTGGTCGTCGGCGCCTTCTTCGGACGCGGCCGCCGGGCCGGCACCTACGGCGCGCTCCTCGCGGCGGTGTACAACCCGAAGGAGGACCGGTTCGAATCGTTCTGCAAGGTCGGGAGCGGCTTCGACGACGCCATGCTGAAGGAGCTCCCCGGCCGTCTCGCCCCCTACCGGACCGACACCGCCCCCGCGGGAGTCGCGACCGGCCTCGTCCCGGATGTCTGGATGCGCCCGGGTCTCGTCCTCGAGATCCGGGGCGCCGAGCTCAGCCTGAGCCCGAACCACCGGGCGGGGTTCGGACGGATCCGGCCCGGTGCCGGCTTCGCGCTCCGGTTCCCCCGGTTCACGGGCCGGTTCCGGGACGACAAGAGCGCCTCCGAGGCGACGACCGCGGAGGAGCTCCTGGCCCTCTACAACTCCCAGGTCCGCCGGGCGACGCCGACGGACGGGGAGCGCGCGGGGGCGGAACCCCCGGAACCGCTCCATCCAAAGGCCTAAAAGGGGGAGGGCCCGTCCTCGCGCTGGAGAGACCCCCCATGCTGGTGGAGACAACGGAGCTCGTCGGTCGTCAAGTGTACACCCCGGACGGACGCCTTCTCGGCGAAGTGGAGAACCTCGTGGTCGACGTCGAAGGATCCAAGGTCGACGGGCTCTACCTGGGGGATCCGAACGGGCTCCTGGTGGAGGATTCGAAGCCGATCAACATCCCCTACCGCTGGGTCGCGGCCGTGAACGACGTCGTCCTCCTCCGCTTCTTCCCGAAGCGCGTCTCCGTCAAGAAGAGCCCCCCGCACGCGGCCCCGGCGGGGGCGAAGGAAGGCGGTAGCGCCCCGTCGCCCGCACCTCCGGTGCCGGCCCGGTGAGGGCCCCGCGGGGATAGCCAAGCCCGGAAACGGCGCAGGACTTAAACGGGTGCGCCGCCGGAAAACGGCCTCCCCGGGAGATCCTGCCGCGCAGGCGTTCGCCGGTTCAAATCCGGCTCCCCGCACCTCCGGTCGGCCCGACGCGCCGGAACCGAGGCGGCCCGCACCGCGGCGAAGCGAGCTGACGCGCCTCCTCGCCGGCCTCGAGGGGTTTTCCGACCCGGAACCGGGCCTCGAGCAGGTCGCGACCCCTCCGGAGGCGGCCGTGGAGCTCCTCGCGGAGGCGCTCGCCCGCGGCGACCTCGCCGGACGCACCGTCGCCGACCTCGGCAGCGGCACCGGCGTGCTCGCCCTGGGGGCGGCGCTGTGGGGGGCGGCCTCCGTCCAGGGCATCGAACGGGACCCCCGGGCGGCCGCCTGCTCCCGGCGGAACGCCGCCCGGTGCGGGGTCTCCTTCGAACCGGTCGTGGGGGAGGTCGCGGCGTTCGGCGGCACGGTCGACACCGTGGTGATGAACCCGCCGTTCGGGGCGCAGCGCCGCGGGGCGGACCGTCCGTTCTGGGAGACGGCGGCCCGGGCGGCGGGCGGTTCCATCTACGCGTTCGCGCTGGCCGACTCCCGAACCTTTATAGCAACGTGGGCCGTCCGCGCTCTCCGTCCGATCGCCGCGACCCGGCCGATCCGGTGGACGCTACCCGCCACCTTCCCCCACCACGTGAGGAGGCGGGTGGAGCTCGCCGTCGATCTCTGGGTGCTCGGCCCGGCCCGAATCCCATGAGCACCGAACCGGTCCCCGCAAGCAAGGGTCTCGTCCTTCCCGGCGATCTACTGGGCACCGCCGAGGAGTTCGTCCCCGGCCTCGGGGCCTACGAGGACGGCGGCCGCGTCTACGCGGCGCTCCTCGGGCACCCCCATATCGACCCCCAGGCCCGGGCGATCAGCGTGCGGGCGCTCCATGCCGTGCCGCGCCTCGCCGAGGGCGATCTGGTCTACGCCCGGGTCGATGAGATCAAGAGCGCCATGGCGATCCTCACGATCGTGAGCTCGGCCGGGTCGAACCGGGGGGTGCCGGGCGCCCCCGAGGGCACCGTCCACATCTCCAAGGCCCGCGACGGATACACCGAGAGCCTCGCGACGGAGTTCGGGGTGGGCGACCTCGTCCTCGCCAAGGTGCTCCAGGCCCATCCGACCATCAAGCTCACCACCGCCCCCCCCGCCCTCGGGGTGGTGGCGGCCCGTTGCCAGAGCTGCCACGCGCTCCTCGCCCTCGGCCCCCGGGGAGCCCTCGGCTGCCCGCGGTGCGGGGCGACGGAGTCCCGCAAGATCGCCCAGGGGTATGGGGAGCTCGCCCCGGGCGCGCCCGGAGCTCCGGCGCATGAGCACGAGCCCCCCTCCGCCTGAGGACGAGCCGCGGCTCCGCGATCTCGTCGCCGCCCACGACCGGTGGCGCGGGGAGGAGACGTTCAATCTCCTTCCCAGCGAGAATGCGCTGTCGCCCCGGGCCCGGGGCTACCTTTCGAGCGATCTCGCGGGACGGTACACCCTGCCCGTTCCGACCGACTTCCACGGCGAGACGCTCGACAACAGCTACGCCGGCACCCGCTACGCGGACGCGATCGAGCAGCTGGCGGACGCGGCCGCCCGCCGCCTCTTCCGGGCGCGCCGGGCGACCACGCGCCCGCTCTCCGGCCACATCGCCGCGATGAGCGTCCTCGCCCCGCTGCTGCCCCGGGGGGCGAGCTACCTCGCGATCCCGGGCCCCGCCGGCGGCTACGACGGCTACGGGCCGGGGTACCTGCCGGCCGTGCTCGGCCACCGCGTCCGTCCGCTGCCGGTCGCCGGGGCCGACGCGCCCGTGGCCGCCGAGGTGGTGCGGGAGGAGATCCGGCGGGAACGCCCCGACGCCATCGTGCTCGGGCAGAGCTTTTTCCTCTTCCCCTACCCGCTCGCCGAGATCGCCGAGGAGGCCCACGCCCGGGACATCCTCGTCCTCTACGATGCCTCGCACGTCCTCGGCCTCATCGCCGGCGGCCAGTTCCAGGATCCGCTGCGCGAAGGGGCGGACGTCCTCTTCGGCAGCACCCACAAGTCGTTCCCGGGCCCCCAGGGCGGGCTCGTCCTGACGGACCGGGACGACCTGTTCGAGCAGATCGAACCCGCGCTGGTCTGGCGGATCTTCGACAACGCCCACTGGAACCGGATCGCGGCGCTGGCGCAGACGCTCCTCGAGATGGAACGGTTCGCCCCCGACTACGCCCGGCTCACCGTGGCGAGCGCCCGGGCGCTGGGCCGGGCGCTTTCCGAGGGCGGCCTTCCCATGCTCGGGGAGCCGCACGGCTTCACCGCCTCCCACCAGATCCATCTCGACCGCGAGGGGCTGCGCGCCCGCCACGGACTTCGGCCCGGCCTCCTCGCCCGCCGGTGGGAGGCGAACCACCTCGTGACCGACCTGGTCGGCCGGCTCGGCACCGCCGAGGTGACCCGGCTCGGCCTGCGTCCCGAGGAGATGCCGCGGCTGGCCGACCTCCTCCTCCGCTCGGGGCCGGGCCGGGAAGAGGTCCGGGGCGAGGTCCTCGCCTGGCGGAAGGAATACCCGGAGCTCCGGTTCCTCTGATCCGACCCGTTCTCCCATACCTAGACAACCGTGGCAAGCACGGTTGATGCTGGGTTCCTGAATCCTCGGAAGGCATCTGTCCTAGCGGACATGAACCTCCTTCCTCCACAGGCGTTTTCCGTCTCCGC
>JAJZDH010000024.1 GCA_021828665.1 Thermoplasmata archaeon
GCGGGGGCGGCCGCCCCCGCCCCGCCGCCGCCCGGCCCGCCCGAGGAGGATCTCCGGCTCGTGATGGAGCAGGCGGGGGTGGACCGGAGCGAGGCGACCCGCGCCCTCCTCGCCCACGACGGCCAGCCGGCCGAGGCGATCCTCGCGATCCTCTCCCGCCGCGGAGCCGGCGGTGGCTGAGGCCGGGGCTCCCGACGACGGCGCTCCCGTCGACCAGGAGTGCGTCGAGGGATACCTGTACACCACCGCCCCCGCGGCGCTCCTCCTCCTCCGCCGCCCCCCCGAGCGGGGACGGATCTGGGTGCCGGTGAGCGGCAAGGTGGACCCCACCGACGCCGGGTTCGTGGAGGCGCTCCGGCGCGAGATCCTCGAGGAGACCGGCTTCGGGCTGGTCCGACCGCCCGCGAGCCTCGACTGGACGATCCGGTTCGCGGGCCCGGACGGCGGCCGGTGGCGGCTGCGGGCGTACGCGGTGGAGCTCGATGGCCGGTATCCGCCGGTCCTGAGCCGGGAGCACGAGGCGTACCGGTGGGGCTCCTTCGCGGACGCCGCGACGCAGCTCCACTACCCCGACAACCGGGAGGCGGCCCGGCGGCTGCTCGGCCGGCTCCGCGGGGACGGCACCGGCACGGGGCCCGCGCCCCAGGGGCTTTAGCTCCGGGACCCCCTTCCCGGGACACCGACGATGGATGCGAAATCGCCGCCCGCCGATGCCGACCGCGACCTCCGCCTGCTGCTCCCGCCGGCGGCGGAAAGCCCGCCGGCGGCGCCCGTCGCGGGGGTCTTCGCCGATCTGGGAGCCCCGTTCTGGGAGGCGCTCGCGGGCCGGGCCCCCCGGTCGGTGGCGCTCCAGGTCCCGGCCGGGCTCGTCCGGGACGCGGCCCGGCTCGCCCGGACGATCGCCGACCGGACCGGCGCCCGGGTCACGCTGCTCAACCGCGCCTGCTTCGGGGCCTGCGACGGTCCCGCCACCGACGAGTCGAACGGGGCCGATGTCGTCGTCGCCCTCGGCCACTCCCCGATCCCGAACGTCCGCCTCGCGGTCCCCACCCTCTTCGTGGAGATGCGGCAACCGCCGGCCGACCCGGAGCCGATGGCCGACCGGATCGCCGCCTCCGGGATCCCCCGGCGGCTCGGTCTCGTCGCCTCGGTGCAGCACCTCGACCTGGTCGAGCCGCTCCGGGAGGCGCTCCGCCGCCGCGGCTTCTCGCTGCCGATCCGGCCCGGGGACCGGCGGCTCGCCTACGCGGCGCAGGCGCTCGGCTGCAACTACTCGAGCTCGGAGGCGGTGGCCGGCGAGGTGGACGCCTTCCTCTTCCTCGGGACCGGGGAGTTCCACCCCCGCGGGCTCGCGCTAACCTCCGACCGGCCGGTCTACGCCTTCGACCCGCTCCAGGGGCGCCTCGAACCCCCCGTCGACCGGGAACGGCTCGTGGCCCGCCGTCTCCTCTACGTCGCCCAGGCCCAGTCGGCCCGCCGGTTCGGGATCCTGGTCTCCACCTTCGCGGGCCAGCACCGTCCGGCGATGGCGGAGGCGCTGCGGCGGCGCGCCGAGGCCGCGGGCCGCGAAGCGGTCGTGATCGCCTTCGGCCGCCTCCAGGGCACCGACCTCCTGGGGCGCGATCTGGACGCCTACGTCAACACCGCCTGCCCGCGGATCGCCACCGACGACGCGGGGCTCTTCGAGCGGCCGGTGCTCACGCCGCCGGAGTTCCTGATGGCGCTCGGGTCGCTGCCGATGGCCCCGTACCGCTTCGACACCTTCCGGTGACGGACGGCGGGACCGGCCGCCGCGCGGACGGACGCCGGGGAGCCTCCGGGAGGGGGACCGCGGGGGGCGGGAGCCCCCCGGCCCGCCGGGGACCCTACCGCCGCGCGGGGGTCCGCGGGACGGGGCGCCGGCGCCCCTTCGGCGGCGCGGGGGTGGCGGCCGGGGACTTCCCCCGGAGGAGCTCCGGCGCGAAGCTCGCGACCCAGGCGGCATGGAGCCGCGGGTCCGCCCCGAGCTCGGGATGGAAGGTGAACCCGAAGAGCGACCCCCGGGCCACCCCCACCACCTCCTCCCCGCGGAAGGCGATCGGGCGGACCGGGGCCGTCACGGCCAGGATCCGGGGGGCGCGGACGAAGACCCCCGGGAAGCTCTCGGGGCCGATCTCCGGGATCCGGACCGGGGCCTCGAACGATTCGGCCTGCCCCCCGTAGCCGTTCCGGCGGACCGTGATCCCGAGGCCGCCGAGCGTCTCCGGGTCGGGGGTCCCCGAACCCGCCGAAAGGTTCTCCGCGACCAGGATGAGTCCCGCGCAGGTGGCGAAGACGGGCAGCCCCCCGGCGATCCGGCGGGCGAGCGGAACGAAGAGCCCCGTCTCCCGCAGCAGCCGCGCGAGGGTGGTGCTCTCGCCGCCCGGGAGGACGAGGCCGCCGACCCGTTCGAGGTCGGCGGGGCGGCGGACCGCGGTGAGCGCCTCCGGCGGCAGGAGCCTCCGGAGCGCGGCGGCGTGCTCGGGGACATCCCCCTGGAGCGCGAGGAGGCCGATCGTCGTCACGGCGGGGCGTTCTCCGCCCGGAGCTGCCGGAGGATCTCCTGCGCCCGGTCGATCCGGATGGCGTGCTCCGCGACGAGGCGGGCGACGACCCGGTCCGTCTCCTCGGGCCGGGCGCCGGCCATGTGGGCGATGTTCCGGGCGTGGAGCTCCATGTGGCCGCGCTGGATCCCCTCGGTGGCGAGCGCCCGGAGCGCCCCGAAGTTCTGGGCGAGTCCGACCGCGGCGAGCAGCCCCGCGAGCTCGGCCGCCGAGGTGACCCCGAGGAGCTTCACCGCGGCCCGGGCCGTCGGGTGGACCGCCGTGGCGCCGCCGATGAGGCCGACGGCGACCGGCAGCTCGATGGTGGCGACGAGATCGCCGGACCGGTCCTTCTCGTACGTCGAGAGCGGCCGGAGGACGGCGCCGTCGGCGGCGGCGCGGTACGCCGCGTAGCTGTGGGCGCCGCTTTCCATCGCCCGGGTGTCGTTCCCCGTGGCGAGGACCACCGCGGAGATCCCGTTCATGATCCCCTTGTTGTGGGTCGCGCACCGGAACGGGTCGACCCGGGCGAGCTCGAAGGCGTCGAGGATCGCCTCCACCACCTCCGGGCCGCTCTGGGTCCCGGTGGCGAGCGCCGCCGCCGGGAAGGTCGCCGAGGCCCGGGCCAGCCGGAAGATGGCCAGGTTCGAGATGATCCGGAGCACGCTCCGCCCGCCGGCGAGGCCGGCGAGCGTCGGGGCGAGCGCCTCGCACATCGTGTTCACGGCGTTCATCCCGCCCGCGTCCCGGGCATCCACGAGGAGGTGGACGACGACCATCGGACCGCGGCGGGAGGGAAGGAGGCGCACCTCGAGGTCCCGGGCGCCCCCCCCGAACTTGACGAGCATCGGGTCCTTCTCGTTGGCCTGGGCGAGGAGCCGCGGCCGCTCGGCGAGGATCCGGAGGCGGGCGGCCTCGGGATCGGGCACGTCGAGGATCTGCACCTGGCCGATCATGACCGGGTCGGTGGTCCGGGCGGCGAACCCGCCGGCGCCCCGGGCGACCTTCGCCGAGTTCGAGGCCGCCGCGACCACGCTCGGCTCCTCGATGGCCATCGGGACGAGATAGTCCCGGCCGTTCACCCGGAAGTGGGTCGCGACCCCGAGCGGCAGCGGAAAGACACCGACCACGTTCTCGATCATCCGGTCCACGAGCGCCGGATCGATCCCGGGGGGAAACTCGAAGGAGGCGAGCTCGGCGTCGGAGAGCTCCGCCCACGCCCGGAGCCGAGCCCGGCGCTCCGCCACGCTCAGCCGGTAGAAGCCGGAGATCTCGCTCGACCGCTCCCTGGGGGTCATTCCGTGACGCTCCCGTCGGAGGCCGGCGCGGCCGCGTCCAGGGGGGCACGGGAGGAGCGGGCAATGAGCACCTTGGCCGGCCGGAGGAGGCCGCCCGGGCAGCGGAACCCCTGCTGCACCACCTCCGCCACGCTCCCGTCCGGGTGGCGGCGGTCGGCGGGAAGCTCCCCGACCGCCTCCTCCTCCTCGGCCCGGAACGGCTCCCCGACCTCGGCGACCGGACGGAACTGTTCGCCCGCGAGGAACCGCTCCCACTCCTTGCGGAGGAGCTCCATGCCGCGCCGATGCGGATCGTCGCCCGGAAGGGTGCGGAACGCCTCGTCGGCCCGGTCGAAGGCGTCGTGGAGCGGCAGGAGCTCCCGGAGGACGAGGGCGCGGGTCTCGGCCCGGGTCCGCTCCCGCTCCCGCTCCGTCCGCCGCCGGAAGTTGTCGAACTCCGCGAGGAGGTAGTGGTAGCGGGTGGCCCACGGCTCCTCCGGGGGCGGTCCGACCGGAGGCGGCGGCGGAGGGGCGGGCGCCTCGGCGGCCGAGGGGACCGACTCCGCCTCCGCCTCCGGGGCGGGCGGCTCCGGCCGGGAAGCGTCCGGGTCCTTCGGCTCCATGGAGGCGGCCAGCACGGACCGGGTTATATCCCGTACACCTCCGCCGGTCCCCCTCCCCGTACGGCGGCGCCGGGGGGCGGCGCCCCGACGGCGGCGGGCGGCGGCCTCCGCCGTCGGACTCAACGCTTATAACGCGCCTCCGGCTCAATCGCGCCGGCGATTCCCGGGATCGCCGCCCATGACCCCCGAACCCCCCTCCGTGGCCGAATACGATGCGAGCTCCATCCAGGTGCTCGAGGGGCTCAGCGCGGTCCGGAAGCGGCCCGGCATGTACATCGGCTCCACCGATGCCCGGGGCCTGCACCACCTGATCTACGAGGTCGTCGACAACTCCATCGACGAGGTCCTGGCCGGTGCCTGCTCCGAGATCTCGGTGACGCTGGGGTCCGACGGCTCCGCCACCATCACCGACAACGGCCGCGGCATCCCCGTCGAGGAACACCCGAAGTACCACAAGCCGGCGCTCGAGATTGTCATGACGGTCCTGCACGCCGGCTCGAAGTTCGACCGGACCACGTACAAGGTCTCGGGCGGGCTCCACGGCGTCGGCGTGCACGTGGTGAACGCGCTCAGCGAATGGCTCGAGGTGCGGGTTCGGCGGGACGGGCGGCTCCACTTCCAGCGGTACGAGCGGGGGGTCCCCGTCGCGCCGGTGCGCTCCCTGGGGGCGGCCGAGGGGACCGGCACCGAGATCCGGTTCCGGCCCGACCCGAACGTCTTCGAGACGATCCTCTTCGACCGCGAGACGGTCCGGCGCCGGCTCAAGGAGCTGAGCTTCCTCAACCCCGGCGTCACCATCCACTTCACCGATGAGCGGGACGGACCGCCGGAGAGCTTCCACCACGCCGGCGGGATCTCCGAGTTCGTCACCGACCTCAACGTGGCGACGGTGCCGCTCTTCAGCCCCCCCGCCTACCTGCACGCCCGGCGCGACACCACCGACATCGAGGTCGCCCTCCAGTACAACGACGGCTACAACGAGACCACCCTCGCCTTCGTCAACAACATCCACACCCCCGACGGCGGGACCCACGTGGTCGGCTACCGCGCCGCCCTGACCCGGACCCTCAACGACTACGCCCGGAAGGCGGGGCTGATCAAGGGCGACAAGGAGGCGCTCACCGGCGAGGATGTCCGGGAGGGGCTCACGGGGGTGATCTCCATCAAGGTCCTCGAACCGCAGTTCGAGGGGCAGACGAAAGCCCGGCTCGGAAACTCCGAGGTCAAGGGGCAGGTGGAGAGCGCCGTGAACGAGAAGCTCGCCGAGTACCTCGAGGAGCATCCGGCCGAAGCCCAGATACTCCTCCTCAAGGCGATCCAGGCGGCCCAGGCCCGGGAGGCGGCCCGGAAGGCCCGGGAGCTCACCCGGCGCAAGGGGCTGCTCGAGGGCGGCGGCCTCCCCGGCAAGCTCGCCGACTGCCATTCGCGCGACCCGGCCGTCTCGGAATTGTTCATCGTCGAGGGGGATTCGGCCGGCGGGACGGCGAAGCAGGGGCGGGACCGGGAGTTCCAGGCGATCCTGCCGCTCCGGGGCAAGATCCTCAACGTGGAGAAGGCGCGGCTCGACAAGATGCTCCAGAACGAGGCGATCCGGGCGCTGATCACCGCCATCGGGGTGGGGATCGGCGAGGAGATCGATCTCGCGAAACTGCGCTACCACAAGATCGTCCTCATGAGCGACGCCGACGTCGACGGCGCGCATATCCGGACCCTGCTGCTCACCCTCTTCTACCGCAAGATGCCGCAGCTGATCACCGAGGGGCACGTCTACCTCGCCCAGCCGCCGCTCTACCGGCTGCAGCGGGGGACGAAGATCGCCTACGCCTACACCGACGAGGAGCGGGACCGGGCCGCCGGCGAGATGGGCGGCAAGGGGGTCACCATCCAGCGGTTCAAGGGGCTCGGCGAGATGACCGCCGAGCAGCTCGCCGACACCACCATGGACCCCGCGAAGCGCACCCTCCTCCGGGTCACCATCGAGGACGCCGCCCGGGCGAACGACCTCTTGCAGATCCTCATGGGCGAGGCGGTCGAACCCCGCCGCCTGTACATCCAGGAACACGCCATCGAGGTCACGAACCTCGACATCTAGCGTGAGCGACGCGGAGCGGACCGGGGAGTGGCCCGAGGAGCTCGCGGCGCGGCTCTCCGCGTTCGGGGCGATCCCCGGGCGGCCGCCGCGGCCGGTCCTCCGCGGACCGGCCGGGACGCTCCTCACCCTGCCGTATCCGGAGGCCCCGGACGGGGTCTTCTGGCGCGGCCTCCTGATCGGCCCGGAGGGGGTCCGGCCCCTCGGCCCGCCGGTGGCCGATCACCGCAGCTCGGCGGCCCACGGGCTCACCGGGGGGGCCGGCGCGGCGGCGGACCTCCTCGCCGTCTCGGTCCACCTCGGGGTCGAGGCGGCCGAGGGGATCGATCTCCGCCTCGCCGACCTCGAGGCGCGGGGCGGCGCCGCCGGCCTCGCCGCGATCGCCGAGGTGCAGCGGCGCGCCGCCCGGCTCCGAGGCCAGATCGGACGGACCGGGGCGGCGCTCGAGGAGGCGGCCCGGCGGACCGAGCCGGAGTTCGTCCCACTCGCCGCGGTCCTGCCGGCGCTCCGTAGCGAGCTCGCCCGCGGCCGGGAGCTCGTCGCCGCGGCGCAGCAGGGGCTGAGCGACCTCGTCATGCTCCGGAACACCGAGGAGTCGAACCGGCTGAGCGTCGCCGCGAACGCCCTCGGGGCGACCTCCAACCGGATCGCCGAGCTCCAGAACGTCTCGAACATCCGGATGCTGGGGATCACCTACCTCGCCCTCATCCTCGCGCTCATCGGCGCCGTGGTGCTCATCCCCAACACGGGGGCGACCATCCTCGGGATGCCGTCGGCCGGCTGGGTCCCCGGGCTCTGGGTCGACCTCATCCTCGTGGTCCTCGCCGCCGTCCCGATGGCGATCGTCTTCCGGCAGCGGTGGGTCCGGGAGCTCCTCCGCGGCCTGGGGAGCTACGAGGGCCGCACCGGCGAGGGGATGCGCGACCTCCCCGAGCGGATCCCCGACGGGACCGACGACCCCCCCGCCCCCGCGACGGGCCGCTCCCGGTGATCCCTCCCCTTCCGGCCTCCCCGCCCCGATCGCCGGTCGGCGCCCCCCGGCCGTCGGCCCCGCGTCCGGGGGCGGTTCCGGCCCGCCGCCGGGGGGGGGTCGCGGACCGGCCGGGCCGGAACGCCTAAGTGGGCCACCGCCCATCGGCCGTCCCGTGACCGAGACCGGCGCGCCCCGCTCCATCCGGTTCCAGAACGCGCTCCTCGTGACCCAGGACCGGGAACGCCGGGTCTTCGAAGGGGACCTCCGGATCGAGGATGGCCGGATCTCCCACGTGGGCCCGGAGCCGGCGCCGCCGGCCGAGCGCACCGTCGCGGCGGGGCGGTTCGTGATCGCCCCCGGCTTCGTCAACACCCACGGCCACGTGGCCATGAGCCCGCTCCGCGGCATCGCCGATGACCGGGACCTGGGGGCGTTCCTCGAGAAGCTGTTCCGGCTCGATGCGCGCCGCACGGAGGAGGACCTGGAGGCGGGCGCCCTCCTCGGGATCGCGGAGATGCTGCTCTCGGGGACCACGAGCTTCCTCGACCTCTACTACGGCCAGGACGCGGTGGCGCGCGCCGTGGAGCGGTTGGGGATCCGGGGGTTCCTCGGCTGGGCGGTCCTCGATCCGGAGCTCACCACCCAGAAGGGGCGGCCGCTCGACAACGCCCGGGCGTTCCTCGGGCGGTGGCGGGGGCACCCCCGGGTCACCCCGCTCGTGGCGCCGCAGGGGGTCTACGTCTGCAACGCCGAGACCTGGATCGGGGCCACCGCGCTCGCCCGGGAGACCGGCTCCTTCGTCCACTGCCACCTCTCCGAGACCCGGCGGGAGGTCCACGAGCACGAGGCGAAGTACGGCCTCCGCCCGGTGGCGTGGCTCGACGGCCTCGGGGCGCTCCCGGCCGGCCTCGTGGCGGCCCACGGGGTCTGGCTGACCGCCGCGGAGGTCCGTCTCCTGGGGGAACGGAAGGTGGGGGTGGCCCACTGCCCCAGCTCCAACATGAAGCTCGCCTCGGGCGGCGTCTGTCCGGTCCCGGAGCTCCGGGCGGCCGGGGTCACCGTCGGTCTCGGCACCGACTCGGCGGCGAGCAACAATTCGCTCTCGATGCTCCGCGAGATGCACCTCGCCGGCCTCCTCCAGAAGCACCACCGCTGGGACGCCGCGGTCCTGCCCGCCCAGGAGCTCCTCGACATGGCGACCCGGAACGGGGCCGCCCTGGTCGGCCGGGCCGATGATTTGGGGGCGCTCGAGGTCGGTCGGCAGGCCGACCTGGTGCTCTACCGGCGCGACCATCCCACGCTGCTGCCGGCCCGCCCGGAAGCGATCGTCTCCCACCTCGCCTACGCCGCCAGCGAGGAGGCGGTGGATTCGGTCTACGTCGGGGGCCGGGAGGTGGTCCGGGGCCGGGAGCTCCTCGGACGCCCCTGGCCGGAGATCCAGCGGGCGGCCGAGGCGGTCACCGACCGCCTGTGGGCCGAAGGGTAGCGGCGGCCCGGTCCGCCTCCCCCAGATGGCGGCCGAGCGCCGCCGCGAGCCCCTCCGGGGAGACCCCCGGGGCCCAATCGGCGACGCCGGCGAGGTGCTCCTCGAGGGTGGCCGGCGGGATCCCGAACAGGTCGGAGAGGAGCGGGAGATCCACCTCGAACTGGAGGATGCCGTGGTGCAGGAGCGCCGCCGCCGTGCGGTGCTGCGCGGCGCCTCCCACGCTCCTCCGTCCCGCCGCGAGGACCCGGCCGCGGCCGCTCAGGAGGCAGAGCTCCTCGGAGATCCCCGGCGGCTCCGTCCAGGCGGCGTCGGCGGCGCCGAGCTCCCGGAGGAAGGCGGCGGCGCCGCCTCCGAGCCGGCCGTAGGCGTGCACGAAGTCCGGCCCCACCCGGGGATCCTCCCGCGGCAGGACCCGGGTCCAGAGGAGGTCGCCCGGCCGGGCCAGGACCGCCGCCCCGCCGGTCGAACGCCGCCGGACCGGGATCCCGGCCTCCCGCGCCCGCCGGGCGCTCGGGGTCCCCTCCGGCAGCGCGACCCCCAGGCTCAGGTGGAGATCGGTGACGACGCCGACCCGGAGCGCCGGGACCGCCGCCCGGAGGAGCTCCTCGTCCCGCGCCCCGTGGCCGCTGCCGGGGAGCCTCTCGACGGAAAGCGGTCCCGCCACCCCCTCCGGACCGGGGCGGGCCCGCCGTGGGACGTAATTCTTCTCGAGACGGGTGGCCTCCGGGTCCCCGTAGTGACGGATCGTGTGGAAGTCCAGATTGAACGAGCCGGACGGGTAGGCCGCTACGCTCGCTCGGGCCCTCACCACCCCTTCGAGAAGACGGTGATGGGGGTCCCCGCCGACCCGGTAGGAATAGTCGTGCAGGAAGGTGGTCTTGGGCAGCACGTTCAGCCCGGCAAAGAGCCCCAGCCCCTCGTCGTCGGCCAGAGGCATGACATGGTTCTTGCGAGGCTTCTGCAGGAGCTTGAGCGCCAGGGCCGAGCGCAGCGCGCTCGGGGAGGGGACCATGGCCGAGGCGGGGTATCCCGATTGAAGGACAGACGTGTCGAAGCCGATCCGATCCAGGAACGAGGCGAAGTAGAGGAGCAGGGGGGCCCGGCACTCCACCTCTCGCGGGGTGAGGTCGAGCTCCCCCGCATCGGCCACCGGTGGGGCGAGGGTTGGGACCCGAGCCTTCTGGGCCGCCGAGCGCTTGGGGAGGCGCTTGGCCCCGGCCTCTCGGAGGATCATCCAGACCGTCTGGTGACTGGTGGGGAGTCCTCCCTTCCGTAGGCGGTCCGCGATGTCGTAGACGGAGAGGCCCTGCCGACGGAGGTCGAGGACCGCCTCTCGGAGAGGGGTACGGACCGGAAGGTCCTGGCGTCCCCGTCGAACGTCCCTCCAGAACGGCGGGAGGTCATTCTTCCGGAACCGGGCGACCAGGACCTCGAAGGACCGCGGAGTGTAGCCGAAACGTCGGCCAACCTCGGAGGAGGAGAGGCTCTCGACGAAGTAGGCGCGGAGAGCCTCGTAGCGCCGGTGGTAGGGGTGAGAGGGACGAAGGAACCGCTCCCCTTCGGGCCGCACAATAACCGATACAATACTGATTACTAATAGTTTCCGGTCGAGGGGAAGGACCCGGGGATTACGGAAGGGATGGGTGGGGGGCTCAGGAGAGGATTATCGAAGGGTGCTGCCCCGGACCGCAGGAGGATGGATCCCTACGTGGGCGGACAATAAACAGAGACGGTGGGTGAGCGGCTTCAGCGAAGGGGCCGTCCTCGAGGAGAATTGGGTAGGCGAAGAAGGAGACACCCCCCAGCAAGACTCCCTGCGCGAAAAGTCAGGCTAACCAGACGGAGCTCCGGGGAAACCGGTGCCGGGCTGTCAGGGCGAGCCTGCCGGAGCCACACGCCAGCTCAACAACCGCGCAGATTGGAGCGCTGTCAGTCGAACTTGGCCGCGAATGGGACCGAGGTCGAGACGGACGTCGTTCGGCGACCGGACCCGGACCTGGGGCCAGGTCACCGGAATGGTCGGGAACCAGTACTGCCTCATCAGCACGCCGTCGGAACTCCACGCCACCCCGGAAATGGTCGGGATGAACCGTGGGATCAGCAGTGACGTAGCCCCGCACGCGACGATGACGGCGACCGTGCCAAGGATGGGAAGCCTGAACGGGCTAGGTGCCACCGAAGCGGCGAGGGAAACCGCGAGCACCAAGACCAGGACCGGGGGGATCCGAGAGAGCCAAGGATCTCCAGGGACCCAGTCGGATTGAACAGCGGCTCCGGGGGATGGGGAGTGCTCTTCGGCCGACGCGACAGCCTCGCGTCGGAGGCGACGGACATACCACTGGGTCCAGCCGAACGCTACGAGCGACCCGACGAACAGCGCGATTCCGATCAGTTCGATGAGGACGGAGAGTTGGCTGCCTTTGGGAAGCAACAGACCGCCGAACAGGGCGACTAGGGCCGCCCCGATCAATGCCACGGATAGACGTACCCGGAACTGGAGGGACTGGCGCTCGGCCTCCGGCACCCAGGACTGTTCCCAAATCGGGGTTGGTGTTCCGGCCATATTTCCGTGCACCTCTCTTAACCTAGTGTCCGTTGACCCAATAGATACTCGTAACTGGCCCGGCCCCAAGGGCGAGATCCTCCGACCTCCGGGGGTTTCCCCCCCCATCATCGGTCGGTGGTTCGCTTCGGATTACCATTGTCCCCTCGATTCACTGCCCTCTAACAGTTCGCGTCGACGGCATTCGAAGCCGCCAAGAGGAGGCCGAGCATGAACTGCCAAACGTAGATCCAGAGCCACGGGTAGTACACGACGATGGAGATAATCGCCGCGATGACCGCCGATAGGGCAACCAGCGCCGCCGCGCATTCAACCCACGACCAAGGGTTCCACCAACTCGCGGGGTGCACCGCGAGGGACACCTTCGACACGTCCGTCGCGCTGGCGCACGAACTCACGGACTGGGTCAGTGCTCGGTAGACGGCCGCTCCCCCGCCGGGCGAGGCGACGGACTGGTCCGGATTGAAGGTGAAGGATACTGAGAGTGTGGACACGTTCGACGGCATCAACGGTATCATCGTGTTGAGGGTGGATCCGATGGCAGTGAGCTCCGTGCCCCAGCCCACAATCGATGCGTTGTGGCTGCCGGAGTAGTTCAGCGACATCGTGCTCATCGCGTTCACGAGGGAGTTCGCCTGGCTCGACCAGCTCGAGACGAATGTGGTCGAGATGGCGTCGCCGACGCCGACGGGCAACGTGTTACCCGATCCCGCGTAGTAAGTTCCCAGCAAGACCGAGATGTAGTCCCCGGCAGCGGGCCAATTGGCCTGATAGATGAGGTCCCGAACGGTCACCCCGTAATTGGAACTGTTTTCCACGAAGCCGATGTAGACCGCATTGACCCCGGAGGCTTTGAGCCACTCGACGAACAGGTACGTTGCCCCACCGTGGTGGACGTAGTAGCTGTCGTTGACCAAGATCAGCGGGGTGCCGTGCGTTGACTGGCCACCGAACACTTCGTTGACGAGGGTCGACGCTCCGGTCAGGTTGTAGTCGTGGAGGTAGTTCGTCCCGATGACCGTGACCCCGGCGGCCCGCGCATCGGTGACGGGTCCGAGCGGCGCGAGCAAGATCACGGCGGCAAGGGCTACGGCGATTCCGGCGGCCGTCAGAATTGTTTCTCTTGGCTTCCTAAAGAAGGCCATGCAGGGGAATCGCGTTGTGGTATTAGGTTCTTCCGGCTTTGTCGGGTAGTCCTGGCGTACATGTTTAGGCACCCCGGTAGCCTGATTGACTGATCACCGTTTCTCCTCGACCGGCCTTGGGACATTAATCCGGCCCCTGGTACCGGCCTCAACTGGCGAAGCTGAACCCAATCGACGAGAGGTTCAGGTTCCACAGCCAGCGAAGCTGGGCCAACCTCCGCACGTTGTGCTGGACAAAACGAAGGTACGTCTCCGTCTCCTTCCTTTGGTCGAGCCTCTTTCGGAGCGGACCCTTCCGGTTTTTCACCATCGAATTCCCGGTCTCTACCGCCTCTCTCTGGAAATACTCCCCGAACCATCGCTGCGGGTCCTCCGCCATGTCGAGCAGCATGTCCATCCAAGCCTTCACCCCCTCCCGTTTCAGTGTGGCGTTTCTCCTCGGCAGGAACCTCGGGACCGCCCCCGCCTCGGCCACCTATTGTTGACGGAGAGCCTTGCGCTCTGACGTGAGATCGTCCCGGCGGGCCAGTACGAGTTTTGCTTCGGCCAGTGCCGCCTCGCCGACCTGCGCGAACCGCTCTCCGAGGTGGGAGAGTGACCCGTAGACCGCCCGGACGTACCCGGGATCCTTCAGGTTCCCTGCCATCAGCATCCCGGCCCCTTCCCGTTGCACCTGCCCCTCCCTTCCGGCGTCCCCCGTGATCCTCCGACAGGTGTGACGCAGCCCGTGGAACTTCCTCTCCGCCGACCCGTTCGACCGGTGGATGTGGCGCACCACCCACTTTCCCTTCACCCGCACCCGCACGTTCGGCGCGAACAATTCTTCCCGGTGTGCTCTCAACTTCTTGGAGACCCCACACAACAACCGGTGGAGTTCCCACATCAGCGGCGACCGGCTCTTCACCCCCAGTTCCTCCTGGATTTTCTCCTCGAACCAGTCCATCCGGAGTCGACCCCTCTCCAATCCCCTCTCCGACAGCGTGCCCTTGGGGCTCAGCGGCACCGGACCATTGCGATAGCCCAAGACCTTCCTCGTCCGCTCGAACCACCGCCCCCGCTCCTGGAGCGCAGGGAAGTCCCGGGCCAAGCGTTCCGCTCGCTTCGTCGGGGTTCGGAGGCGGTCCAAGGCTTTCTTCAGTTGCAGGTAGGGTGCCCCCTTGGCCCGACAGCCCGGTCGGTGGAGCACCGCCTCCAGCTCCCCCCGGACCTTCTCGCTCCGGACGTAGAACTCCAGCGCCGACCAGAAGAACGGGTACGGCCGCCCGTGCGCCGCCCTCTCCCAGGAGAGGACCTCCTCCACCCACGCGAGCACTCGTCGGGCCTCCCGGCTCTTCCCTCCTGCCCTGCGAAGTCGGGCACGCAGGGAGCGGAGGGCACGCTTGACGCCGCTCCGCTCCACCTCGCTGTGGAACCGTCGGTAGCGCTTCCCCGCCAAGCTCTCGCCGATGGAGCGGAGCACATGGAACTGACAGAGGAGCAGGTAGACCCCGGGGAAGACCTCCCGGGAGCTGTCGCGCAACCCGCCACTCTGGTCCGAGATGCCGGTGAGCGGCGGGCCCAGCCCTCGCTTCAGCCGGTCCAGGTGGGGTCGCACCTGCGTGGGACCCTCGTCCGTGATGGGAGCCGCCAGCAGGACCCAGCCGGTCCCTCCGCTGTCATCGTCGTCGGTCAGGACCAGGGTCATCGCCCCGGGGGTCCCGGTGGCGTCCAGGACCAGGACATACCCGCCCTTCTGCCGAAGGGCCTCTTGGAGGCGGGGGAGGCTCTCCAGGTGAACCGCGGCGTGGCAGAGGAGGAAGCGGTCGGTGAGGCGCTGGACCGTGCGCTCGCCGAGGAGGGGAAGGCCGCGCTCGTGGAGCGCCTGAGCGATCTCCCGCAGCTGCCGCTGCTCCAGGAACCGAAGGCGCCCGGCCTCGGCCACCAGGTCGAAGGCGAAGGGGCTCTTGTACGGGGTGAGCGGAGGGGGATGGAAGACCCGGCGTCGGTGGAGCGGGCAACGACGGGTGACCTCGGTGACGGTCCTCTTCCCGGCCAGGAACCCGACCTTGTGGGCGAAGGTGTCGCGGACGCCGAGCTCACGATGACAGGTGGGGCACTCCTTCTCCGTCGGCTCGTTGCGGATCGGCTCGAGCGGACCGAGGTCACTCGACACGGAGAGCGAGGCGCCTGAGGGGGGGGGTGTTGAGGAGGTCGAGCCGCTTGGGAAGGAAGGGGATGTCCAGGCCGAGGTCCTTGAGCTTCGCCCTCATGTCGGTAGGGGAGAGGGGTTCGGCGACCACGGCGGCCACCTTGCGGGCGAGGGGTGGCTCCAGGGGGAAGTTGCGGACGTTGGGGTTGGTGCCGAGGTACTCGAGGACCTTCTCGCGAGGGCGCCCCTTCTCGTCGCGATACGCCTCGCACTTGTACCAGTAGGATCGGACCGCGCCATCGGCGAGCTTCCGAGGTTTCCGTTTCAGGTAGGTCATGTACGTCCCATAGTGGGACGTACTTAATAAACCCTCCGGTCGAGGTGGATTCCCCCGATCAGTGGGCCGTACGGGGGTCTACGCAAGCCTTGCGGTCAGCAATAGCTCGGCCACCATCCGACAGAAGGGGCGGCCCGCGTAGAGGCCGTCCCCCACCAGCATCTCCATCCCGGGGTGCAGCTCCTTCGTCCGCGCCAGATTGGCCGCGAAGTGGGAGAGCTCCCCCACATGCGGGTCGCCACTGCCCCTCCACGCAGTCCAGAGCTTCGACCGCACCCCGATGATCCCGGCACCGAAGACCGGCCGCCGCTTCCGCTCGGGGGGTGGTAGGGCATCCCCCGTCCCCTTCGCCCCCTCCTCCGGCCACCCTCCCCAATCCCGGGTCGCATCGGGCTGCCGCGCCCGCTTCTGCGCGTAGTTCTCCTTCCCGGAGGCCGGCATCCCCGTCCCGTCCGGGGCGAACACCTTCTCCAGTCCCTGCACCGGGGCGTTCGTCAAGGTCATTACCTCGTCCAGAAGGGCGTTCACCGTCTTCCGGTCGTAGCCCCGCTCGATCGTCTTGTAGGAGAACTCCCGCGAGATCCCGAGCTTCTCGCCGAACAGTTGGAGGAGCCCCTCGGCCACCCGGTTCGGGACCCCGAAATAGGTCTGCATGAGCAACACCTTGGCGATGTCCGCCGCCGGAGTGGGGGGTCGGCCGCGCTTTCGGGCGCGGTGGGCGGCTCGGGAGAGGAGACGCGACTCGGCCGCGTCCACCATGTGACGGGTCAACTCGAGGGTATCGGCGATCTCCCGGGTCTGGGCGATGTCGTAGAGACCCCAGTCGATCTTCGCGGGGGCTCGGGGCTCGTACTCCAGGGTTCTCTCGCGACCTGAATAGCGGGGAACTTTCCCTCCTACACTGAATTCGTCCGCCTCGGACCCTGTTTTCTCGTCGAAGAACGAGGACGGTCGATCGACCGATGGTACTTTATATGTCATGGGTATCCCTATGACTCTATGGCCATCCGCCGTCGGAAAGTCGGGAATGCGGTCTACCTCGAGGAGTATCGCTCCTACCGAGAGAA
>JAJZDH010000025.1 GCA_021828665.1 Thermoplasmata archaeon
TCGGAAAGCTCCGCGATCTTCTCCTCGGTGGCCCGGACGACCGGAGGGGGGGCCCGTTCCCGGAAGACGGGGTCCTCGAGCCGGTCGCGGCTCGCGCGGAGGAGCCCGGCGAGCTTCTCCTTCTCGCGGAGGAGCGATTCCACGTCGCTCGCTTCGCCCGCGACGGGGCGCTCGAGGAAGAGCTCCCCGATGGGGGAGACCCCGGCGAGCCGCCCCGGCGGGGCCGGATCGCCCGGGGCGAGCTGCGCGACGGGACCGACGGAGGCGAGGCGGGCGATGGCCACCGCCTCCCTCCGGAGCACCTCGCCGACGGCCGGGGAGGCCGGCCGGACCCACGCGGCGGGACGGTCCCGGGGGGAGAACCCGGGCTCGCCCCGGAGCAGCCGGAGCGCCCGGACGGCCTCCAAAAGGGCGTCGACGGCCGCCTCGGCCTCGGGGTCGCGCGCCGCCTCCTCGGGCCGCGGCCAGGTGGCGCGGCCCACCATCTCCCCCTCGTGGGGCAGCGCGTGCCACAGCTCCTCGGTGGTGTGGGGGACCATCGGGTGGAGCTGCCGGAGGGTCCGCTCCAGGACGAACAGGAGGACCCCCCGGGCCCGCCGGGCGTCGACCTCCCCGCGACGGCCGAGGAGTTCCTCCTTGGCCAGCTCGACGTACCGGTCCGCCACGTCGTGCCAGAGGTAGTCCCTCAGGAGTCCCGCGGCCCGCGTGAACTCGAACCCCGCGAGCGCCGCATCGACGTCGGCGGCGAGGCCGTGCCACCGGGAGAGGATCCACCGATCCGGCAGGGGGGCCTCCGGCCCGAGCGGCGGGGGGCCGGTTGGCGGGGCGGTATCGTCCGGCAACTGCGCGAGCAGCAGGCGGGCCAGGTTCCAGACCTTGGTGAGGAAGTTCCGGGCCGTCTCGAGGTTCGCCTCGGAGAACGGCCCGTCCTGATCGGTGGGGTTGGGGAAGAGGAGCGCCCAGCGGAGCGCGTCCGCGCCCCACCGGGCCACCAGCGCCGCCGGATCGGGGGAGTTGCCGAGGTGCTTCGACATCCGCCGGCCGTGCTCGTCCCGGAGCATGCCGGTGAAGTAGACGTCGGCGAACGGGGGCTTGCCGGTGAAGTGGTAGGAGGCCATCATCATCCGGGCCACCCAGAAGAACATGATGTCCCGGCCCGTGACGAGGACGCTGGTCGGGAAGTATCGGGCGAGGTCGCCGGTCGGTTCCGGCCACCCCAGGGCGGCGAACGGCCAGAGCCAGGAGGAGAACCAGGTGTCGAGCACATCCGGGTCGGCCCTCAGGCGGGTCCCGCCGCAGCCGGGGCAGGCGACGGGCGGCTCCTCGGTGACGATCTCCCGCCCGCAGGCCTCGCAGTACGCCACGGGGATGGGGTGGCCCCAGACGATCTGCCGGGAGATGCACCAGTCCTCGAGCCCCTCCATCCACCGGAAGAAGGTGAGCTGCCAGCGGTCCGGGTGGATCCGGATCGCCCCCGACCGCACCGCCGCGACGGCCGGGGCGGCGAGGTCGGTCATCCGGACGAACCACTGGGTGGAGACCATCGGCTCGATGATCGCCTCCGACCGCTCCGAGCGGCCCACGGCGTGGACGTAGGCGGTCTCCCGGAGGAGGAACCCCCCGGCCCGGAGGGCGTCGACGACCTCGCGCCGCGCCGCGTCGCGGTCCAGCCCCCGGAACGGCTCGGGGACCGCCGCGCCGGTCGTCCGCGCCTCCGCATCGAGGATCGGCTCGGGCCGCGGGAGCTCGGGATGCCGGCGGGCGATCTGGAAATCGACCGGATCGTGGAGCGGGGTCACCTTGAGCGCGCCCGCCCCGAAGGCCGGGTCGACGATCGGGTCGGTGATGACGGGGACGACGCGGTCGGTGAGCGGCACGCGCACGTGGCGGCCCACCGCCGCCCGGTGGCGCGCATCGTCGGGGTGGACCGCCACGGCGACGTCCCCGAAGATCGTCTCGGGCCGGACGGTGGCGACGGTGAGGGAGCCCGGCGCGCCGTCGGCGAACGGGTAGGCGAGGTGGAAGAGCCGGGCCGGCTCCTCCGTCCGGATCACCTCGAGGTCGCTCACCGCGGTCCGGAGCTTCGGGTCCCAGTTCACGATCCGTTCGCCCCGGTAGATCAACCCCTCGCGGTGGAGGGTGACGAACGCGTGGCGCGTGGCCCGCACGAATCCGGGGTCCATGGTGTACCGGTACCGGGTCCGGTCGAGGCCGAATCCCGCCGCGGCGAACTGCCCCTGGATCCGGCTCTCGTGCTCGACCTTCCACTCCTCCACCCGGGCCCGGATCTCCTCCGGGGGCCGCCGGTCGAGGTCGATGCCCTTCCGGGCCAGCCGCTTGCGGACCTCGACCTGGGTGGCGAGGCCGGCGTGGTCGACGCCGGGCAGCCAGAGGACCGCCGCCCCGCGCATCCGCTGCCACCGGCCCAGGAGGTCCATCACGGTCCCTCCGAGGATGTGGCCGAGCGTGAGGGTCCCGGTGACGTTCGGGGGCGGCAGCACGATGCTGAACGCCTTCCCTTCGGGACGGGCGGGGGCCTCGTACAGGCCCCGCGCCCGCCAGAACTCCTGCCAGCGGGCGTCGACGGCGACCGGATCGAACCGGGGGGGGAGCGCCACGGGGCTCACCGCCGCCACCTCCGGGTCCACCACCGCGCGACCGGCACCACCGCGGCGAGCTCGCCGAGGGCGAAGAGCGCCATGAGGCCGATCCCCGGGAGACGCTCCGGCTGGAGCGCGTAGAGGAGGAGCGGCCCGCCGGCGAGGGCGAGCCCGGGGAGGGCGGCGGCGGTGGCCCACCGCGCGCCCGTGTAGAGGTTCGTCAGGCCGAGCTCCCGCCCCACCGAGACCCGGAACAGGAACGCCATCTCGAACAGCCCCGCGGCGAGGAGCGCCGGGAGCTCGGCGAGGACAAAAAGGAGGAGGATCGCCGGCGCGACCACCCGGGCGGCGGTGAAGCCGACGAGGAGGAGCGCGCTCGCCGCGTAGACCGCGACGAGGAGCGCCGTCTTGCCGAGGACGACGGAGCGGGGGGCGAGCGGCAGCGAGCGCACGTAGGCCGATCCCATGAGCTCCGTCGCGAAGAAGACCGGACCGAAGAAGGTTGCGAGGAGGGCGGAGGTGGCGACCGCCGCGACCCCGAGCCGGAAGACCGTGACCGGACCGGGGGAGTTCACGAAGGTCGAGGCCCCCAGGACCACCGCTTCGAGGAGCGGCAGGAGGACGACGTAGCCGAACGCCGGGGAGCGGGAGGCGATCCGAAGGTCTTTCACCAGGACGGCGACGGCCGGCGGGCGTACCCGGAGACGGCGGGCCGTGGGGGCGCGGGGATCGGTGTCGGCCGCCGCGAGCGCGAGCCGGCCGGGGGCGGCGAGCAGCCAACGGGCGACGAGGGCGAGCGGCCCGGCGTAGGCGGCCGCGGCGACGAGGAGGAGGTCGGTCGCGCCCGCCCCGAGGCCGAGCGCCCCCGCCGACGGGGTCGCGGCGAGGGCGGGAAGGAGCGCATACGGGAACGGGAAGCAGAGGAGGAGCGCGGTCAGGCCGTTCGGGTCGGTGGCGGCGAGGGCGGCGAGCGCGCGGAGGAGCTCCGGCCCGAAACTCACGAACGCGTAGATGGCGAAGGCGGGCACCGCCCACAGCACGAGGTAGCCCCATCGCAGCGCCGTCGCCCGGTGGCCCGTGGGGGACCCCTGGACCCGGCGCACGAAATGGTCGCCGGTGGCGAGGGCGAGCGCGAAGGCGAGGAGCACCGTCGCCCCCGCTCCCGGGACGAGGGCGAGCCCGGCGGCGGCGTTCCCGAGGGCGATCCCCGTGAAGAGGGGCAGGAGGAGCAGCACCGTCAGCGCCGGAAGGTCGAAGGTCCTCAGGAAGAGGAGGAGGGCGACCCGGTCCCGGTCGGCGGGCGGGATCGGGAGGACCGCGAGGGTGGGCAGGATGCGGCTTCCGAGGAAGGTGGGCAGGATCTGGAGCCCCGTCGTCCACAGGAGGCTCAACTCGAGGAGGAGCGCGGTGGCGAGGACGGCGGCCTGGTAGAGCGGCGGGGCGACCTCCGGCCCCAGGAAGATCTGGACCCGGGGGCTGAGAGCGGTCGCCGCCACCGCCGAGATCCCGGCGAGGAGCGCGCTCACGAGAAGCTTGCTCTCCCGCACCCGGCGGGCGGCGGTCCGGCCCAGGTCGTCGGTCGCCGCCGCCTCCGGAAGCGGCTGGCCCTGCCGGGTCGCGTAGATCGCCTGGAAGCTCAGTTCGCGGTAGGCGACCGATCCCAGCCGGAACGCCGCGCGCCATCCCATGGCGGTTCAGACCCCGCGGAGGTTCCGGATCGCGTCGCGGACCACCGCCTCGGAACGGGTGACGCCGAGGTAGACCTCCTCGAGGCCCCCCGGGGCGCCCGGACGCCCGGCGGCGAGCTCGGCGTAGGTCCCCTCGGCCTTCAGCTCCCCTTCGTCCAGGATCCCGATCCGGTGGCAGAGCGCCTGGGCGATCTCCATCGTGTGGGTCGACAGGAGGATGCCGCGCGGGGCGTCCCGGACGTACGCCGCGAGGAGCTCCTTGGCGATCCGGACCGTCCGCGGATCCAGGTTGTTGAACGGCTCGTCGAGGACGAGCAGCGGGGGCTGGTGGAGGAGGGCGGCCACGAGGAGGACCTTCTGGCGGGTGCCGAGGGAGAGGGTGGCGAGCGGCCGGCCGGCCTCGGCCTCGATGCCGAACGCCGCGAGGTAGGCCCGGCTCCGGGCGTCGGCGAGCTCCGCCGGAAGGCGGCGGACCCCGGCGAGGAACTCCAGGAATTCGTGGGGGCTCAGCGCGTCGAACAATAGCGGGCTCTCCGGCACGTAGCCGAGCAGCGTCCGGGCCGGCTCGGGGCGGCGGACCGGGTCCTCGCCGAAGATCTCGACGGTGCCGGCGGAGGGGGTCTGAAGGCCGACGACGCACCGCAGCGTGCTCGACTTGCCGGCTCCGTTCGAACCGAGGAGTCCGTAGATCTCCCCGGGCCGGACCTCCAGCCGGAGGCCGGAGACCGCCGGGAGCGGCCCATACCGCACCGACAGGCCGTCGATCCTCAGCGGCAGGGCGCGGTCTCCCACGGACGGCACGGGCTCCCGGCTCCCGACCCCCTCTGTGTATAAAGGGGTCCATCTCCTGCCGGGACCGGGTCCGGCATGGATTATTCCGCGTGGACGAACGCCGCCTTCGCGGGGGTCGCCGTCTTCGGTCTCCTCCTCACCGTCATCGCGGTCCTGGCCGTGCGGCGGGTCCCCTCCCCCCGGATGGCGCTCGTCGCCGCCGGCTTCGGCCTCATCGCGGCCCAGGGGATCGTCGTCGGGGGGAGCCTCTTCCTCGGGGGCGCCGACCTCTCCTTCCTGCTCTTCCTCTCGGCGCTGTTCGAGGCGGCCGTCCTGGTCGTCCTCTTCCTCGCGACCGTCGCCCGCTGACGTCGAGGGATGGATGGAGGGCGCCCCGGCCCGCAACGGCACCTGGGCCGAGACGCTGCTCTCCTTCGTGCAGCGCTACCCGGGGGTGCACCTGCGGGAGATCCGCCGCCGGCTCGCCATCCCCATCGGGACCCTCGACTACCACCTCTACCGGCTCGGCCGCCAGGGGCTGATCGCCGTCCGGATGCAGGGGGGCTACAAGTGCTGCTTTCCGGAGCTCCCCATCGGCTCCGGCCCTCCGATCCCCGAAGAGGACAAGCTCCTGCTCGCCCTCCTGCGGCTGCCCGGCCCCCGGGCGATCCTTCTCGAGCTCTACCTCGACGGCCCGGTCTCGCCGCGGGAGCTCGCGGACGCAGTGGGGATTCCGGGTTCGAACCTCTCCTACTTCCTCAAGCGGCTGGAGGCGCTCCGGGTGCTGGTCCGCGAGGGGGAGGGCGCCGAGCGGCGGGTCCGGCTGGTGGCGCCGGTCCGGATCCACGAGATCCTCCTGCGCTACCCCCCCCTGCCCGAGACCGCGCTCGACCGCTTCCTCCGGTTCTGGTCGGAGCTCCACCCATGACCCGCCGCCCGGCCCCGCGCTCCCCGACCCCGGCCCACCCCGACGGAGGGGCCGGCCCGGTTCAACGGGTGTTCGGGAATGTTTATCCACTGCCGACCCGCACCGGAACCGCTGCCATGAAGCGCGCCTGCCGCCCGCCGGAGCCGGAACCGGTCCGGCGCCGGGGCCGGCCACCGGCCGCCCGGCGCTCGGTGGCGGCGATCGGGCTGCTCGCCCTCCTCCTGCTGACCCCGTCGATCGCCTCCGGGGACCCTTCCGTCCTCACCGGGTTCCCCGGCTACAACAGCGGCCGGATGACGGTGCTCTTCCCGGACTCCACCCCGACGGTCGCTCTCGAACCGGCGGCCCCGGGCGCCGCCGCGGCCGTCCTCAGCATCACGGCGGTCGTCGAGATCGCCCCGGCGGAGAACGCCGACCACCCGCTCGTCGTGGCCGCGGCGACCCCCCTCGGCGGGACGCCGTTCGACGAGAACGCGAACGGGTCGGGCGCCGGCACCTTCTCCCTCGGGATCGGAGGTTCGATACTGGTCCGGCCGGTGGGGGTGCCGATCTGGACCGGTGCCGGGGCGGTCCCCCCGAACGGATCGGCGGCGCCGGTGAGCGGGACCGCCGAGTTGTATGTGGCCTACGCCCTGACGACCCCGAGCGCGACCGCCCAGGGGCTCGACCTCTCCTGGTCGATCTCCGGCTGGCCGTGGCGTTCCTCCACCGACCGGCTCGGCCTGGAGCTGACCTTCGGGGTCGCGCAGGCGACCGGGTTCGACGCCTGCGTGACCTCCCCGGTCCTCCCGGGGGCCGGCTCGGGCGGCGCCCCGTGCGCGGGCTCCGCGCTCTCCCCCGGCGGCATCGTCGGGAATTCGACGGCGGTGACGAGCATCGCGGCGACGACCCCCGCCGGAGCGGCCGCCGAGTTCGCCTGGGGGCCGACGGCGGCGCCCGACGGGGCGCTTCGGGCCGGGGCGTACTACGCCGGACCCGGCACCGCCGATCTCCTCCTCACCACCCCGCCGAACGGCTCGGCTCCGGTGACCGGCGAGGGCCGGATCGTGATCGCGGCGCCCCCGCTCCCGGGCGCCCCGGAGACGCTCCGGGGGGTCCCGGGGGCGTACGCGGCCGCGCTCGCCGCCTCCTCCGCCCTCGGCGCGGCGGCGCTCCTCGGGTACCGGCGGCGGGACCGTCGCCTGCGGGAACGGCTCTAGCCCGGGCCGTCGCCGTCCGGCCGGGCCCGGGTCGGCAGGAAGAGGATGACCTCCTTGATCGAGGCGGCTCCGGTGAGCGCCATGATCGCCCGGTCGATCCCGATCCCCACCCCCGTGGTCGGTGGCATGCCGTAGCCGAGCGCCGCCACGAAATCCGCATCGTAGGCGTACGTCTCGTCCCGGCGCGGCTGGAGCTGCTCCCGGAACCGCCGTTCCTGCTCGTCCGGATCGTTGAGCTCGGTGTAGGCGTTCCCGAGCTCGTAGCCCCGGCAGAAGAGCTCGAACCGTTCGACCCGGCCCGGTCGGCTCCGGTGCCGCTTGGCGAGCGGCGTGGTGACCGTCGGGTGGTCCATCACGAAGGTGGGCCGGGTGAGCCCGGGCAGCACGTAGTGGTCGAACAGCTTGTCGAGGAAGGTGCCGGTCGAGGAGTCGGCCGCCACCGTCGCGCCCGCGGCCCGGGCGTGGCGGAGGAGCGTCTCCCGGTCCATCGTCTCGATCCCCGAGAGCCCGCTCGCCCGCTCGAGCTCCGCGACGAAGTCGACCTCGGCGAATGGCGCCCGGAACAGCTCGGGCGCCTCCCGGGCCGCCGGGACGTCGGGGAGGAGTTCGGCCACCCGGAGGGCGAGCCGGCCGTACAGCGCCTCCAGGAACCGCCGCATGTCGGAGTAGTCCGCGTAGGCCCAGTACGCCTCGAGCATGGTGAACTCGGGCACATGGGTCGAGTCCATGTCCTCGTTCCGGAAGACGTGGCCGATCTCGTAGACCCGCTCGAACCCGCCCACCAGGAGCCGCTTCAGGGCGAGTTCGAGCGCGATCCGGAGCTGGAGCTCGTCGTCGAGGTAGCGGGAGCGGGTGAGGAACGGATGGGCGGCCGCCCCGCCGGCGACCCGCACGAGCACCGGGGTCTCCACCTCGAGGAAGCCGGCCGCGTCGAAGTAGGAGCGGATCTCGCGGAGGAGGAGCGAGCGGACGGAGAACCGGCGGCGGCTCTCCGGGGAGCTCAGGAGGTCGACGTACCGCTGCCGCAGCCGCGCCTCCGGGTCCTTCAGGCCGTGGAACTTCTCCGGGGGCGGGTGGATCGCCTTGGCGAGGAGCTCCACCGACCGCGCCAGGACCGACGGTTCGCCCCGCCGGCTGACCATCGCCGGGCCGGAGGCGCCGACGATGTCGCCGGGGTCGATGGTGCCGAGGAGCTCCCGGTACCGCGCCTCCCCCAGCTCCTCGACCCGGAGGAGCAGCTGGACGGCGCCGGAGAGGTCCTCGAGGTCGACGAACGCGGTCCGCCCGTGACGGCGGATCGACTGGATCCGGCCGGCCACCCGGTAGACCGTCGGCCCGGGCGGGAGCTCCGGCGCGGTCCCGGCCACGGCGCGGACGACGTCGGCGGCCGGGGTCCGCCCGGGAAACTCCCACGGATACGGTTCGACGCCCGAGGCACGGAGGCGGGCGACCTTCTCGCGGCGTTCCCGCTCGAGATGCGATTCGGCGCGCTCCTCCTCCATGGGCGGGAGGGCCACCACGGGGCCCGGGCTAAAAGGTGTCGGTCGCGCCGGACCGATGAGGACCGGCGCCGCCGGGGGGGGCTCAGGCCGCGACGCCCGGCAACGCCACCCGCTCGGTGAGCTGGGGACGGAACAACTGAAGCTCCTCGCCCTGGGCCGGCCGACCCTCGGCGGCCGGCACCGGGGGCCGGTGGAGCAGGAGATACGTGCCGAAGAAGAACTCGGCGGTGGCATCGCCCCCGCCCACCCCGTAGCTCACGTAGTCGGAGAAGTAGACGTGGACCTGGCCGGAACGGTGCTCCCGGAGCGCGCCGAGGAACTTCGAGAAGCTCTCGGGCCCCTGACGCTGGAGCTCCTCGATGAGGTCCCGGAGGATCGGCCGCTGGGAGAGGCCGCCGAGACCATCGTAGGCGAGGTACGCGGCCGGCCGGGGTACCAGCGCCATCACGTCGACCCGCAGGACCCCTTCGACGGCCTTGGTGCGCATGGCGGCGGCCTACCCCACTCCCGTTAAGAGTCCTTCGGCCCGCGGACGGCGGGGCGGGCGACCCGGGGCTTCGGCACCGGCGGTGGGGCTCCCGTCAGTGGCCGTGGCCGCCGGGGCCCCCCGGGCCGCCGGCGGGGGCCGCGCTCTTCTTGGAGGCGATCACGTCGTCGATCCGGAGCACCATGTTCGCGACCTCGACGGCGCTCGAGAGCGCCTGGCGCTTGACCCGGAGCGGCTCGATGACCTTGAGCTTCCACATGTCCGCGGCCTTCCCGTCGACGAGGTTCACGCCGACGTTCCGGTTGGGGTGCGCCCCTTCGTGGGCGCCCCGGAGGTCGATGAGCGTGTTGATCGAATCGTAGCCGCCGTTCTCGGTGAGCGCCCACGGGATCACCTCGAGCGACTGGGCGAACGCCTCGACGGCGAGCTGCTCCCGGCCGCCGACGCCCGGCGCGAACTTGCGCAGGTGCACCGCGAGATCGATCTCGGTGGCGCCGCCGCCGGGGCAGACGACCCCGTCCTCGAGGACGCTCGAGACGACCTTGAGGGCATCCTCGAGCGACCGCTCGACCTCCTGGGTGACGTGCTCGGTCCCGCCGCGGATGAGGATCGACACCGACCGGGGGTTCTTGCAGCCGGTGACGAACGTCATGTCCTCGTCGCCGACCTTGCGCTGCTCGACGAGCTCCGCCTGGCCGAGGTCGCCCGCCTGGAGTTCCCGCACGCCCGTGACGATCTTGGCGCCGGTGGCCCGGGCGAGCTTCTGGAGATCCGACTCCTTGACCTGCTTCAGGGCGAAGATCCCCTCCTTGGCGAGGTAGTGGAGGACCACGTCGTCGATCCCCTTCTGGGTGATGAGGACGTTCGCGCCGGCGTGCTTGACCTGCTCGACCATCTTCCGGAAGTTCCGGTCCTCCTCATCCAGGAAGTTCTGGATCTGCGTCGGGGAGGTGATGTTGATCTTGCTCTCGATCTCGGTCTTCTTGACCTCGAGGGCGCTGTTCAGGAGCGCGACCCGGGCCCCCTTGACGGCGCGCGGCATCCGGGGATGCCCCCGTTCCTTGTCGAGGAGGATGCCGTCGATGAGCTCGGTGTTGTCGATGGTGCCGCCGTGGCGCTTCTCGAGCTTGATGAGCGAGACGTCGGCGACCACGCGATCCCCGCGCTTCTCGGTGATCCGCTGGACGGCGCGGACGGCGATCTGGGCGAGCTTGTCCCGGGAACCGAAGACCCCCTTCGAGCCCATCGCCGTCGTGGCGACGTCGAGGAGGACGGCGGACTCGTTCTCGGAGGTGACCTTGGTGCCGATCTGCTGGTTGAGCAGCCGGTCGCTCTCCTGGAGCGCGAGCTGGTAGCCGCGGGTGATGACGGTGGGGTGGATGTTCTGCTCGAGGAGCCCTTCGGCGCGCTTGAGGAGCTCCCCGGCGAGGACGACGGCGGTCGTGGTCCCGTCGCCGCACTGCTGGTCCTGGGTCTTCGCGACCTCGACGATCATCTTGGCCGCGGGATGCTCGACGTCGACCTCCTTGAGGATGGTCACGCCGTCGTTGGTGATGGTGATGTCCCCCATGGAATCGACGAGCATCTTGTCCATCCCCCGGGGTCCGAGCGTGGAGCGCACGGCATCGGCGATGGCGCGCGCGGCGGCGATATTGCCGGAGGCCGCGCTCTTGCCACGGTCGCGTTCGGTCCCTTCCTTCAGCACGAAGATCGGTGTGCCCTGAAGCATCGAGTTCACCAATACTACTGAACAAAGGCTTGTATAAGAAACTATGCCTACGCCGATCCGGTTCCGATCGGCCGGCGCCCCCCCTCCGATCCGGCCGCCGCTCCTCGACCGGCGCCCCGGCCGATCGATGGGGCCGGCCCGGGAGGCCGCGGGGTCGCCCTCGATCCGTCCCGCGCGGAGCCCGCCCGCACCCGTTCGAGGACGAAGTACGAGAACGGCTGGACGGCGTTCCAGGGGGTGCGGTGCCTCTCGCCCCGGGTGGTCCGGACCGCAAACCGCGGGCCGAACTCGCGGGCGAGTCCGCGGGCGTCGTACCGTTGGACGGGAAGCCCGCTGCACCTCTCCGGACCGTTCTGCGAGAACGTCGCGACGATGGCGTGGCCGCCGACGGGAAGGGTTCGCGCCGCGAGGTCCACGTACCGCTTCCGGTCCTCGGCCGAGGTCAGGAAGTGAAAGACGGCGCGATCGTGCCAGAGATCGAACCGACCGAGGCTCCCGAGCGCCAGCAGATCCCCGGTCCGGTACCGGATGCCGGTCGCCGGACCTCCCGCTCGGGTCCGGTTCCGTCCGAGGGCGGAGGGGGAGATGTCCAGCACGACCGTCCGCCGGTATCCCGCGCGGCGGAGCCTCTCCGCGAGCGGCGACGACCCCCCGCCGATGTCCACGACCCGGTCGGATTTCGTGGAGACCCCGGTGATGAGCCGGAACGATAGCGTCGGCTCCTCCTGGTGCCAGCTCAGCGACTCCTCCCCCTGGGTCCGGTAGATCGACTCCCAGTGGCGTCGGCGGGCCGCGGAGCTCCTCGGGCCGGTTCCAGAAGCCATGGGCCGCCCCGCCGTAAGTCCCGAGGGCGTTAAGCTCCTCGGAGAGAACTGTCGTGCCGTCCGGCGACGGCCGTCGGTGGAGGGTCCATCGGAGGGAGGGTCGGGATGGACCGGAGCCGGAACGAGCCCCCCCCGCGCGGGGGGGCCGACGCCCCGATCTCGTGGAGTCGAGACCGCTCCCCGCCGGGGGGGAACTCGGAGGCTCCCGGTGGACCCCCGGCCACGAGGTGGTGGCGGCCCCGTCGGCTCCGATCGGGTGCCCCCACCGGTGCGGGTCGGGGACACGGCGCACCGAGACCGTGCGGTGGCGGAGGCGATCGGTCGGGAGCCGGGGGCGACCAACCCCGGGTCGACGGCCGATCGGGCGGGTCGGTCTCCCGTCCGGTCGAATCTTCCTCGGGGAAGCGGGAGGCCCCCGGAGGTCGGAGCGCGGGTCGCCACCCCCCCTCTGGGAGAGGCTGGGTTCCGCGGGCCGGTCCGGCTCCGAGGTCGCGGCCCGGTGCCACGGGCGGCCCGTGGCGTTCGGGAACCGGTGCGGACCTCCGCCTCCCGCTACCCCCCCGTCGGCCCCCCCCGCAAATCATGGCACCTCGGCCCCGCCCGCGGAACCGCTCCCAGCCGCCTGGATCTTCCCGAGGGCCGGGCCGCCGGCTCCGGCGGATCGGGAGCGCATGGTCCGACGGGCCGGTCCGACCGCCGGCATCGTCGAACGGGGAGAGGAACGGTCGCCCGGAGGATCCCCACCCCGGAGTTCGGCGGCTCTCGACGGATCATGGGGGTGAGGGGCGGTGGGGACGGGACGGTGGCCGTCCGCACCGAGCCGGTCCCGTGGCGGCGTCGACGGGCGCCCGGGGAGGACCGGGATCGGAGAGCCCCCGGTCCGCGAAGCGGGGGGGGCCCGGTCACCCAGGGACCGGCCCGAAGAATTCGAGCCAGTGGCCGTCCGGGTCCCGGGTGAAGACGAGGTTCTCGCGGGCTTCCCGGATCCGGGCGACGATGGGAAGTTTGCGTCGGCGCAGCTCCGCCTCCCATCCCTCCACGTCCGAGACACGGAAGCCCAGGTGGTCGAACTCGGTGCCGCGCCGGTGCGGTTCGTAGTACGGATTCCCCCGCGGGTAGTAATTGAGCTCCAGCCGTTCGGCCGCTCCCGGGAAGGTCAGCTGGACCCAGCTTCCGCCGTGGCCCATCCGGCCGCGCGCGTGCACCCGGAACCCCAGCTTGCGGTAGAAGTCGACCGATCGGCGGAGGTTCCGAACCCGGAGTCCGGCGTACACGAACTCGATCTTGGGACGCGGCATGCCGTACCCCGACCGGGCGGAACCCCAAAAGGTCGTGGAGGGCCGCCGATCGGGCCGGGGAGTGACCACCGGCCCGATGCGACGGCCGTGGAGCGGGACAGCCCCCTCCGCCCGGCCGACGTGGAGGTGCGTCGGCCGCGCGGGTTCCGTCCCGACCTTCGCCCGCTTGCGGGCTGGCCCCGGACCGGGAGGGGGACGGGGGCCCGCACAACCTTCTTCGAATTTGGCGCGGGCCCGATCCCCGGTGCGGTTGGCCAGTGGGCCGTTCGGGCGTCCGGTCGTGGGGCCCGGCCGGCCTGGAACCGTCCCTCCGACACTCCACACCGCGGGATTCGATGCCTCAGGCCGGGGCGGGGCCCGGCCCGCCATGCGTCGCCGGTACCGGGGCCGGGTATCTGGTTCCGAGCCGGAGGAAGAAGTAGACCGCCACCGCGGCCAGGGGAAGGGTGTACGGGAACGGGAGGGT
Organism: Thermoplasmata archaeon; assembly: GCA_021828665.1. Lineage (GTDB taxonomy): Archaea > Thermoplasmatota > Thermoplasmata > Lutacidiplasmatales > UBA184 > JAKIVR01. The sequence continues at coordinate 13,493 of JAJZDH010000025.1, forward strand.
GAGCAGTACCCCGAACGCCGCAACCCACGCCACGAACCCGAAGGCCAGCCGGACGAGAAGATGGTCGTGGTGGCGGCGGCCGATCGAGCGACGGACCTATTCGAGGATCGCGGCCAACGCCGCGAGCTCGATCCCGATCTCGAGGGCCGGGGGTAGCCGTGCCCAGCTCAGGCCGTACTCCAGCGCCAGGGCGACCGAGAAGTAGCCGAAGCCGGCAAGGAACATCGACCGGGGGCTGGCCACGGGCTCCTCGCGCGTCGGAGCCCACCAGCGGGCCGGGGCGAGCCGGGCGGCGAGGAGGAGGAGGAGGACGGTCCCGACGCTGGCCCCGAACAGGACGGGGCCCATCCAGAAGTCGTCGAGCTTCCAGACGCTGTACGATTCCAGCACCGTGGCACCGACCACCGTGAGGAGACAGACGAGCTGGCCCCGCGGCCCGATCAGGGAACGGCCCCGGGTCTCGGGAATCGCGAGGCCGAGGACCACGATCGGGACGGCCAGCGAGACGATCACGTGGAGCGACAGCACGCCGACCGACCAGACCCAGTTCACCCCGAGGAAGTGGCCGTACACGCCGAGCACCCCGTCGGCGTGGTGGGTGCCCCGGAAGAGCGTGTTGTCGCCGAGTCCTTCCTCGGTGATGCCGTAGGCGAGCCCCAGGCAACCGAAGGTGACCCACCCCTTCCTCCATCGCAGCATGGCCTCCCGGATGAGGAGCGCACCGCCGGTGTACTGCCCGATGTTGACCGCGAGGAACAGGAAGAACGCGGGAGGTGCCTCGACCAGCAGGAGGACGGAGCTCGACCCCGACACATACTCGACGACCCCCGGTGTCAGGAGGGCGAGCGCGACGATCGGATGCGTCCGGAGGAAGCGGAAGAGTCCGGCGAAGGCGCTTCCGGAGGCGGCGGAGGCGGAGGAGGGGGCCGCCCCGGGCGGCCCCCTGGACCCCTCGGGATTGGGGCCCGGTGCCGACGCCGCACCTCCGCCCACACCGGGAATGGAGCCCCGCCTTCGCTATTTGATGTGTCGGTCCACCCGCCCCCGGGGGCGGCGTGGACGGAGGCCCGGCCGGAGCCCGGTCCCGGAAAAGGGTTCGGGCCCCTGCCCCGGGCCGGTCCCGGTGCCCCCATCGGCCGTCCCTCGCACCGGAGCCCGGGGCCGGAGGAATCCCTTCCTCCGTCCTGCCCATCGAAGCGGCCCGAACGGCGTTCCGGGGGGATGCGCCCCGGGGGCGCGACCGACCGGAGCCCTCCGTTTCCTACTCGCCGGCGCCGGAGATGGTGTAGATCGGGATGTCCGCGAGGACCTGGTTCGGGGTCCCGTTATAAGTGAGCTCGATGGAGCAGGCGCCGGGTTGGAGGAAGCACCAGGAGGGGGCGCCGTGGAAGTCGTCGCTGTCGGGCCCACCCCACCCGTTGTTCGAGGAGGGATCGAACACCGCCCCGGGGGTATGGACGTACAGGACGATCGTGTCGCCCGGCTGCAGCACATCCGCTCCCGGGGAGACCGGCACGAAAATGGCGAGGCGGTTGTACAGGGTCCCGAAGGCCCCGCCGCCGAAACCGTTGGCATCGAAGGAGCCGCAGTAGCCCAGATGGGGCGCGTTCGGGGCCGGAGCGGTCGTCGACCCCGGAAACCAGGTCATCGCCGCGAGGCTGCCGCCGACCAGAACGGTGGTCTGGGGGGTGAGGGTCGAATTGTGGCAGAGGAAGTAGAAGTTGACATCGCTCAACGGCACGTTGCCGGGCGAGACCGAGGTGATGGTGATGCTGGTGGCATTCATGAGGGAGAAGTTCCCGATCTCGTTGTAGCAGGTGGCCTGATAATTGCCGGGGTGGACATATTCGACGACCCAGGTGTGTCCGTTGTACCACCATCCCCACCCGCCGCCGATGTACCCGTAGTAGAACCCGGAGTAGTACTCCTGCAGGGTCCAGTTGTTGAAACCGGTCTGGGGGTACCCGACGGGGGTGCAGTCGGTGGGATCGCCCCAGACCGGGGCCTTCAGCCCGGCATTCGCGATGTAGGTCATAGTGATCCCGGTCGATGGGAACCGGAACGACAGGGTCCACAGCGCGGTTCCGGCGATGAGGGTGATGGCGACGAGCAGGACCGCCCCGATGATGTTGGCCACCGCCCGGCGATCGCGCCGGCGCCGCGGACGGATAGCAACCCTCCCCACGGCTCCGGAATGGTCACCTGGGGAATAAGTACTTATCCGCACCTTCCGCGGTTGGCCGGAACGGGCGGCCGTCATTCCCGGTGTGGGTGGGTCCGATGTCCGCCTCCCCCCCGCAGCCCGTCGCCATGACCTTGGGGAGGGCCGCGCCCACCTCCAGATCGCGTCGGCCCCCGGTCCCGTTCTCCCCGGAGGTGCCCGCCGATGGCGCACCCGCCGGGGACATCCCCAAGCCAACCCTGGGGGGCGAGGAACGGGTTGGGGAGTTCGTTGTTTCGGGAGACGATCTTCTTCCTCCGATTCGCTGCCGTTCTCCCATACCTAGACAACCGTGGCAAGCACGGTTGATGCTGGGTTCCTGAATCCTCGGAAGGCATCTGTCCTAGCGGACATGAACCTCCTT
>JAJZDH010000026.1 GCA_021828665.1 Thermoplasmata archaeon
CGCGGACCGATCCGGCGGCCGGAGGGAAGTGGACGGGGGAGGCGGCGGGGGAGGGTCCTCCCCGTTCCCGGGCGCTCCGGTTACGATCCGTGGCGGGGGCGGCGGCCGGGAGGGAAGCGGCCCATGAAGGTGGCCGACAGGGCGAGGACGACCGAGAAGAGGACGAGGATGCCGGCCAGGAGGAGCACGTCCGCCTGGACGATGGCGGTGCTCAGCGGGGCCGCCACCGCCGGCGGGGCCACCCCCACATACAGGAACCCGAACATGCCGGCCTGGAAGTGGCCCGGTTCCTCGCAGATGAACTCGTAGACTCCGGGGCCGTCCAGGAGGAAGGTCGCGTTGTAGGTGGCCCCCGGATTGAGGATCTGCAGGTTGACCACCGGAGGGTGCTGGGCGAAGAAGGTGGTGAAGTTCGAGGGGGTGATCTGGACATTCGCGAGGGCGCTCAGGGTCCAGGTATGGATGAGCGCCCCCACATCCGTGACCTGGATGCCGAGCGTCTCGGGGTAGCCGGTCGCATTGGCGACTAGGATGTTCGGCTCGAACGCGAGGGAGGCCAGCGCCTGGTCGGTGAGGGTGACGGAAGGCGCTCCGGCGCCGACCACGAGCGTCCCGTGCATCCCGGACTGGAACTGGTACGGGACGAGCGAGACGAACTCGAAGCTCCCGCCCGAGGCGTTGGCCGGCAGCACGAAGCTCCCGTTGACCGACCCTCCGGGGGCGACGGTGAGGTTGAGGAAGGAGCCGTTCTGGGCGAAGTAGCCGTCCAGCGCCGCCGGACTCCAGCTCGTGTTCAGGACGACGTTGGCCTGCCGGGCGAGGGTGAAGGAGTGCGCGTAGCTTCCGTTGTTGTACAGCCGGACGGTGACCGTCTCGCCCGCCACGGCGCCGGAGAGCTGCGCCGGTGCGAAGGCGGGGGCGTCCGTCGCCGTCACGTTGAAGACGATCCCCCCGGAGGGTCCCGCGGCCACGCTCCGGCCGAACTCGATCGCCGGAACGACCCGGTTCGCCCGGGCGATGGGCGCGGCGAGGGGGAGGCCCACCGCGAGGAGGAGCGCGGCGGCGAGCAGGAGCGCCACGGCGGCGCGATACTTCCGGGTCGGTGGTGCCCGCACCGCTGTTGGGACCATCGCGACCGCTCGGCGGTGGGGACCCGGACGCGGTTGATATCCCTATGGTACGAATCGGCCCCGGGGAGCGCCGGCGCCCCCCGAGGAGGGGCCGGCGGGGCGGTCGCACCGGCCCGGAGATCGCCCCGGACGGTCCGCGCGCGGCTACGCCGCCGGCTTTTCGAGAAGCACGATCCGGTGGGTGTTCGTCCCGAGGCGGCGGTTGGCGACCCCCCAGCAATGGGCCGTCTTGGTGAACTCCTGGTCGTGGATGAGGATCAGCCGGATCCGGAGGCCGGCCGCCGCAGCCGCCTCGCCGACCGGCGTCTCGAGCGCCAACCGGCCACCGAGCACCTCGCCGACTTCGAACGCCACGTGGCCGCCCGGGAGCAGGAGCCGGCGGAGCTCGGAGAAGGTCCGGACCATCGCCGCCTTCCACGGCCGAAGGCGCCGGGGTACCGTGAGCGGCTCGCGGCGGAGGTCGATCCCGCAGAACCAGGACCGGAGCCAGTTGTCCCCGACGTAGTCGACGACGTTCAGGAACGGGGGCGAGGTGACCACCAGCCGGACCGATTCCGAGGGGAGCGCGGGGGTCCGCTCCGAATTGCCCGTAATCAACCGGGCGGCGGCGGCCGCCTCCGCCAGGCGGCGCCGCTCCTCCTCCGTGAGCCCCGCGAGCAGCGCCCGGGATTTCCTCCGGAGGATCGGGACGATCTCCCGCCGGGGCGGGACCTGGCCCCGGGCGGCGTTGATCCGCCGCTGGGCCTCCGGGCCGACCGCCTGGTTCGGCGGCAGGGTGTAGACCGAAAGGAATCCGGGCGAGTGGCCCGTCAGGCGCGTGACGGCGACCATCCGGATCCACCGGTCCACGTCGTCGAGCGTGCCGTCCTGCTGCCGTGCGGCGAAGTACCGGCGGAGCGCCTCCAGGCCGCGGAGGGTGTCGGGATGGTAGAAGACCAGGAGGTCGGGGCGAAGGTCGCCGTCGTAGCGGAGGTCGAGCGCGCCGAGCCGCTCGGCGATCCGGGCCGGGCGCGGCGGCGCGAGCCGGGGCTCGAGCAGCACGGCGCCGAGCGGGTTCAGGTCGCATCCCCACGGGATCCGGCCCGCGAGCGCCGACTCGAGGAGCGTCGTCCCCCGCCCCATGAACGGGTCGTAGACGATCTCGCCGGGGGCGGTCAACCGGTCGATGAAGAATCTCGGGAGCGCCGGCTTGAAGCAGGCCCGGTACGGGACCTCGTGGAGGCGGGAAGCCGCACGCTGGCGGGCCGTCCAGAAGGCGTTCTCGTACGTCGGCACCTGGAGCGGGGCCCGGCCCTCCGGGACGATCCGGGTGGACCGGCGGCGGGTCGGCTCCCCGAACTGCCGGAACGCGAGAAGTTCCTCCTCGAGGGGGACCGGCGGCCGGCCGCCGCCCGAAGCGGCCGGAGGCCGGGGCCCCGGGGGGATCGCGATCATCCGCCCCCCGCCCCGGGACGGCGGGCAGGTTTCCTCGACGGCCGGGGAGCGGCGGGCATGCGGGGCGACGGCCGGGAGGCCGACCGGTGCCCTAAACTTTCGGGTCGGGCCCGGCGCCCGCCGACACCGCGGGGGACCGCGGCCGCGCCGCGGCCGGCGCTCCGCCGGCTACGGCTCGTGGGAGCGGGAGACCGGCGCCGTGCCATCGACCTCGAACCGGCGCAACAGCTGGGTCGTCACCTCGATGAGCGGGTGGTGCCCGGTCCGGTCGACCTCGATGTCGTCGAGCCCCTCGAGGTGGTGTTCGCGGGCGAGCCGCTCGAGCCCGATCTCGGTGCGGGCGAACTCGAGCGGCTTCTCCGAGGTCAGGATGAACGCCTGGAGCTGGGTGAGCCCCATCTCGCGGGCGGCGAGCGCCCGGTGGTGGCCGTCGATGAGGATCCACAGCTCCCCCTTCCGCACCACGAGGAGCGGCTCCGCAAAGCCGCGCTCGAGCTCGTACCGCCGCCCCTCGAGCTCGTCCTCGTACACCTTCCACTGGGTGGGGCGCAGGAGGGCGATCGGTACCAGGCCGCGCCGGTAGGTGAACGGCAGCTGGTACCGCTCGGAGAGGAGGTTCTTCAGCGTCTCGGCCTTGGCCGGATTCGCCCGCTCGAAGTGGGAACGGACGATGTCCAGGTTCGAGATGACCCCGCAGAGGATCCCGTCCGCATCGGTGATCGGCAGGTCCCGGAGCCCGAACCGGAACATGATCCGGGCCACGTCGTCGAGCGCCATGTCGGGGGTGGCGGTGTAGGTGCCCGGCCGGATGATGTTCCCGAGCGTGAGCGACCGCTCCTGGCTGTGGCGGAGGAGCTCCTTCGCGCTCACGAACCCGAGGAGCTTTCCGGAGCCGTCGGTGACCGGCATGCCGTGGTGCCGGCTCTTCATGAGCCGGTCGATGGCGTCCCCCACGGGGGTGGTCACCGAGAGGTGCTCGACCTCGAGCACCATGTAGTCGCGGACCCGTACCGGCGTCATCCGGGGTCGACGGGCGGCGCCTCGTCCCGCAGGTAGGCGGTCAAGAGATGGCAGAGGAGGAGGTGGGCGTCCTCCACGTGCTGCATCGAGTTCGACGGGACCACGACCGGCACGTCCACCAACTCCCGGAGCCGACCGCCGCCCATCCCCGTGAGGCCGATGGTGGCGAGCCCCATCTGCCGGGCCTTCTCCATCGCCGCGAGGATGTTCGGGGAGTTCCCGCTGCCGCTGATCCCCACGGCGACGTCCCCCGGCACGGCGAGGGCGGCGAGCTGCTCGGCGAAGACCACCGCGTAGTCGGCGTCGTTCGCCCAGGCGGTGACGGTGGGTACGTTGTCCACGAGCGCGAGGCAGCGGAAGCGGCGGTGGTCGCCCCGGAGGGTGGCCTTGCCGATGTCCACCACGAAATGGGAGGCGGTGGAGGCGCTCCCCCCGTTGCCGAAGAAGAAGAGGGTGCGCCCCTCGGCCCGGGCCTGGAGGAAGATCGGGACGATCCGGGCGACGGCGCGGGGCAGGTACTCGGGACGGATCGCCGCCGCCGTCTCCTCGACATACCGCCGGACGTAGGCCTCGATGCCGTCGGTCTCCATGCGTTGCGGCCCCCCGTCCCCTACCGTCCGACGAAGAGGATCCGCGATCCCTCGGGGGAGATCCGGACCGGCATCCTCGTCCACGGAGAGAGGGCCTGCGCTACTTGAGCGCTTCTCTCGGGCGGATGGAGGACGAGGAGGAAACCGCCCCCGCCGGCCCCGGTGATCTTCCCGCCGTAGGCCCCCGCGGCCCGGGCGCGCGCGTAGGCGGCGTCGATGGTCTCCGAGGAGATCCCCGGGCTCAGCCCGCGCTTGATCCGCCACCCCTCGTCGAGCTGCGCGCCGAGCCCGGCCCAATCCCGGGCGAGGATCGCGTCCCGGGTCTCGGCGGCGAGCGCGCGGAGCCGCCGGAGCGCCTCGGCGTTCTCCCCGGTCCGCGCCTCCTGCTGCCGGAGGATCCCCTGCGCCGTGCGGGTGATCCCCGTATAGAAGAGCGACAGGTGATCGGAGAGGGAGCCCCGGTCCGACGCGGTCAGCGGCAGCGGCGCCGGCCGCACCGTGTCGTCGGGGCGGAACTCGAAGTAGTGCAGGCCGCCGAAGGCGGCGGCGTACTGGTCCTGCTTGCCGAGCGTCCCCCCGAGGACCTCGATCTCGATCCGGCACGCCTCCTCGGCGAGCTCCCGCGGGTCCCGGAGGGTGCCACGGTAGGCGTGGAACGCGTTGAGGAGCCCCACGGTGAGCGTCGAGGAGGAGCCGAGACCGGTCCCCTCGGAAGGGATGTCGGCGATGGTGTGGACCTCGATCGCCTCGGTCACGCCGGTGGCCCGCATCGCCTCCCGGACCAGGGCGTGCTGGAGCCGGTCGACGTGGTCGACGTTCTCGGTGCGGGTGTAGGCGACCCGGATCGACCGGTCGAACTTGTCGTTCACGAGGACGTGGATGTACCGGTCGATGGCCGCGCTCACCACCGCGCCCCCGCCGTATTCCCGGTAGAAGGAGGGCAGGTCGGTGCCGCCCCCGGCGAAGCTGATGCGCAGCGGCGTCCGGGTGATGATCACGGGGACGGGGGAGGTCGCGGGGCTCTTATCCGTTGGGGACCGACCCCGCCACCGGGGGCGGCGGGAGGCCCGCGGGCGGCCGCCGATCCGCGCGCGGACGGACGCCGAAGAACTCCCGGACGGTCCCGGGGAGGTCGTGGATCGGCGCGAGGCCCGGCAGGACCCCGGAGAACTGGGCGGCGCGATGGTCGAGCAGGATCCCGAGCCCGCGGTCGGTCTCGGTCCGGATCAGCCGGCCGAGCGCCTGCAGGAGCGCCCGCTGGGTGGGGGCGGTCACGCAGTACTCCCAGCCGTGGCCGACGGTGAGGTCGAGGTAGGACCGGAGCGCCTCGCGCCGGGCGGTCGGCTTCGGGAACGGCAGACCGACGAGGACCACCGCCTCCAGTTGATCGTCCGGGAAGTCGATCCCCTCCGAGATGCGCCCCCCGGTGACGCCGAGGAGGACGCCGTCCTCCGGACCGCGCCGGAACCCGTCGACGGCGCGCCACAGGTCCGCCATGCTGGTGCTCCGGGCCTCGACGACCGTCCCCGCGGGGAGCTCCTCCCGGAGCCCGGCGGCCAGGATCTGCTCCATGAGCGCAAAGCTCGGGAAGAAGACCGCGGTGCGCACCGGGAGGGTCCGGAGGATCTCCCCGACCCGGCGGGCGAGCTTCGGGATCGCCTCCGGGTCCGCCTGGATCTCCTCGAACCGGGTCGACACCGTCGGATCGAAGAGGAGCCGCCGGTTCTCGGGGGGGAACGGCGACGGCAACGACAGCGACCGGGCGGTGGCGGGGAGGCCGAGGGTGTCCCGGTACTCCTCGAGCGGCCGGAGCGTTCCGGACATGTGGATGGAGAGGTGGCACTCCCCGATGGGCTCCGCCGCCGCCCGGGCGTCCACGGCGTACGCCTCGATCCCGGGGCGGGGTTCGCGGGAGACGACCTTGACGTAGTGCGGCGGCTCGAGCCGGGGCCAGTTGAGTAGGGTGAGGGCGACGGAGTGGACCGCCGACCGGGGGACCTGGCGCGATTGGCGCCGCTCCTCGCGGAGCGCCTCCCCCCATCCGACCAGGCTGCCGAGCATCGTGTCGAGGCGGAGGGAGGTGCCGCCGACGGCGGCGAGAAGGCTCTCCTCGAGGGCGTTCGGCGGGAGGATCCCGTCCTCGTCCCGGGCGAACTCCCGGACGAGGGTGTCGAGGACCTCGCCCACCCGGTCGAACAGATCGGTGGCGTGCCACCCTTCCGGGAAGGCGAAGTCGCCGCGCTCGGCGAGCTCGCTGCGCGCCCGCCGTACCGCCTCCCGGGAGAGCCCGACGGAGGTGAGCTCGCGCAGGTAGTCGGCGAGGTTGTGCGCCTCGTCGACGACCAGGTCGAGCCGGTCCGGGCCGACGCCCAGCCACTGGAAGAGCGCGGATCGCACGTGGGGGTGGAAGAAGAAGGCGTAGGGGGCGGTGACCAGGCGGGCCCGGCCGGCCATCTTCTTCGACAGTTCGTAGGCGCACAGGTTCTCCGACCGGCAGTACTCCTCGTACTCGACGGGCGTCGGCAGCCGCTCGGCGAACCGTTCGGCGAGCGGCTCCGGGTCCGCCTGCAGGACGCGGGCGTAGTACGGGCAACCGTCGAGATCGGCGAGGTCGACGGCGCCCGACGGCGGCAGCTCGGGCGGCGGCGTGAGGAGGAACTTCGGGTCCATCGCGGCCGCCGTCGCCCGCTTGCGGTCGGCGCACAGCTTGCCGCTCTCCTCGGCGGTGGCCGCCTGGAAGTCGGCCATGCTCTCGAGGAGGAAGCACCGCCGCTGGCGACCGGCGAGGCCGATGGCGAGGAAGGGGTGGCCCGCGCGCCGCGAGATGGCCCGGACCTCCTCCATGACCTGGGCCTGCTGGGCGTGGGTCCGGACGAGATAGAGGATCTTGTGGTCCGCGGCTTCGGCGTGCTCGAGGAGCGGGGCGAGCGTCGCGACCGTCTTCCCGAGGCCGGTCGCCGCCTCCACGAGAAGGGCGCCCCCCATCCGGCCGAGGCTCGCGACTTCCTCGAGGATCCGTTCCTGGCCCGGCCGCACCCGGTACGGGAACAGGGTCGCGGCCCGCGCCTCCCCACTGACGGCGGACGTACCCGAGCGACCCCTCCGTGGACAGTGCCGGGGGTCTTTTGACGGTGCGCGTCCCACGGGACGGGCCCCGTCGTCGGCCCGGAGCCCAGCTCCGCTCCGACCGCCGCGAGGGGCGGGAACGGTCCGGCCCGCGGCCTCCCGGGACGGGGACGGAGCGGCCCGGGGGGGCGGCCCGTGGCCCGCCCCCGGCCCCTCAGCCGTAGGCGTACCGGACGCCGTACGGGCCGCGGGGGAAGTTCCAGGTCACCGACCCCTGGTCGCAGGCGATGTCGCAGGCCCCACACTCCACGCAATCCTCGTACCGGAACAGGAGCCGCCCCTCGATCCGCTGGTAGCACTGGGCCGGGCAGACGAAGGTGCAGCGGGAGTGCGGGCAGCGGGCGCAGATCGCCGGGACCACCGTGATGTGGGCGTGCTCGGCCGAATCGGTGGTGTACCGGAGCGTGCCGAGGCGGCGCTTGATCTCGACCGCCTCCACCGGGCGCCGCCGGGAGCTCTCCGGAGCCGGGGCGGCGGCGGTCACCGGTTCCCTCGGCGCCCGCTTCCGGGCCGGCCGCCGCTCCGCCCCTTCACGGGGCCGGAAGGGCGGCGAGGAGGGCGAGGTCGGCCTTCACCGCGGCGGCGCTGGCGTCGAGCGCCGCCCGTTCCCCGGGGGTGAGGTCGACCTCGTAGACCGACTCGACCCCGCCGCGCCCGATCCGGGCCGGTACGCCGAGGTAGAGATCGCGGTACCCGTACGGCCCGTCGAGCGCCGTGGTCACGGAGAGGAGCCGGTGCTCGTCGTGCACCACGGCCCGGAGGAGCTCGGCCTGGGAGGCGCTGGGCGCGTAGTAGGCGCTCCCCGACTTGAGGAGGTTCACGATCTCGGCGCCGCCGGCGCGGGTGCGGTCGACGATGGCCCGGAGCTCCGCCTCCGCGAGGAGCTTCGGGACCGGGACCCCGTTCACGCTGGTGAGGGAGAGGACCGGCACCATGGTGTCCCCGTGGGTGCCGAGGACGAAACCGACGACATCCCGGGGGGCGACCCCGAGCGCCTCGGCCACGAACCAGCGGAAGCGGGCGGTGTCGAGGGTCCCCGATTCGCCGAAGACCCGCTGGGCCGGCAACCCGCTGACGCGACGGAACCAGTACGCCATGACATCCACGGGGTTGGTGACCACCAGGACCACCGCCCCGGGCGCCTGCTCCCGGACCGCCCGGGCGTGCCCCCGGAGGATCTCGGCGTTCTTCCCGAGGAGGTCGGAACGGCTCATGCCGGGCTTCCGGGCGAGGCCGGCGGTCTCGACGACGATGTCGGCCCCCGCGAGGGCGTCGAGGGAGGTGCTTCCCGAGACCCGGCACGAGAACCCCAGGATCGGGGCCGATTCCTGGATGTCGAGCGCCTTTCCCTGGGGGAGGCCGTCGACGATGTCGATCAGGACCACCTCCCGGGCGAGGTCGGCCTCCGCCACGCGCTGGGCGAGCGTGCCTCCGATGTTCCCCGCGCCGAGCACGGCGATCTTCCGGACCTCTGCCATGGACTTCCTCGCGGGCCGGGGAGCGCCGCCGGCCCTTAACGGTGTTCCCGGGGGGCGGTACGGCTCCATCGAAACCTTCATTCCCCGCGGGACGCGTGCACCGCTCCGGTATGGACGTGGCCACGATCCTCCTCGGCCTGGAGGAACGGGAGAAGTGGCAGCGCCGGCTGGTGCGGCTGCGCCGCTCCCGGACGGAGGTGCGGAATCGCCGGCGCCTCCTCGAACGGCAGCTCCGGAGCCTGAGACGGCAGCTGGCCCGGTTCGGCAACGGAGCGCTCGCCCGTACCCCCCCGACGGTGCGGCCCGCGGCCGCAGGAGCCGACGGCAGTGCCCGATCGCCGGGACCCGCCGCCCCCCGCTGATCCCCGCCCCCGCCTGCAGCGGACCCGGGCGGCGCTCGAGGGCGAGGTGGAGCAGCTCGTGCGGGAGGAGGATTACCTCACCCGCCAGATCCAGCGGGCCGAGGAACAGCTCCGCTACTACGACCGGCTCCTGGCGGACCTCAAGCAGGCGGCCGGCCAGACGCCGCCGCTCCACGATTTCGTCCGTCGGATGGGGTAGGCCCCGGCCGCGCCCATGCGGGTCCTGGTCTTCGGGGCGGGGGCCGTCGGCGGCGTCCTGGGGGCGCGGCTCCACATCGCCCACCACGAGGTGCTCCTGGTGGCCCGGGAGGAGGCGGTGGTGGCGATCCGGACCGACGGGCTCCGGCTCGAGGGGCCGCTCGCGGGGACCTACCGGATCGCCGCGATCGACGCGCTCCCGGACGGAGCGGAGGTGGAGGCGGTCCTGGTCACCGTCAAGGCCCCCGACCTCGGCCCCGCCGCTGCGACGCTGGCCCGCCGCCTCACCGCTCCCGGGCCGATCCTGCTCCTCCAGAACGGGCTCGGGATCGAGGAGGCGTTCCGGGACGGGTGGGTCGGGACGGGGCGGCCGTATCCGGCCCCCGATATCCTCCGGGCGATCTCGACCGTGCCGGCGACCCGGCTCGGCCCCGGCCACGTCCGGGAGGCGGGCCGCGGCGAGATCCGGATCGGCGCCCCGGCCGCCGGGGCGGGCGGGGCCGCGGCCGCCGAACGGTGGCGCCGCCTCCTCGCCTCCACCGGCCTAACCGTGGCGGTCGTGCCGGACCTCCCCCGGGAGATCTGGCGCAAGCTGATCGTCAATGCGGCCATCAATCCGGTCACCGCCGACCACGGGATCCTGAACGGGGCGCTCGCCCGGGACCCGTGGCGCGGCCAGGCCGAGGCGCTGCTCCGCGAGGCGCTGGCGGTGGCCCGGGCCGAAGGGTTCGATTTCCCGGACGACGAGATCGAGGCGGACCTGTGGCGGATCGTCCGGGCCACCGCCGCGAACCGCTCCAGCATGGGCCAGGACCTCGCCCGCGGGCGGCCGACCGAGATCGAATTCATCTCCGGCGCGCTGCTCCGGATCGGCGCCCGGCACGGGATCGCGATGCCCGCCACCGAGCGGGCGGCGGCCCGGATCCGAAGCCGCCGGCCGGTCGGCCCGGCCGCGCCCGGGGCCCCGCCGCAACCATCTTAGGTCCATGGACCTCCCGGGGGCCCCGATGGCGGCGAAACGGAGCCTGCGCGATGCGACGGTGCGGGGTCGGCGCGTCCTGGTCCGGGTCGACTTCAACGTCCCGCAGACCCCCACCGGGGAGGTCGCCGACGACCACCGGATCCTGGAGGCGCTGCCGACGCTCCGCCACCTCGAATCCCAGGGGGCCCGCACCATCCTCCTCGCGCACCTCGGCCGCCCGGGCGGCCGGAAGGACATGCGGTACTCGCTCCGCCCCGTCGTCCACCGGCTCTCCCGGTACCTCGGCCGGCCGGTGCCGCTCGCCGAGGATTGCGTCGGCATCTCCGCCGTCCAGCACGCCGCCCGGCTCGAAAACGGCGGATTCCTCATGCTCGAGAACCTCCGCTTCCATCCCGGCGAGGAGGCGAACGACCCGGCCTTCGCCCAGCAGCTGGCGCAGCTGGGGGAGTTCTTTGTCGAGGAGGCGTTCGGTTCGGTCCACCGGGCCCACGCCTCGACGGTGGGCGTGCCCTCCCGGCTGCCCGCCGTCGCCGGGTTCCTCGTGGAACGGGAGGTCCAGGAGCTCTCCCAGCTCACCGACGGGGTGGAGCGCCCCTACGTCGCGCTCCTCGGCGGGGCGAAGGTGGCGGACAAGCTGCCGATCCTGGAAGGGGTGGTCGGCCGGGCCGACACCATCCTCCTCGGAGGAGCGCTCGCCTTCCCGTTCCTCGCCGCCCGGGGGGCGGAGCTCGGGGCGACCGCCGTCGCGCCCGGCCTCGAGGAGCCGATCGCCCGGTTCCTCGCCAAGGTGGCCCACCGGGGGACCCGCCTCGAACTGCCCGTCGACTGGATCGTCGAACGCCCCGGGGAGCGCGAGGTGGGCTACTGCCCGGCGATGAAGGTCCCGGCCGGGGCGATCGCCCGGGACATCGGCCCGAACACCCGGGACCTCTTCCACGAGGCGCTGACCGGCTCGAGGACCGTCTTCTGGAACGGGCCGCTCGGCAAAGCCGAGGAGCTCCGGTTCTCGGCGGGGACGCGCGAGGTCCTCGCCGGCCTCGGCACTCTCGCCGGGCACCACGTGCTGGCCGGAGGGGATTCGGCCCGGGTGGCGCAGGAGCTCGGCGTCGAGGGCGCCTTCCAGTTCATGTCGACCGGGGGGGGCGCCGCCCTCGAATTCGTCGCGGGGATGGAGCTTCCCGGCCTCGCCGTCCTGCCGGACGCCTGACGGGGCGCGGCGCCGGCGGCTCGGCCGACCCCGGGTCGATGGCGGCGAGCAGCCAGCGGGCAAACCCCTCGTGCACCCGGGGGACGTGGAGCTCGAGGAGCGGCGGGGCCCGGTCCGGGATCCGTTCCGCCAGGTGACGGAGGAGCGCGCCGAGCTTCTTCGCCGACGTGGTCAGGAGGATCGCTCGCTCCGCCCGATCGGCGACGCGGCCCCGGGCGCCGCCGCCCGCCACGGAGGACCGGATCGGCCAGGCGGCGGCCCGGGCCGCGAGCTTCCGGCGGACCGCCTCCGCCCCGATCGTCCGGGCCCGCGGGGTGTCGGGGACCGTCACGAACACGACCCGGAGCCGGCGATCGGCCCCCGTGGGATCCAGCGGGGGGGCGGTCACCCCGCCGACCCCCGCGACAGGACCGGTCGCTCCGGCTCGAAATTTAGGGTCTCCACGCGGAGATCGTCGAGGCGGACCACGGCGGCCCGGGCCGGCACGGGAGTGATGTTCCGCATCCGCTGGTACTCGGTCTCCGCCTGCCAGGTCGAGGCGTTCAGCAGGAGCACGCCGCGGTACTGGTCGACCCCGTAGGTGTGGGCGTGCCCCGTGACCAGGATCTCCGGCACCGGGTCGATCACGAGGCCGTCGCGCGGCAGCGGCGCGAGCGGGGTCCGGCCGCCGTAGATCGGGGCGAGGTGCCGCATGGCGAGCATCGTCTTCATCACCTCCGTCGGGCGGGCGTAGCTCGCCCCCGGCAGGGCCGGGATGAGGTCGTCGAAGCTCCGCCCGTGGTAGGCGGCGACGAGCACCCCGTCCAGGGCGAAGGTGGCGGGGTTGCCCAGCGGCCGCACGTTCGGCGGCAGGCCGGTCCGGATCTCCGGCGCGAGGGAGGGCTGCGGCTCGGCCGGGCAGACCGCGTCGTGGTTGCCGGGCACCACCAGGATCTCGAGGCGCTCCGGCAGTTCCCGCAGCCGGCGGGCGAGCTCCGCATACTGCTCGAAGATATCGTGGAGGGCGAGGTCGCGCTCCTGGTTCGGGTAGATCCCGATCCCGTCGACGAGATCCCCGGCGATGACGACGTGGGCGATCTCCCGGGCGATCTCCGGCGCCGGCCCCTCCTCGTGCAGGAACCCCACGACGCGTTGCCAGCTCTCGGTGAGGAACGATTTGCTGCCGAGGTGGAGGTCCGACAGGAAGAGGACCCGGCGGGCCGAGGGGGCGGTCCGGGCCGGCCGGAGCGCCGGCACCTCGGGACGGACCACCCCGGTGAGGAGCGGCAGCCGGCCCCGTTCCCGGGGCATCCGCACCGTGAGCCCCACCACCTCGTCGAGGATCCACGGGGTCCGGGCCGCGGGCCGGTCTTTCGGCAGGAGGAGCTCGATCGCCCCCGACTCGTCCTCCGCCACCACGAGGAGGTGGCGGCGCGCGGCGGTCGGCCGGATCTCGCGGATCATGCCGATGACCGACGCCGGACCCTCGCGGCCGCGCAGTTCCCGGATCGGGACCGCCCCGCGGAGGTCGGCCCTCCCGTGGAGGATCCGCTTCAGGGCCCGGAACCGGTCCCGGAAGAGTCCCCCGTACGCCTCGAGCGGGCGCAGCCCGGGGGTGGGGGCGGAGAACCCCTCGGCCACGAGCCGGAACGGGGTCGGCCCGGCCTCCGGCGCGGCCGGGGCGCCGCCTCCGGAAACGACCGGCCCGTTCCCGGCGGCGGGGGGCCACAGCGCCCGGCTCACCATGCCCACGGTCACGAACGGGGCGGCGGCTCCGGACTCCCGGATCAGCCGGCGGGCGAGCAGCACCGGCTCCGGTGCGGTGAGGAGCAGCGTCAACGCCTCCGCCTCGACGAGCTTCCGGTGCTCCTCGAAGTACCGGACCAGGTCGCCCCGGAGCGCTCCCGGACCCTGCCGCGCCGCCGGTGCCGTACCCTCGAGCATCCCTACGCTCCGGCGGCCCCCGGGTCCGGGAAGCCGCGACCGGGCCGAGGGGGAGGTCGATATTTCAACCGTTCGTCGGGACGGCCCCGGACGGCGGACGCGGAGCGGCGACGGCGGGGGGGGTTCAGGAGCGGTAGGACTCCTTCGCGTACGAGGCGCCCTTCGGATACTTCTCCTTCAGGTGCTCGATGAACTTCTCCGCGGCGTGCTCGAGGTGGGCCCCGTACCAGGCGACCACCGTGTCCTTGAGGATCCGGTGGAGGTCCCGCACGTTGACCGCCGCCTCGGGCTCGTCGTACAGGACCGCCTGGCTCATCATCCGCATCCAGCCCGTGTACCGGTGATAGGACTCCCCGTCGCACCACTCGAAGATCCCCCGGAACCGCGTGCGGCCCTCGGGGGCGGCGTAGTACCAGAACCGCAGGGTGAACCCGAGCCACCCCTGCGTCCGGTCCTTGAGTTCGAGGGTCTTCACGGAGCCGAAGTCGAAGTTCTCCTTGAACATCCAGGTATGGGGATAGTCGCTGAAGGTGGCAAAGAGGGTCTGGGAGGGCTCGATGGTGAGGTGGATCGAGGCATCCTCGAACTGGTTGTGGACCTCCCAGAGGTCCTGCAGCAACCGCTGGTTCAGGGCGGCCCGCTTCGTGAGGTCCTCGCCGGTCCTTGCCTGGGCGCTCTCCTGGGAGCGCGCGAGATCCGCCTTGAGCGCCGTGATGAAATCATCCTCGGGCAGCGGGACCGGTACCTCGGATGACGGATCGTCGGAAGGACGGGCGGGCGGCACCGGGGGGGCGCTGCGTCGGGGCATTCTACGGATTCCTCCGGTTCGGCGGTAGGGGGCCGGCATATTAAGAACTTCCATCCACGGGAGGCCGTTCCTCCGACGGGGGGCCGTCCGCGGCACCGGTTCTCCGGTGGCGAGGGGGGACGCGCCCCATCGGGCCGGGGGCCTTTCCGGCCGGCGGCGGAGGCGGAGATCGTGGGGGCCGGCGGGGAACGGGACGCGGTGCGGCCACGCGGCGAACCACGCCGCTCCGCGAGCCCGCGGGCGCCCGGAACCTCCGCCGGACCGATCCGCCGGCCGGGACGGCCCGGCGACGGCCTCCGGTGACGGCCACCCCTTCGGGGCCCTCCGTTCACGGCCCGGGAGCGGCCGGACGACCCGTTATATACGTCGCGGGGCTTCTTCCCTCCGGCCAGTGCCCCGACGAACGGAGGCCACCGCCCCTACGTCGCACAGGATCCAAGGACTCACGACTCATGCTCCAACCCAGCTCCCGTCGTAGTTTCTCCGACGCCGTGCGCCGCGGCCGCGTGGTGACCTGAACCGTTCCCTCTCGGGGTGCGGAGCCCCCCCGGACCGGGGAGACGGTCCCATCGAAGGAAGGGAGAAGAGATCCATGAGCAACGACCCGAGCGCCGCCAAGTACCAGATCCGAGCCCGAATCAACGCCGAAGGAGTCATCGAGAAGCCCGATGTGGTCGGAGCCGTCTTCGGCCAGACCGAAGGGCTCCTCGGTGACGAACTCGACCTCCGCGATCTCCAGAAATCCGGTCGCGTCGGCCGCATCGAGGTCGAGATCGATTCCCGGAAGGGGAAGAGCGAGGGGGAGATCGTCATCCCCTCCTCCCTCGACCAGGTCGAGACCGCGATCCTCGCCTCGGGACTCGAGACGGTGGACCGGATCGGACCCTGCCGGGCCAAGATCGAGGTCATCTCCGTGGAGGACATCCGGCTTTCCAAGCGCCAGAAGATCGTCGAGCGGGCCAAGGAGATCCTCACCCACCTGACCGAGGAGTCCAAGGGGGTCGGCCTCGACCTCACCGAATCGGTCCGCAAGGCGATCCAGGTCGAGGAGATCACCTCCTACGGGCCGGAACACCTGCCGGCGGGGCCGAACATCGACGCCGCCGAGTCGCTCATCGTGGTCGAGGGGCGGTCGGACGTGCTCGCGCTCCTGCGGTGCGGGATCAAGAATGTGATCGCGGTGGAAGGGACCAGCGTGCCCCAGACCGTCAAGGACCTCTCGCGCGGGAAGACCGTGACCGCCTTCACGGACGGGGACCGGGCCGGCGAGCTGATCCTCCGGGAGATGCTCCAGACGATGGACCTGGATTTCGTGGCCCGGGCCCCGCGCGGGAGCGAAGTGGAGGAACTGACCGGCAAGCAGCTGCTCAAGTGCCTGCGGAACAAGATCCCGATCAACCAGTACCTCGAGATGACCGGGTTCGAATCCACCGGGGCGAGCCGTCCGCCGGTCGACGACCGGACCGAGGGAGGGCCCGGCCCGGGCCGGTCGGACCGCCGGGAGGACCGGAGGGACGATCGGAACCGGCGCGATGGCGGAGACCGCCGGGATGGCGGGGACCGGAGGGACGGGGGGGATCGCCGGGACGGCGGCGGGGACCGCGGCCCGCCGCCCGGCCCGCGGCCGGTCGGCCCCGTCCCCGTCCCGGCCCCACCGGTCGCTTCTCCGCCCCCGCCACCGGCCCCGCTGCCGCCCCGGTTGGCCGCCTTCTTCGGGCTGCTGACGG
>JAJZDH010000173.1 GCA_021828665.1 Thermoplasmata archaeon
TCGGCTCGAGGCGGGGCGCCGTCCCCCCCCGGCCGAACAGGCCGAGGGCGAGGCGGCCCTGGGGGGTGATCCGGACCCGGCCGCTCCCGGCGCCGGGGCCGACGAACCCCCACTTCGCCGCGAGCGGGTCGAGGCGCCGGCGCAACCGGCTGTGCTGGGCCTGGGCGGAGGGGGCGGCCCGGTCGGCGGCGCGGTCGAGGCCGAGTTCCCGGATGAGGTCGCGCTTGCGGAGCTCGCCTCCCCGGCGGTCGAGCGCCTCGAGGACCTCGACGAGATCGGGGGCCGGCGCCCGGAGCTCGTAGACGTTCACGGGGTCGACCCGGGCGACCACATCGTTCACCGGGCGGACCTTCGGGGTGATCCCCGAGTACCAGGAGCGGGTCACCTGCGCATAGTACGGCTCCCCCTTCCAGAGCATGCAGGCGAGGGTGCCCGCGATGGCGGTGATCTTGGTGCCGGTGGAGACGTTCACCCGGAGCGGCACCACCCCGTCGGCGTGGCGGTCGGTCCGCCCCTCCTCGCCGAAGATCCTCCGGAACTCCGTGAGCGCCCCGAAGACGTCCCAGATCTCCGTCCGGCGGATCACCACCTCGATCGGCCGCGCCGCCGCCTCGAGCCGCCGCCGCACCTCCGCGACGAACGGCCGCGCCGCGTCGTCGTCCCGGCGGGTGATCAGGTAGACCCGGTCGGCCCGTTCCCCGAGGACCGGCGCGGTGACCCGCTCGACCTCGAAACCGACCGGGGCGATGTGGATGCGGGCGTGGGGGTCGCCCCGGGGCGGGAACCGGTCGGGCTCCCGGGCGGGGGGGTGGGCCGGGCCACGGGCTCCCATCGGGACCGCGGCACGGGAGGCCGCCTTAAGAAGGGGCGCCGCCCGCCCGTCCCTTCAAGTACCCGCGGCCCCCGTACCGGTGGGGATGCGGCGGCGTCGGGGGCTCGCGCTCGCCGGCCTCCTCCTGCTCGTGGTGGGCCTCCTCCTCGCGGCGATCCCCGACTTCCCCACGGCCCCCGAGACCCTCTCCGTCCCGTCCGTCGGGACCCACGCGCTCTTCGAGCAGGCGGCGCCGGCCGACCTCCTCTTCCCGAGGGTCTCCTTCTCCGTGAGCTGGAGCTCCTCGGAGAACGGCACAAACCTCACCGTCTACGCCTGCGGCAACGACCCGGTCTGCCCGGTGCCGCCGGCCACATTGGTGGCGTTCGGCGCCGGCAGCCCCGGGACCCTCTCCTTCCTGGGCTCTGCCAACGAGTACTACCTCCTCGTCCCGCAGCACGGGGCGGTCTCGGTGACGGTGGTCGTCACCGAGCCGTGGCTGGGGGCCGCCCCCGGAATGGCGCTCCTCCTCGCCGGCCTCGGGCTCGGCGCGGCGGGGCTCACCGGAGGGCGGCGGCGCGGCCGACGGGTCGCCGACGGGCCCGCGGCGCGGCCGGCGGCCGACCGCCGGGCCCCGCCGGAGACCGGCCCGGAGCCACCGGGCCGCTCCGGTCAAGCTTGATATCGGGCGGTTCCTGCCGGGAACCTCCACGGGAGGCGCGGGGGGGGACGATGGGCCGGACGCTCGCGGAGTCGGTGGCCGGCCACGCGCTCCTCTTCGAGCCGGTCCCGCCGACGGTCCGGGCGAACCCGGTCGCGAGCGGCCTCAAGCTCGAGGAGTTGGTCCGGCTGCTCCGCCAGTTCCCGCGGCTCGACGGCGTGGACATCCCGGAGCTCGTGGACGAGAACCACGACGGCCGGCCGTACTACCGGACGGGCGACATCCGGCCGTTCGCCCGGACCCTGGGCGAGCAGCTCGACCGGGCCGTCGTCGTGAACAAGGTCGTGGCGCACCTGCCCGCCCCGGGCGGGCTCGAGAGGTGGCTCGGGGAGACGCTCGCGGACGGGATCGCGAACGTCGTCCTGGTCGGCGGGTCGAGCCGGTACATCCCGTACCCCGGCCCCGCCGTGATGGAGGCGAACCGGATCGCCGCCGGGATCCTCGGGCCGGCCGGCGGCCTCGTGGGGAACATCGCGATCCCCCAGCGGACGGGCGAGGCGCGCCGGATGGTGGCGAAGACCCGGGCGGGGGCCCGGTTCTTCACCACCCAGATCCTCTTCGACGGCGACGCGGTGGGGCGGCTCCTCGAGGCGTACGACCGTCTCTGCCGGGAGGAGTCGGTCGCCCCCGCCGCGGTCCTCCTCTCCTTCGCCCCGCTCGCCGACGAGACCGACGCGGAGTTCGTCCGGTGGCTGGGCGCCGACATCCCCGAGGCCGCCGAGCGGGAGATCCTGGGGGGCGGGGAAGGCTCCGCCGCCCTCCGTTCGGTCCGCCGGGCGCTCGCGGTGTACCTCGGGCTGCGGACGACGGCGCGGCGGGAGGGATGGACGGTGCCGATCGGGGTCAACGTGGAGCAGATCTCGGTCCGCCACCTGGGCTCCGCCGTGGAGATGCTCCGCGTCTTCGCCGAGAGGATCGACGAGTAGCCGCCGGGACGGCCGGAGGGCCGGCCGCCGGGCGGGGGCGGGAGGCGCGGCCGACGGGGAGCCCCCCGGCCGGAGCGGTCGGCCGGGCGGCCCCGGCCGGGGCGGCGGGGTCGGGGCGCCGGCGGAAGACGAGGCAGTAGTGGTGGTGGTAATTCGGCACGAAGGTGGTCGGGTACCCCCAGATGCCGA
>JAJZDH010000027.1 GCA_021828665.1 Thermoplasmata archaeon
GTGGGAGAGGGGCCGGTGGTGGCCGGGCTCAAGGCGTGGGCGTCCGAGGTGAACGCCTGCGAGGAGCTGGTCCGGGGATAGGGGTTCCCACCCGCGGTTGAGACACAGGGGGGCCGGCGGAGTTCCGCGAGGAGCCCGACCCCGCCCCGCCTCCGGCCGGCGGCCCCTCTCGGGGTCCCGCACGGAGATCGGGCCCGCCGGCCGGGTCCGGCCGGTCGGGTCCCCATCAGTCTAAGTACCGGAAACGGCTGGAGGTCGCATGCCGCTCTCCGCGTCCGTGATGCCGGAACGGCCCCGCACCTCCGTCGCTCCGGAACGGGCCCGCCGGGCCGACCGCCCCCGGACCGTCATCCTCCGGCCGGCGGCCCGCAAGGCGCTCCTCCGCCGGATGCTGCTGGTGCGCCGGGCGACCCTCGACCGGCTGGCGCGCCTCACCGGCCTTGCGGCGCCGGAGCTGCTCGCCTTCCGCCGCGAGCTCGTCGTTGAGGGGATCCCGGACCAGATCCTCGATCGGGGGGCCGGGACCTCCTTCGTCTCGGAACTCCCCCAGGGGGTGCTCCTGTATCTCCTGGTCCGGGCGCTCCGTCCCCGACGGATCGTGGAGACGGGGGTACGCCCCGGCTACTCGACCGCCTGGCTGCTGGCGGCCCTTCGGGCGAATCGCTCCGGGGAGCTCACGAGCCTGGGGCCGGGCTCCGGGGCGGGCCGGGCGCCGGGCGTGGAGCTCGCGGGGATCGGCCAATTGGTCGCGCCGGCGCTGCGGGCACCCTGGACGCTCGACCTGACGTCGGCCCCCGATCACTTCGAGCACGTGCTCGCTTCCGGAGGACCGGTCCAGATGATCTTCCTCGACAACGGCCCCGAGGTCGACCGCACCCGGGCGGAGATCCGCACCGCCTGGCGCGGGCTCGCTCCGGGCGGCCTCCTTCTCGCCCATCGCATCGCGACGAGCCCGGCCTGGGAGGAGTTCTGCCGCCATCAGGGGCTGCGCCCCCAGGTGCTGGACGCCGGCCCGCCTCCGCTCGGGGCGCTCTCCCTCCGGGCGACCTGAGGCGCGGGGCGGTGCCGGTCAGCGCTCCAGTTCCTCGACGAGGTGCTGGATTGCCGGCAGGAGGAGTTGATCGAGGGCGGTCCGGACCGCCCGCTCGGAGCCGGGGAGGGCGAAGACCGGCTTGGAACGGACCAGGTAGAGTCCGGCCCGGCTCATCCAGGCGAGCGGTCCGATCTCGCCGAAGCTCACCATCCGGTAGATCTCGCCGAACCCGGGCAAGAGGCGGCCCCCCATCGTTTCGAGGGCGGTGACCGTGAGGTCCCGGGAGCTCACCCCGGTGCCGCCGATGGTGATGGCCACCTCCACCGGAATCTCCGCCAGCCGGGGTTCGAGCCAGTCCCGCACGTCGGCGACGCTGTTCGCCACCAGCCCGTACGCATGCACCGCATGACCGGCCCCGCGGATCCGTTCCAGCACCGCCGCGCCGGAAGGGTCGTCCTCCTCGGTGTGGGTGTCGGAAACGCTCAGGACGGCGAAGCGCAGCGAGCGGCCGCCCCCGAGATGGTGGCGCGACGGGGAGGCGGGCGGGGAGGGATCGGTCATGGGGCGGGGCGCTTCTCCTTCGAAAGGACCCGGATCCCGTCGATGCGGGCGGTCGGGTACTGCCCGAGGTCGTTCTTCTCCAGGTACTTGACCATATCCCAGGCCGTCAGGAGCGCGACGGAAACCGCCGTGAGCGCCTCCATCTCGACGCCGGTCCGCCCCATCGTCTCGACCTCGGCCACGGCCCGAAGGCCCCGGCCCGTACTCCGGAGCTCCACCCGGCTGCCGGTGACCAGGATCGGGTGGCAGTGGGGGATGAGCTCCGGGGTGCGTTTGACCGCGAGGAGCCCCGCGAGCTCCCCGGCGGTCCGCGGGTCCCCCTTGGCGACGGTGCCGTCCCGGACCGCCTTCCGGGTCGCCCGGCCGAGCGCGAGCTCCCCCTCGGCGCGAGCCCTCCGGTAGACGACCGGTTTCCCACGGAGGCGCGCCTGCCGGGTCATGGCCGGGGGGGACCGAGGCGGGGCAAGGCGAGGCGGGCCAGAAGGGTCTCGAGTTGGATCCGCTCGCCGGCCCCCTGGGCGAGGCGGAAGTCGATCTCCCCCATGTAGTCGAGAAGCCGGAGCTTCTCGGCGAGGGGAATGCGCTCCTCGGGGATGTCGGGCAGGAAGGTGTGGATGGACCGGAGGATATCCTCCCCGCTCGCCCCCCGTTCGGAGAACAGGTCGAACAGGAGCCGCCGGGCCTCGTCGAACCGGCCGCCGAGCGCCGCTCCGACCATCGCCTGGATATCGTCCTTGAACGGGGTCGTGGCCACATCCTTGACCGTGGCCGTCGTCACCGGGTCGGCGAAGGTGGCCGCGATCTGGAGCAGGTTCACGGCCCGGCGGAGATCGCCCGAGCTCGCCTCCAGGATCGCGGCGTAGGCGGCTGGCTCAACGGTTCGCCCCTCGGCCCGGACGATGCGTTCGAGCGCCTGCTGCACGTCCGCGGGACGCAGGAGGCGGAAGCGGAACGCCGCGCAGCGGGACTGGATCGGATCGATGATCCGGGAGGAGTAGTTGCAGGAGAGGACGAACCGGCACGCCTGGGAATACCGCTCCATCGTGCGGCGCAGGGAGGCCTGGGCCTCGGCGGTCAGGTTGTCGGCTTCGTCGAGGAAGAGGATCTTGAACCCGATGCCCCCGATGGCCGAGGTGCTCGCGTAGGACTTGATCGTGGTCCGGACGGTGTCGATCCCCCGCTCGTCCGAGGCATTGAGCTCGAGGAAATTCTGGCGCCACTCCGATCCGAACAGATCCCGGGCCAGGGCGAGCGCGGCCGTGGTCTTGCCGGTGCCGGGGGGTCCCGCGAACAGCAGGTGGGGCAGCGACTTCTTCTCGGCGTACGCCGCGAGGAGCGGGACGATGGCGGCCTGGCCGACCATTTCCCGGAGGGTGCGCGGCCGGTACTTCTCGACCCAGACGGTGTCCCGCCCCGGATCCCCCTCGGTTGCCATCCGGGGCCCCGGACCGTCGGGCCAACTTAAGGGTTCGTTCCGTCGGCCGCCAAGCCGTTATCCGTTCCGGGGCGTCTGGGGAGCCCGTCCATGCGGCCGCTCCTCGCCCACGTGACGCTCCGGGGCACCCTCCGGGAACGCTCGGTGGAGCCGGTCCTCCGCATCCTCCGGGCCGTCCGGGAGCGGAACCGGTTCCGGGGCGTCCTGTTGGACATCTCCAGCGGGGGAGGCGCCGCCGTCGCCTCCCACGAACTCTTCCTCGCCGTGCGGCGCCTGAACGCCGTGAAGCCGGTCGTCGCCTCCATCGGGGAGATGGCGGCCTCGG
Organism: Thermoplasmata archaeon; assembly: GCA_021828665.1. Taxonomy (GTDB): domain Archaea; phylum Thermoplasmatota; class Thermoplasmata; order Lutacidiplasmatales; family UBA184; genus JAKIVR01. The sequence goes on from JAJZDH010000027.1 coordinate 3,355, forward strand.
GAGGGTACCTCGCCGCGGTGGGGGCGCGGCGGATCTACGCCTTCCCGGACTCGGCCGTCGGGTCGATCGGGGTCCTCTACCCGCACATCGCCGTGAAGAAGCTCCTCGACCGGCTCGGCGTGGAGGTGGACCTGATCCACCAGGGGAGCCACAAGGATGCCTACCAGGGCTACCGCAGTCTGACCGAGGAGGAGCGGGCCGGGATCCTGGCGATGGCGAAGGAGGGGTACGACGAGTTCGTGGAGACCGTCGCCACCGCCCGTTCCCGGCCGGTGGCCGAGATCCGGGCCCTCGCCACCGGCGAGGTCTTCCGTGGCCGCACGGCGCTCCGGCTCGGCCTCATCGACGCCCTCGGGGACCACGAGGAGGCGCTCGAGGAGCTCGGTCGGCTCGCGGGGGTTTCCCCCCGCCGGACCGTCCGGGTGGAACCCCCCCGCCCCTTCCTCGAGCGGGTCCTCTCCGGGAGCCTCCGAAGCTTCGGACCGGCCCTCCGTGGAGGGCTGGGAGAGGCGCTCGAGGATCTGGCCTGGGACGGATGGCGGGGCGGCTAGCCGGAGCTGCGGGGGTCCCGGTCCGGCCGGAGGCCTCCCGTGCGACCGGGGAGGCCACCGGACGACCGGGGCGTTCTCCCCTCGGGAGCCGCACCGCCCTGTGCCGGGCCGGAGGTCGGGGCGCCCGCCCGGGCCGCCCCGGACGACCGTTCGGCATCGGGTCGGCCGTCCTCCGGGTTGTCCGGCCTTCGGGCCTCAGGGTTAAATATCGCCCTCCCGGTGGGACAGGTGCAGCATGGCCGAACAGAAGAATCGCGGTTTCAGCTCGGCGGCCGGCCTCATCCAGTACTACGACATGGAGGAGACCCGCGCCCTCAAGATCGATCCGTACTTCGTCATCGCCATGGGTCTCGGCACCGCCATCATCGTCGAGATCCTCAACTGGAAGTTTGTCTGAGGGTTCCGGGCTCCCCTTTTCCCTAACCGCGGCCCGGGTCCGCGCCCGGGAGCCGTGGCTCTGCAGAAGGGCGGCTCACGCCGCTCCGGCCGCTACCGGCGCCCGTCCCGGAAGCCAGCGGGTGGCCCCGTCCCGACCCAGCAGGAATACCTTCGACTCCGGGGACTCGTCGAGCACGCGGTAGTCGATCCGCTCCGCGAGATCCCGGGCGAACCGGCCGATCTCGGCATGGGTCGGCACGTGGTCGTTCGAGAGCCGCTGCCGGGAGCGCCCCATGTAGACGTACCCCTTCGGCTCGATGAAATCCGGACGGGCCAACAGGTCGAGCTCCGCGTACTGGTCGACCCAGCCGAGGTTCCATCCCCGGACCAGGGTGTGCCGAAGCACGCGCCGGGTCTTCAGGTCCCGGACCACCCCGAGCGACTCCCGGAGCCGTTCGAAGGCGTGGGGGTCGTTCGGCAGGGTGAGGCGGCGGAAGATCTCCGCATTGGGGGCGGTCACCGAAACGTACAGCTGCGTCGGCAGCGGATCGAGCGCCCGGAGCCCGTCGGGGTTGGTCCCGTTCGTCACCAAGAAGGTCGAGATGCCTTCCGCGCGGCAGAGTTCCAGGAACCGGTTCATCTTGGGATACAGCGTCGGCTCTCCCGTGAGCGAGATGGCGATATGCCGGGGAGACTGCGACTCCTCCCAGCGGACCGGGTCGATGGCGCGGTCTCCCTTGAACCCGGAGAGGATGCGCCGCTGGGCGGCCAGGGAGCGTTCCAGCAGCAACTCCGGGTCGTCGTACTCGGTCATCATCTCGTCGTTCTCCCATCCCTGGCTGCGCCAGCAGAAACGGCAGTGCAGGTTGCAGGAGTCGATGGACGGGGACATCTGGAGGCACCGGTGGCTCTCGATCCCGTAGAACCGACCCTTGTAGCAGTCCCGCCCCTCGGTCAGCGAGGCCTTGGTCCAGTAGCAGAGCTTGACGGCGCTGTGCCGGCCCGTGAGCTGGTAGCCCTGACCGGCGAGCTCGTCGCCCAGATCCTGGTCCCCCATGACCGTCCCGAGCCGGTCCGGTCCTTAACCGTTTGCCGGTCGCCGGAGGGACCCCGCCGGATCCCGGGCGGCGGGGGCCCCCGGGGGGGGCCGGTGCCGGGGATCCCACTATATCGATGTAAGAGTAGTCATATACTCATGCGGCGTACGTCCGGCATGGTGGCCCAATCCCCGCCTGCGGGCGACTTCCGCCGGCGGGCCATCGGCATGTACGCCCTCACCCTGATGGCGCGGGACGGGGCGCTCCACGGCTACGGCCTGTCGGACCGGATCGCCGAACGGACCGAAGGGGCCTGGCGGCCCGGAGCCGGCGCGGTCTATCCGTCGCTTCGGAAGCTCGAGGAGCTCGGCCTCGCCCGCTCCCGGGTCGGCGGTCGGCGCCGGATGTATGCCATCACCCCCGCCGGGCGGGCGCTCCTCTCCTCGTTGCGCGCGCGCCACCGCTTGGCCCGGTCGGCGCCCCCGGACCTGAGCGAGCTGTGGTCCGAGATCCTCGGATCGTCGGGGGCCGAGGAGTTCCTGATCCAGAGGCTGCGCCGGGCCTTCGCGGCGATCGAGGCCCATCGGCGGCCCACCGACCGGGCCTTCTCGCGTCGGGTGGTCGCGGAGGTCGATCGGTGGCGGGCCCGGTGGCGGTCGACCGCGTCGGGACCGCATCGGAGGTCGCGAACATGAACGGAACCGCGATCCGGGCCCGCGGTCTGACCAAGCGGTACGGAGCGATCACCGCCGTCGACCAGGTCGACCTCGACGTCCGCGCGGCGTCGATCTTCGGCCTCCTCGGCCCGAATGGGGCCGGCAAGACGACCATCATCAAGCTCCTCACCGGTCTCGGCGACGCGTCGGCGGGCGAGGCCGAGGTGGCCGGATACGACGTGCGGCGCGATCCGATGCGCGTGAAGGAGCGGATCGGGTGGGTCGCGGCCGAGGTGATCCTGGACGACGATTTCACCGCCTGGGAGAACCTGTGGCTGCAGGCGCAGCTGCAACGCCTGAAGGGGTGGGGCACCCGGGCCGAGGAGCTGCTCCGCTACTTCGGGCTCTCCGACCGGCGCGACGACAAGGTCCAGACCTACTCGACGGGGATGCGCAAGAAGCTCGAGATCGCGCTGGCCCTCCTCCACCAGCCCGAGGTGATCTTCATGGACGAGCCCACCATCGGGCTCGACGCCAGCACCCGGAGGATGCTCTGGGAGCTCATCCAGGGCGTCAACCGGGAATTCGGGATCACGGTGCTCCTCACGACCCACTACATCGAGGAGGCGGATGCCCTCTGCGACCATATCGCCATCATCGACCACGGTCGGATCGTGGCGCACGGCACGCCCACGGAGCTCAAGGCCCGCGTCGGGGCCGATTTCATCGAGATCGCCACCGCCGAGCCGGTCACGGCAGCGACCTTCTCGGCGGTCCCGGGGGTGCTCGAGGTCCGATCCCAAGGCGCCTCCTGGATCCTCCGGGTCCGCTCTTCGGAGGAGGTGCTGCCCCGGCTCCTCGGGCTCCTTCGGACCGACGGGATCCGTCGCCTGAACGTGGAGAAACCGAGCCTGGAGACGGTCTTTCTCGACCTGACCGGGCAGCGGCTCGACACGGCCGGCGAGAACATCGACTATCGCAAGTTCTACGCCACCATGCGGAGGGCCCGCGGATGACCGAGGTGGCGGAGACGCCGCCGGTAACCCTCTCGGCGGCCACCGCGCGGCCGCGGGCCTCCATCGGCCAGGGATCCCAGTTCGTCGGCCTGTACGCCCGCGAACTGCTCCGGACCTTCCGGAACCCCTGGGTCCTCGTCATCACCATCGTCCAGCCGTTCATGTGGCTCGCCTTCTTCGGCAGCAGCTTCGCCGGGGTGCCGCTTTCGGCCCTGGACGTACTCCTCCACACGCACATCTCGAGCTACATCCAGTTCCTCCTGCCCGGGGTTCTCGCCACCTCGATGCTCTCCGTCGGGATGTTCGGGGCGATGAGCACGATCCAGGACAAGCGGTTCGGTTTCATGAAGCGGATCCTCCTCACCCCCACCAGCAAGGCGACGGTCTTCCTGAGCAAGGCGCTCGGGAGCGCCACCCGCGGCCTGGTCCAGATCCCCATCATGATCGCCGCGGCGCTGATCTTCGGGGTGCGGTTCGCGGGCGATCCGCTGATGTGGGCCGGCTGGATCCTCGGCCTGGTCTTCCTCGGATTCGGCTTCTCCTGCCTCTTCCTCGCCGTCACCGCCTCCTCCGTCGACTGGCAGACGCCGGGGGTGATCTCGAACTTCATCACCATGCCGCTCATGTTCGCGAGCGGCGCGCTCTTCCCCTCCGCGAACTTCCCGGTCTGGATGCAGGACATCTCCGCCGTGAACCCGGTGTCGTATGCCGCGCTCCTGGGGCGGGGGGTCGTCGTGTCGGGCACCGCGGACTGGCTCTACCTCGGCTACCTCGCCCTCTTCGCCGCGATCATGCTGCTCGCCGGCACCCTCGTGGCGAGCCGCTACCTCAAGGTGGAGTGACGGTCGGCGCGGCCGTTCGCGGCGCCGGCGGCGGCCCTCCCTTCCCGGTCGCTCCGCCGAGCGGGGTCCACCGGAGCGTGAGCGAGTTCGTCAGGACGAGGGTCGACGAGAGTCCCATGGCCGCCGCTCCCAGGATGGGCAGGACGGCGTACACCCGGAACCCCCAGATGGGCACGAGCGCCCCGGCCGCGATGGGAAGGAGGACCGCATTGTATCCGAGCGCCCAGGCAAAATTCTGCCGGATCTTCCCCACGGTCCGGCGGGCGAGGTCGAGCGCCGCCGGCACCGTGAGGAGGTCGGACCGGGCGAGCAGGATCCGGCCCGCCTCCCGCGCCACGTCGGCGCCGGAGGCGAGCGCGATGCCGGTGTCGGCCGCCGCGAGGACGGCCGCGTCGTTGATCCCGTCCCCGACGAACGCCACATGATGGCCCCGGGCCGTGTACTCCTGGAGCCGCGCGATCTTGCCGGCCGGCTCCTCCCGGCTGTGGACGGTCGCGATTCCGACCGCCCGGGCCACGCGCGCGGCGGCCACCGGATTGTCTCCGGTCACCATGACCACGTCGATCCCATCGGCGCGGAGTCGTCCGACCGCCGCTCGGGCCTCGGGCCGGACCGGGTCCTCAAACTCGAGCTCGCCGAGAAGCGCGTCCCCCCGGTAGACGGAGGATCGGGTCCCTCCGGTCGTCGCATCGGCGGCTTCCAACGGCGCGGTTCCGGTGTCGGGACCGGGCGGCCCGCGGACGGCGGCCGATCGTCGGATCGCGACCCGTCGGCCATCGAGGATCCCCTCCATGCCCACCCCGGGCCGGGCGGCGAGGTCGTGGACGGTCGCCGCGGGGATGCCGCGCTGCCGCGCCGCTTCCGTCACGGCCCACCCGAGCGGATGCCCGGAGTCCAACTCGAGGCCGGCGGCCACGGCGAGGAGCTCGTCCGCCCCGGTGGGGCCGGCCGGGAGGAGACGGGTGAGGACCGGATGGCCCCCGGTGAGGGTGCCCGTCTTGTCCATGAGCACGAGATCGGCCCGGGCCGCATGCTCGAGGGCGTCGTGCCCCCGGAAGAGGATGCCTGCCCGGGCCCCCCGCCCGGCGGCCACGACCACCGCGGCGGGGGTGGCGAGACCGAAGGCGCAGGGACAGGCGGTGATCACCACGGAGACGAACACGAGGAGCGCCACGGTGGCGTCGGCTCCCCCCAGGAAGTACCATCCCGCGGCCGCGGCCACGGCGAGGAGAAGCACCGTCGGCACGAAGACCGCCGCGATGCGGTCGGCGAGTGCCTGGATCGGGACCCGGGAGCTCTCCGCATCGAGCAGGAGCCGCCCCACCGAGGCGAGGAAGGTGTCCTCGCCCGCCCGGAGCGTCTCCACGGTGAGGACCCCCTCCCCGTTGATGGCTCCGGCCCGGACCGGATCTCCGATGGATTTCGGCACCGGCATCGGCTCCCCGGTGAGAAGGGATTCGTCGACGGAGGAGCGGCCGTCCCGGATCCGTCCATCGGCCGGGATCCGCTCGCCCGGGCGGACCACCACGAGGTCGCCGACGGTGAGATCGGCGACGGGCACCTCTTCCGGACCGCCCGCGCCCAGGCGGTGGGCGCGGGCCGGAAGCGTCTCCGACAGGCGGCGGAGGACGGAGGAGGCGCGGTCCCGGGTCAACCGTTCCAGATAATTTCCGGTGAGGAGGAGGGTCAGGATGAGACAGGAGGCGTCGAAATAGTACAGGGCCGGCAGGCGGCCCGGCAGGAGGAGCGCGGCGAGGCTGTACCCGAAGGCGGCGGTGGTCCCGACGGCGATGAGGACATCCATGTTGCCGAGCCGGTGCCGGATCGCGTCGGCGGTCCCCCGGTAGAACGGGGCCCCGAGGTAGACCTGGGCCACGGCGGCGAGGGTGGCTTCGGCGTAGATGCCGTCGGGAACCTTCAGGAGATAGGCGAGGAGCAGGACCACCGCCGAAATGGCAGCGCCGACGGCGAGCTGGCGCCGCAGCTCCGCGAGGGCGCGGCCCGGCGCCACGAACGCGTCGCGGCAGCCGGTGGCGCAGAAGTAGTAGGTGCGGTTGTCGCGGTGGGCGACGAGCGTCGTCGTCCGTTCATCGACGAACATCCCGCAGACGGGGTCGGTGGCCATCGTCGTCCCCGGAGGAGATCGGATCGGGCCGGCGGGGATCGATCGCCGTCAGGGGGGCGACCGCTTCCGCTCGTACGCCACCTTGCAGGCCGGCGAGCAGAAGTAGACCGGGGCGCCATCGTAGGTGCCCCGGGCCGGTGGCCGCTCCGTGTCCACCATCATCCCGCACACCGGATCCTTGGCCTTGCCCATCGATGCGTTCCTCCCCAGAGGGTCGCCACGCTTCCCCGCTTCTTAGGGATTGCGTCCTTCCCGGCGCAAAGCGATAAGGCCCCCCACCTCTCTTCCCGGTCCCATGGTCGAGGAGATCGAACCGCGGGACCTGGCCCGGCTTCTCCAGGATCGCGAACCGAGCCTCCTCGTGGTCGACGTCCGCGAGGAGTACGAACGGGAGGTGGTCTGCATCGAGGAGTCGATCCATATCCCGATGAACGAGATCCCCGACCGGCTCCACGAGATCCCCTCCGACCGGCGCGTCGTCCTCTACTGCCACCACGGCGGCCGTTCCCAGATGGTGGCGGCGTACCTGGAGACCCAGGGGTACACCTCGGTCCAGAACCTCACCGGAGGGATCGATCTCTGGGCCCAGACGGTCGATCGCCGCCTCCGCCGGTACTGACCGGTACGCCCGGTCGCCCGTCCGAGGCGAGACCCCGCCGGAGTTCCTTCGTCGGGAGCCGCGAATTGCACCCAAGCGATCCGCGCGACGGCGTCGGAGAGCGCCGGGACCGCCCCGCCGGCAGGCCGGAGACCGATTCCCGATCCGTGCCGGGAGCGGGGGGGTGCCAGGGGATCCCCTCGGAGGGAACCTCCGCCGGACCTCCTCCCATCCTGTCCCCGGGCCGAGGCGAGGTCACCGAGACGCGGGAGCGCTCTCCGGGAGCCGCCGGAGGGAATTGAACCCCCGACCTGCTGATTACAAATCAGCCGCTCTGCCGACTGAGCTACGGCGGCACGGGGCGGGGGAAGCGCGTCCCCCTCATGATGCTTCGGTGGCCGACGGACGAGGGGAGCTCCGCCCTCGTGGCGGGGGAGCGGAGGACGGGCACGGGCCGCCTCCGGAGAACCTCATAACCACGACAGCCCCTCGGGGGCCCCGTGACGGCCGCCGACCCGGCTCCGCGGGCACCGATCCGGGCCCCCCGGGGGCCGGTTCGGCGGTGCCGGGGGTGGGCCCAGGAAGGGGCGCTCCGCCTCCTGATGAACAACCTCGACCCCGAGGTCGCCCGGGACCCCGAGCATCTGATCGTGTACGGCGGGCGCGGGAAGGCGGCCCGAAGCTGGCCGGACTTCGACCGGATCGTTCGGACGCTGGAGCTCCTGGGCGACGAGGAGACGCTCCTCGTCCAATCGGGACGGCCGGTCGGCGTCTTCCCGACCCATGCGGAGGCACCGCGGGTCCTGATCGCCAACGCGCTGCTGGTCCCCCGTTGGTCCACCGACGAGATCTTCTGGGATCTGGAGGCCCGCGGTCTCACCATGTTCGGGCAGATGACGGCCGGCAGCTGGATCTACATCGGCACGCAGGGGATCCTCCAGGGCACCTACGAGACGCTCGCGAGCCTCGCCCGGATCGAATTCCATTCGGAAGACCTCGCCGGCCGCTGGTTCTTGAGTTCGGGTCTCGGCGAGATGGGAGGGGCCCAGCCGCTCGCGGTGCGGATGCTCGGAGGAGTGGCCCTCGTGGTCGATGCCGATCCCCGCGCCATCGAGCGTCGCCGGTCCGGAGGGTTCGTCGACCAGGTGGCCGACTCCCTCGACGAGGCGTTGGAGGCGGTCCGGAACGCCGCCCGGGCGAGACGCCCGCATTCGGTGGCGCTCCGGGCCAACGCCGCCGAGGTCTATCCCGAACTCGTCCGTCGGGAGATCACCCCCGACATCGCTTCGGACCAGACGGCGGTGCACGACCTCTCGTGCGGGTATCTTCCCATCGGGTACGGACCGGAGAGCGCGGCGGAGTTCCGGAACCGCGACCCGCAGGCCTACCTTGCCGAGGTGCGCCGGTCGCTGGCGGCGGAGGCCCGCGCCCTGCTGACGATGCAGGCCCGGGGCGCCCGCACCTTCGACTACGGGAACAATTTCCGGGCCCAGGCTCGGGACGCCGGCGTGGCGGAGGCGTTCCAGATCCCGGGATACGTGCCGAAGTACATCCGACCGCTGTTCGCCGTGGGCAGCGGCCCGTTCCGATGGGTCGCGCTCAGCGGCGAGCCCGAGGATATCCGGCTCCTTGACCGGATGGTCCTCCGGGAATTCTCCGAGGAGGAGCGGTTGTGCCGCTGGATCCGGCTCGCCTCCACCGAGGTGCGGTTCCAGGGCCTGCCGGCCCGGATCGCCTATATGGGGTACGGCGCCCGGGAACGGTTTGGTCTCCTCGCGAACGACCTGGTGCGCTCCGGCCGGTTGTCCGCCCCGATCGCCATCGGACGGGATCACCACGACAGCGGCAGCGTGGCGAGCCCGTACCGGGAGACGGAGGGCATGCGGGACGGCTCGGACGCCATCGCCGATTGGCCGATCCTGAATGCGCTCCTCGCGGTCGCCGGGGGGGCCAGCTGGGTCGCGGTGCATCATGGCGGCGGGGTCGGCATCGGAAATTCCCTGCACGCCGGCCTGGTGGTGGTCGCCGACGGGACCCGCGGCGCCGAGCGACGGCTCGCCCGGACGCTCCACAACGATCCGGGGATCGGCGTCGTCCGGCATGCCGAGGCCGGTTATCCCGAGGCGCTCGCGCTCGCGGCGAGGGCCCGGTTCCGCCTTCCGCCTCGCGAACCCTCCGGGAATCCCGAGCCCGGTCGGTAGCCGGGGATCCTTCCGTCCGGGAGTTGGTATCGGGGAGCTCCCCGCGAAAGCTCGGAGGGCCGCGGGGAGCGAATCGGGACGGCCACGGGACCCCGATACCTCCGGTCCGGGATCCCGCGCGGGGTCGGGAAGGCCACCCGGGGGAACCCCCCCGCCGCACCGTCGGGGATCTCCGCGTGCCGGAGCTCCTGCCGGAGACGACGGCGGTCGGCGGTTCCGGGAGACCGTGGCCCTTCCCGGCACACCCGTGAGGAGGGTTCAGGCTCGCCCCGACGGGGATCTCCGTCTCCGCCCTCCGCCGCCGGCGGGTCCCGTTCCGGGGAGCGGATGGTCGCGGCGCCTCCACCGCAGCGCGGCGGCGAGGATCCTCCGATCGGTGGCGTACCGAAGCCGACCGCGCGCCCGGTACGCGGGCAGCCACACCCCTCGGTCAAAGATCGGTTCGGGAGAGAGGGCCTGCTCCGGCGCATGGCCCGCGAAGTACACGACGATCTTGAGCACGTTATGGCGCGCCTTCGGATCGTAGAACCGGTAGACGACGGTGCCGACCTCGTCCCGAAGCCGGATCCCTTCGAGGCCGGTCTCCTCGGCGATCTCGCGCTCCGCGGCCTCCCGGAGCGATTCCCCGGGCTCCACGTGTCCCTTGGGGAACCCCCACCGATCTTCCTCCCGCTCGTGGAGCACCAGCACGCGGCCCTTCCCGGTCGCGAAGAGGACGCCCCCGCTGGCCAGTTCCGCCACCACGGGGGAGTCGGGCCGGAACGCCGCACTCCGGGAGGGCATCGGACCCCCCACCGACCCCGGGGTTATTACGGGGGCCGGTCCGCCGGGAGCCCGTTCGGCGGCCGGTCCACCGGAACGACGCCCCCGGGCCGTACGGCCCACTTCCCGGTTCGGGGCACCCGTTAAGAGACGGGGTGCCTCGCGGGGCCCGGATGCTCGATTCGGACGAGTCGTATCACGATCTGGTCTCGCTCGTCCGCACGAAGGCGATCCGGAACCGGGACCGGACGGCGCTCCGGTTCCCGGAGCGCTCGCTCTCCTACGAGGAGTTGGATCGGGGCAGCGACCGCGTGGCCGCCGGCCTCCGCGACGCGGGGGTGCGGCCGGGGGACCGTGTGGCGACACTCCTGTTCAATTGCCCGGAGTTCCCGCTGACCTGGTTCGGGGCGGCGAAAGGTGGGGCCATCCTCGTTCCCCTCAATACCGGGCTCAAGGGGACGCTGCTCCGGTACGAGCTCGAGGATTCCCAGGCCGCCGCGCTGGTCCTCGACCCGCGGCTCCGGGCCGAATTCGACGAGATCCGGGGCGGACTCGACCTCTCCCGGGTGTGGGTCCTCGGTGACGGCGGGGGGGGGTCCACGACCCCGGGTGCGGACCTCCCGTTCCGGGCGCTTGAGGAGTCCCGGGCGGCCCCCCCGACCGAGGTCCCGGATCCGTGGGATCCGGCCGCGATCCTGTACACGAGCGGCACCACCGGACCTCCCAAAGGGGCGATCATCCCGCACGAGAAGTATCTCACCACGGCCCGCGAGATCGGGCTTCGGAGCCGGCTGGCTCCCGACTCGGTCCTGTTCACCGCGCTGCCGCTCTTCCACTGCAACGCCCAGGAGATGACCACGCTCACGGCGCTCGAAAACGACCTGGTGGCGGCGTTCGACGAGCGGTTCCAGGCGAGCCGGTTCTGGGAATCGGCGGCCCGGGTCGGGGCGACCCACGTTTCCTTGCTCATCTCGATGATCAACGTGCTCTACAAGCAGCCGGAACGTCCGACGGACCGGAGCCATTCCGTCGGGGTGGCCCTCACGGCGGGGGCCACGCGCGAGATCTGGCCGGCGTTCGAGCGGCGGTTCGGGGTCCAGATCCTCGAGCTCTACGGCATGACCGAGTGCGGCTGCACCACGCTGATGAATCCGCCGGGAGCGGTCCGGGTCGGCTCGGTGGGCACGCCGCTCGCGTTCGTGGAGGCGCTCGTCGTCGATGACCACGACCGGCCCGTGCCGGACGGCGTGCGCGGCGAACTGGTGGTCCGGCCCCGCTCGCCGTTCTCCATGTTCCTCGCCTACCACCGGAAGCCCGAACAGACCGTGGAGGCGTGGCGGAACCTCTGGTTCCACACCGGCGACTACGTGACCCGCGACGCCGACGGCTACTTCTATTTCGTGGACCGCAAGAAGGATGTCATCCGCCGCCGGGGGGAGAACCTCGCCCCCTACGACGTGGAATCGGTCCTGAACACCCATCCGGCCGTCTTCGAGTCGGTGGTGGTGGGGGTCCCGTCGCCCCTTGGCGAGGAGGATGTCAAGGCGTTCGTCCTCCTGCGCCCGGAGGCTTCCGTCGGCGCGGAGGAGCTCTTCCGATACTGCGCCGACCGTCTGCCGTTCTTCATGGTGCCGCGGTTCATCGAATTCCTCACGGAGGTCCCGAAGACGGCCAACCAGAAGGCCCAGCGGTACCTGCTGCGCCGGCGACCGGCCGGCGACCAGGTCGACCGGGAGGCGATGGGCCTCCACTTCCGTCCGCCGGGTCGCGCCGAACGGCCCGGATAGGCGGCCCTCGTTGGGACCCCGAGGCTCCCGGACGGTGGGATGGGCGCCACCGCTCGCGGCCGGTCCCCACGGGAGAGCCGATCCCCCCCGCGGGTCGTGGTCCCGGCAGTCGATCGGTCCCCCCGACGACCCCGGAAGCCCGCCGAGGGGCGGATCCACGAAGGAGGAGCGTCGATCGCGGACGGGCTCCGGGCGCGCCCCCGTCCGCCCTCGGGCAGTGCCTCTATAGCTTCAATCGGCG
>JAJZDH010000174.1 GCA_021828665.1 Thermoplasmata archaeon
GGTGGCGCCCGAGCGCGCCGTCCACCGCCACCTGACCCGGAAGGGCTCCCGGGTGTGGGCCGGATCGAGCTTCGTGGCGGTCGGCCCCGGCGAGGTGGTGAACGTGCTCGCCGTCGGCAAGGCGGCCCCCCGCCTCGCCGCGGCCGCCTACCGCGTGCTGGGCCGGGGGACCCGGGGGCTCGTCGTCGCGCCCGAATCCGCGCCGGATCTCGCCCTCCCGTTCGAGCTCTTTCGGGGCGGCCACCCGATCCCGGACCGCCGCAGTGTCGCGGCCGCCCGCGCCGCGCTCCGCTTCCTCCGCGAGGCTCCCCCCGGCCCGGTCCTCTTCCTGATCTCCGGCGGCGGCTCCGCGATCCTGGAGGCTCCCGTGCCGGAGGTCCCGCTCGCCGATCTCCGGCGCGCGACCCGCCTCCTCCTCGCCTCCGGGGCGCCGATCCAGAGCCTGAACGCGCTGCGGCGGCACCTCTCCGTGGTCAAGGGCGGGCAGCTCGGGCTCGCGGCCGCGGGCCGCGCGGGGGCGACCCTCGCCCTCTCCGACGTCGTCGGCGACCGCCCCGAGGAGATCGCCTCCGGCCCGACGGTGCCGGATCCGTCGACCTTCGCGGAGGCGGTGGCGGGGGCCCGGCGGTACGGCCTGTGGGGGGCGCTGCCGACCCCGATCCGACGCCACCTCGCCGAGGGGGCCCGGGGGCGGCGGCCGGAGACCCCGAAGCCGGGGGATCCCCGGCTCGCCGGGCGCCCGTTCCTCCTCATCGGCACCAACCGCACCGCCCTCGAAGGGGCCGCCGCCGAGGCCGCCCGGCGGGGGTACCCGCCGCTGGTGCTCTCGAGCCGGATCGTGGGGGAGGCCGTGGAGGTGGCGGGGGTCCACACGGCCATCCTCCGGGAGATCGCGGGGAGCGGCCTTCCGGTCCGCCCCCCGGCCTGCCTCCTCTCGGGCGGGGAGACCACCGTCACCCTGGGGCCGCACCCGGGGCGGGGCGGCCGGAACCAGGAGTTCGCCCTCCGGGCCGCCCTCGATCTCGACGGGGTCCCCGGGGTCGTCGCCCTGTCGGCCGGCACCGATGGGATCGACGGGCCCACCGACGCGGCGGGCGGGTGGGCCGACGGGGCGACCGCCGGGCGGGCGCGGCGGCGCGGGCTCTCCGTCGAATCGGCCCTCGCCGCCCACGCGAGCTACGACCTCCTCGCCGCCGTGGGGACGCTGTGGCGGACCGGTCCGACCGGGACGAACGTGTCGGATCTGAGGGTCCTCCTGGCGGGACGGCCGCCGCGCGGGCCGCCTACCGGGGATACGGGAAGAGGTCGTCGGCCGACGGCCGGTCGTTCCAGTCGACGTAGACGCTCTTGAGCTGGAGGTAGTCCGTGACGCCGGTCCGGGTCCCCTCCCCGCCGAGGCCGCTCCGCCGGAAACCGGCGTGGTAGCCCTGGGGGCTCTCCGGACCGACCCGGTTCACGTACGTCTCCCCGAACCGGATCTCCCGGGCCAGCCGCTCGGCCACGGCGGCGCTCCGGGTGAAGACGTAGCTCGAGAGCCCGTACTCCGAGCGGTTCGCCCGGTCCACCACCTCGTCGAGGGTGCGGAAGGTGAGGAGCGGAAGGACCGGCCCGAAGATCTCGTCCCGGACGAGCGGGCTCGAGTCCGAAAGGTCGCCCACCAACGTGGGCGGATAGAAGGCCCCCTGGCGGAGCGGCCCCCGGGACGGAAGTTGGCCCCCGAGGAGGATCCGGGCGCCGTCGGCGCGGGCGGCCTCCACCATCGCGTGGACATGGTCCCGGGCCGACGGGCTGTACAGCGGCCCCACCTCGGAGCCCCGGGCGAGGCCGGGACCGAGCCGGAGCCGCGCCGTGAGCCGGGAGAGCTTGGCCACGAACCGGGCGGCCACCTTCTCATCGACGTAGACCCGCTCGGCGGCGATGCAGGCCTGGCCGGCGTTCCAGAAGCGGGCCCACACCGTCGCGCGCGCCGCCCAGTCGAGATCGGCGTCGGCGGCGACGATGACGGGCGCCTTCCCGCCGAGCTCGAGGAGGCACTTGACCACGCCGGGCGCCGCCCCCCGGAGGATCTCGACCCCCGTGGCGGTGGAGCCGGTGAGCGTCACCGTGGAGCACGCCGGGTGCCCGAGCAGCGCCGGGCCGAGCTCCGCCGAATTCCCCTGGATCACGTTGAGGACTCCGGGGGGCAGGCCGGCCCGGGAGAGCGCCCGGGCGAGGAAGAGCGCCGTGAGCGGGGTCGCGCTCGCCGCCTTGAGCACCATCGTGTTGCCCCCGATGAGCGCGGGGGCGATCTTCCGGGTCACCGTGGCCGCCGGGAAGTTCCACGGGGTGAGCGCCACGACGACGCCGCGCGGGAGCCAGAGGAGCCTCAGGCTCTGGCCCCGGGGCTGGAGGGCGACCTCCTCGCCCGAGAGGGTGCGCCCGAAGGCGGCGTAGTACTCCAGGTTCTCGATGGCACCGTCCGCCTCGGCCCGGGCCTCGTACCGGACCTTGCCCATCTCCCGGGTGATCCACCGGGCGAGCGGCTCCCGCTGCGCCCGGAGGAGCGCGGCCGCCCGGAGCAGGATCCGGGCGCGGGCGGCGCCGCCGAGCGCCTCCCAG
>JAJZDH010000175.1 GCA_021828665.1 Thermoplasmata archaeon
GCGGCGGTGGCCCCCGCCGCGGCGCCGGCCGTCGCCGCGCCGGTCCCGGCGGCGGAGCCGGCGGGTCTCCTGACCCTCCGGGCCGTGGACGCCGTCGAGCGCCAGGTGACGGCGGCGACGGTGACCACCCTCTCCTGCGTCCTCGAAAGCATCCTCGCGGAACCCGTGGTGGCCGAGCTCACGGCGGAGGTGACCTACACCTCCACCTACCCCGGCGAGGGGGCCGAGTGGCCGGTCCGGTGGCTGCTGCCCGGCAAGAAGAGCTACCTCGAGATCGTCCGCCGCCCCGAGAAGGCCCGGATCTCCCTGGAACCGCGCACCCCGGTCGCCCTCTCCTTCGAGGTGCAGGCTCCGGTCGGGGTCCGGTACGGGGACCGGGTCGAGGTCCGCCTGGCGGCGGCGGCCGGGGAGAAGTACCGCCCCGTGCGGCTGACGCTCGCGTGGACGGCGCGCCAGGCGGTGCTCGCCATCAAGAGCTCCCGCGGCTACGAACGGGAGGTCGCCGACACCCTGCTCTCCCGGGCCGAGGAGAAGCCGGACGTCCTCTTCTCGCTCCTGGTCCCCTCCGCCCTCCGCGGGTACGTCTTCGCCGAGGGCATGAGCCTCGAAGGGGTGCGGGAGATGCTCAAGGGGATCCGGAAGGCCCGGGGGCTGGTGGAAGGGGAGACCACGCTCAAGGAGGTCGAACCGCTCCTCGTCCCGAAGATCACCGTCGAGGGATTCGTCGAGGGGGCCATCGTCGAGCTGATCGCGGGGCCGTTCAAGGGCGAGAAGGCCCGGGTCAAGCGGATCGACCAGGCCAAGGAGGAGATCACGGTGGAGCTCATCGAGGCCGTGGTGCCGATCCCGGTCACCGTCCGGGGGGACCACGTGCGCATGATCGAACGCGGAGGATCGAAGAATGCCGGATGAAGTCAGTGTGATGGTCGAAGGCGGCAAGGCCGTGGCCGGCGCGGTCCTCGGGGCGGCGCTGGGGCCGCTCGGGATCAACGTCGGGCAGGTCGTCGCGCAGATCAACGAGCAGACCAAGGGGTTCGCCGGCATGAAGGTCCCCGTGGTGATCCGGGTCGACGCCGCCACCCGCCAGTTCACCCTCGTCGTCGGCCGGCCCCCCGTGGCCGCGCTCCTCCTCAAGGAGATCGGCAAGGAGAAGGGCAGCGGCAAGCCCAAGACGGAGACGGTCGGCGATGTGAGCCTCGAGGCCGTGGCCCAGATCGCCCGCTCCAAGGGGACCGACCTCCAGGGGCGGACCGAGGATCACCGCATCAACCAGGTCCTCGGGACCTGCGTCTCCCTCGGGATCACCGTGGACGGCGCGGACCCCCGCCTCGTGCTGCGGGACCGCACGGGCCGGACGTCCCCATGATGGGAGGGGCGCCGGGAGCGGCCGCCCCCGACCTCTCGAACGCGGAGATCGTCGACTACACCGCCCTGGAGGGCGACGGGAAGCTCCGGCTCAAGCTCAAGGACGGGAGCGTCATCGAAGTGCGGCTCGAGATCATGAACATCCTCCGGGCCGGCCACGATCCCAACACGGGGCTCCCCGCCTACATCGTCCAGTCGGCCCCGCTCGTCCGCCTCGTGGAATGCCCGAAGGAACTGCGGCGGATCCCGGTCCGGCCCGGAGCGAAGGACGCGAAGGCGATCCCCGGGTTCGGCTGAGCGGGCGGCCGCACGCTCCGGCCGGCACTCCGGATCCTCGGGCGCGGAGGATCTTCGGCGCCCGTCGCGGCGAAACGCTTAGAACCGCGGGCGGTGTGGACCGGTCCATGGCCCATCCCGAAGGCGCCCTTCCGGTGCCGGCCGAGGATCCCGGCGGCGACGAACGGCTGGGCTACTGGATCTCCGGGATCCTCTGCGGGCTCACGGGGTGGGGCGGCGGCGTGGCGGCGAATCTCCTCCTGCACCATCTGGCCCCTTCCGGAGGGTGGCGGTGGGCGTTCCTCGTGATCGGCCCCGCGATGGGACCGTACGCGTGGGCGACGCTCGGGATCGGTGCCGTCGTGGGGGCGTTCATGCCGGTCCTCTTCCATCTGGCGCGGCAGAGCCCGCGGGGCCCGTTCCGCCTGCCGGGGTACCCGTACCCCGGGAGTTCCTCCGCCGCCGCGCCCGGGGAGACCGTCACGCCCGGCGCGACGGAGGATGCTTGACCGAGGGAAGGCCGCGGCGGGTCCGGGCGATCCCGGCGCACTCGGCGCAGATCCGTTCCTCGGAGTCCAGGCATTGCGTGCACAACGTCCGGCCGCAGACGCTGCACCGGAGATGGGCCGGCGCGCCGCACCGCTGGCACTGGGCCACCAACGACACGCGGTTCACCCTGCGGGCGGTGCCACGGCCCGGACCCGCTTAAGCGCTTCGACGAGCCCGGCGCCGTGGGCCTTCCGGCTCACGTAGTCCGCGGCGCGGGTGGCCTGCCGGTCGGCGCCGCGGAAGCTGACCGCCCAGCCGGCGGCCTCGAGCATCGGGACGTCGTTCTCACCGTCCCCGGCGATCAGGCAGTCGGAGGGCGCGAGCCCGAGCGGCGCGAGGGCGCGCCAGAGCGGAGGAA
>JAJZDH010000028.1 GCA_021828665.1 Thermoplasmata archaeon
ACGGAGGTCCAGCCGCCGGCCATCGCGTGGAGGCAGAACCGGGCCCCCGCCGCGCCCACCGTGGCGGAAAAGGAGTCGGTGAGGTACTGGAGCGGCTGGACGAGCGCGGAGGCGACGCACCCGGCCGGGACGGCCGCGTGCTCGAAGCCGGTCGTCGCCGTGGTCGACGGTGGCAGCGTCAGCTGCTGGGCGAGGCTTTGGACGGTGACCCCCGGAGCGGCGGAGGTCCACGCGACGGTGGTCGCGGAGCCGTTCACGACGATCGTTTCGGTGAGCGCGAGCGGTCCGCCGGAGGCGGTCGGCCAGTCGTAGGTGAGGGCCAGGGTCGCCGTTCCGCCCGGGCCGGTCTCGAGGATCGGCGCCGGGCGGGCCGTCGCCGCGGCGAGGGCCACGGTCTGGAGGGCCCCCGACCGGAGCACGGTGAGGTGGGTCGCGCTCCCGTTCGAGCCGAACAGCTCGTTCCAGAATCCAGGGGTCGCAAGGTCGATCGTCGGGCTCCCGGCCGCGGCCTCGAAGTTCGCCGCCACGTTGATCTGGGAATTGCCGATGTCGAGATCGCCGAGCGCGAGCAGGTTCCCGTCCTCGGTCTGGGCGTAGGAGCTCTGCGTGACCAGGAGGTTCAGGTTCGCCGGATAGAGCGCCTGGCGATTGTCGTAGGCCCAGATCCACTTCGCGTCGTAGGCCGAGGAGGTGTAGACGGAGGCGCCGTCGGGGGTGTGGGCCCCCAGCCACTGGAGGGCGTCCACCGTCTCCGGCGTCATCGGATCGTAGTAGGCGGCGCTCGCCCGGAACGTCTCCGCCGAGAGCGCCGTATTGGCGAGCGAGAAGGCGATCAGGCCCGCGGCGAGCGCTCCGAGGACGGTGCGGAGGGCGCGCCGCCTCCGCCGCCGCCGCGGATCCCCGTAGACCTCCGCCGCCGGTCCCGGCCGGGGTTCCCCGGGACGGAAGGGGGCGGCCCCGGCCCGCGGCGTCTCCCCCGCCCGGAGCCGGCGGACCGTCCCGTCGTAGATGGCCTGGAACAGGAACGTTCCGGCCGGCAGGAAGACCAGGGGCAGGTAGTAGTACCCCCGGGTGAAGTTGCCGGGATCGGCGACGGCGACGAGGAAGGAGGCGGCGAGGACGGAGGTCAGGAGCGCCGCGGCCCGTCGGGTCGGCCGCTTCCGGAAGAGGGCCACCAGGCCGAGGGCGCTCACCGCGGTGTCGATCCCGGCGATGAGCTGGGCGACGCCGTTCGTGAGCCCCCCCCACGGGGTCGTCAGGGTGTAGAGCGCCGTCAGGGAGGGCGTGAGCTCCCAGGCGGAGCCCACGGTGTTGGACAGGCCGTGGGTGAGCTCGAAGTAGATGTACGCCGAGGGGGCCGCCGCCACGAGGCCGGCGCCCACCACCGCGGCCCATCGGCGGAGGAGGGAGGCGCGGGCGGCCATCGGCACCAGGAGGAGGGCCAGGATCCCCAGGACGAGGGCCGCGACGAAGAGGGAGAGGAAGTTCGAGGCGGCGACCAGCCCGATGGAGAGTCCCGCGAGGATCACGGCCCGTCGGGACCCGGTCTCCAGGCTCTCGAGCAGGAAGGCGAGGAAGAAGGTGAGCATGGCGATGCCGAACAGGTTGTAGCCCCCGTTCCAGGTCAGCATGGAGCTGTAGGCCGCCGCCGAACCGAGCAGGAAGCTCCCGAGGAGGGCGAACCGGGGGCGCAGCGAGATCCTCCGGCACAGAAGGTAGGCGGGCGGCACGAGGAGGGCGCTCACGACGAAGTCGGCGGCGATCCCGGCCGAGAAGATCGGAAGGGCGGCGAGCGCCGGCCCCAGCACCAGGAAGAGGTACAGCGGGGGGATGGTCCACGGGGAGGGCGCCCCGGGGAAGGCGGTCCCGGCCCAGGCATGCACCCAGAGCGTCTCCTCGGCGGTATCGCCCCCGGGCGGATAGGGGCTGCCGAGCAGCACCGGCACCTTGAGGAGGAGCACCACGAGGAGGACGAGCCCGAGCGGACCGTACCGGGCGACCGCCGCGCCGAACCGGCGTCGGGCCGGCGATCCCGAAACGAGGCGGTGCCGCACGGAATCCACCCACGGGAGGATCCGATCCCGGACCGGACGGAGCCGACCGGCCGCGGGGACCGCGCCACCCGCCGCCGGGGGCTCCCCGGAGCCAAATCCGGCCGGTGGCCCCGACGGCGGACGGTGGGGATCGGGAGCGGTCATGGGTTCGCGGACTCCGTCGCCATCGGGCGACCGCTTCGAGTGGGGCCGGTGGGATGAACATTTCCGGACGCTTCCCGGGGACCGTGCCCGCCTCCCCGCCCGACCCGGACGGAGCGTTGGGCGGAGGAAACGCGGGAGATCGGGTTCGCGCCCATCCCCCTGCCTTCAGACCCGTTCCGGAGCGGACGCCCCGGAGCTCCGTCGGGAGGCGGGGACCGGCCCGTTCTCCCGAAGGACCTCGTGGAAGAGATCGAGGTAATCGTCGGCGACATCCTCCCAGAACCGGGGGCGGTCGGCCGCCGCGGGGGGACGGGGGCGGCCGAGCACCTCCTCGATGGCCCGGGCGAGACCGGCGCTGTCGCGGGGCGCGATGATGCGGCCGAGGTGGCCGTCGTTGGGGACGGTCTCGCCGGTGCCCCCGATGCTCGTTCCGATCACCGGCGTGCCGACGGCCCGGGCGCCGAGCAGGGAGATCGGGGTGTTCTCGAGCTCCGAGACCGAGGGGGAGACGACGAGGTCCGAGGCGGCGAAGAGGCCGAACAGTTCCTCCGACGGGACGAATCCCTCGAACCGTACGTTCGTGAGGCCGAGCCGGGCCGCGAGCGCCCGCAGATGGGGATCCTGGGGACCGGAGCCGCCGATGACGAAGAGCACGCCCGGGGTCCGGACCTGGGGGATGGCCTCGAGGAGGTAGTCGACGCCCTTGTACGGCACGAGCCGACCGACGAACGTCACGAGCTTCGCGTAACGGCTCCCCAGCCGCTCCCGCCGGCTCCGGGCGATCCGGTCCGGGGTGGCCTCCCGGAATCTCTCCCGGGAGACTCCCTGGTAGATGATCCGCACCTTCTCCGCAAATTCGGGCAGCAGGATGGATTCGCCCACGTACGCCCGGGTGCTGGTGACCACGACGGACGCCGCCCGGAGCGGCCACCGGGCCGAGAGGCTCCGGTAGACGCGGCCGATGGCCCGGGCGGCCCGGGTCGGCCGTGCCGCGCCGGGTTCGGGCAGGAGGATGGCATCCATCTGGTAGGTCACCACGAGCGGCCGACCGACGATCCGGGCGAGGAGGGCGCCCATGGCCTCGACCATCGGATACGGCATGTGGAGGTGGACCAGATCGGCCCGACGGACCTCCCGGAGCAGGCGGAGGAGGACCGTGGGGCTCCACGGGATCGGCCGTTCCAGGAGACGCACGGTGCGGAGGGCCACGTCGCCCCCCGCGGCGGCCTGGCCCGGTGGGGTGTCGATCTGCGACGTCGCGACCCGGAGTTCGCATCCCCGTTCCCGGAGCCCCGCGACGACCCCGTAGGCGTACTCCTCGATCCCCCCGGTGACCGAGGCCGGCAGCGGGGCCAGCGTCAGCACCCGGAGCGGTCGGTCGGCGCGCCGGGCCGTGGCCTGCGCCATCCGCGGCTAACCCGTCCGGAAGAACTCGACGGTCCGGTCGATCACGTAGTCGATCTCCTCGGGGCGGATCCCGTTGCCCATCGGCAGCGAGAGGACCCGGTCGTACACCCAGTCGGCGTGGGGATACTTCCCGAAGGAGAACCGTTGCCGCAGGTAGGGCTGCTGGTGCATCGGGGGAAACGCCCGCCGCGTCTGGACCCCGCGCCGCCGCAGTCGGGCCTCCAGACGGTCCCGGGTGCGCCGGTCTGGCGCGAGGATCTGGAACACCATCCACGTGGGATCACCGGCGTACTCGGGGATCGTCTGGAACGTGCAGTACGGAGCCAGCCGTTCCTGGTACTGGCGGGCGTACTCCCGATGACGCCGAAGGAAGGTGCCGGTGCGCCGGACCTGGGCGAGGGCGATCGCCGAGTTGAGGTCGGTCGGCCTCAGGTTGAGGCCGAGGGAGGTGTGGATGTACTTCTGCGGACCCTCGCCGTGGCTGCGGAGCCGCCGGCAGGCCTCGGCCAGCTTCCGGTCGTCGGTGACCACCGCGCCGCCTTCCACGGCGGTGACCTGCTTCGCGATGTGGAAGCTGAAGATGGTCGCGTGGGGCCGCGCGCCCAGGTACCGGCCGCGGTAGGTGCCCCCGAACGCCTCGGCGGCATCCTCGACCAGGGTCAGGTGGTGCTCCGCGGCGATCCGCTCGAGGGGATCCAGATCGCAGGAGAGCCCCGCCACATCCACCACGACCAGACCCTTGGCGTCCGGGTGCTCGCGGGCGACGCGCTCCACCTCGGCCGGGTCGACGTTCATCGTGCCCGGGTCGCAGTCGATGAGGACCGGGCGGCAGCCGAGGGCCACCATCGCGCTCACGGTGGCCACGAACGTGTAGGTGGGCACCAGGACCTCGTCGCCGGGGCCCCATCCGGCGGCGAGGTAGGCGGCGAGCAGCGCGGAGGTGCCGTTGTTGACAAAGACGCAGTGCCGGGCCCCGAGGTACCGGGCGATGGCCGTCTCGGCCGCCTCGGTGACCTTGCCCATGCCGAGCCAGCCGGAGCGGAGGACGCGTTCGACGGCGCGGGTCTCGGCCACCTGGAGATCGGGTCGCGACCACGGGACCTTCATCGTGTTCGGGCCCGCGAAACTTGGAGGCTTATATGAGAGTTGGCCGCAGGAGGAGATGAAACTTCCGTTCCTTCGGAGGGCCGGTCCGCGCCGCTCCTCACGATCGGAGATCCTTCGTGAAGGGAAGCTCGGGGACGGCTCCCCCCGGCCGGGGCGCCGCCGGCCCGACCGGTGCCGGGAGGTACCCCGACCGGAGGAACAGCCTTCGGCTCGGTTCGTTGCCCGGGTGGACGGTGGCGGTGAGCTGGTCGAGACGGCTCCGACGAGCCTCCACCGCGAGGGCCTCGAGGAGCCGGGAGCCGATCCCGCGCCCCTGGAAGTCGGTGGCGACCCCGATGCCCACCACGGCCCGGTGCGGCCCCCCGCGCCGCCGCTGGACCCGGTAGTAGGTGTGGCCCGCAATCCCCCCGCCGGCGACCTCGGCCACGAGGAGCCGGTAGGAGAGCCACGGGACCCGGGCGAGAGGGCCACGGGCCCACCGGCCGCTCACGGCCATCCCGAGGAGGATGAGCCGCGCGCTCCCCGGACGGAACGGGAACGGGTGGTAGAACCGGCGCTCGCCTTCCGACTGGGCCAGGTACTGCCGGACCAGGACCGGAACGTCGGAGCTCCGGGCCGCCCGGATCGGGAACGACTCCGTTGGAGGGGGGGCGGGCGGGTCGCCGGCCGTCATCGACCTTCCTCCGGGACCCGCGCCGGCCGGTGCCGGTGTTCGCGCCGCGGTCCGTGCCCCCCCGTCCGCGGCGGGGGGAGCCCGCCGCGCCCTGCCCGAAGAGGCGGGGGTCTGCCCCGTCCGGACGACGGGCCGGCGGGAGCCCCCCTCGCGGCGGCAGGAGACCCGCGCCGGCCGGGGCCGTCCCCCCGGGCCCGGGCCGGCCCCGTCGTCGGTTCCGGTTGGGGACGCGAGGATCGGCCCCACGGGGATCCAGCGAACGGGATCATGCGGTCTCCGATGGAGGGGATCCCCGGGATTCCCCCGGGATGGTTCCGGACCCCCGTCGGGGCGAGACCGGGCGCGGCTTGAAGTGTTCGGGCGGAGCGGGCCGGGGGCACTGCGTGGGACCGCCGCCGCCCCCGCTCCGGGATCGAAAACCAGAAGGGGGATGGGACGGGGTGTGCCGGTCGGAGCTTACCGGTCGGAGCCGCCGGGGCGGCCCCGCGGCCCGTGGAGCTTCCCCTCCGGGATCCGGAGCCGGGAGGGTTCCCGGCGGGCCGGCGGGCCGACGCCGCCGCGGAGGGGATCGAGATCCGGAACGGGAGGGCGCGCCGGGGGGCCGCCCGGATCGCCCGCGCCGGAGGGGGTCGTGGCCGACGGTCGGGTCCCCGGAGAAGGACTTAAGACCCGCCCCCGGGTGGCCACCCTCCGGGAGATCGAATGGCCGTCTGGTCGGTGGTCGGGTCGTTCCTGGCCCGTCGGGGATACTGGCAACCGTTCTCGATGCATCTGAGCGCCGAGGGGGCCGATGCGGCGCGGGAGCGGGCGTTCTCCCGGATCGGAGGCTGCCACGGCATCGGGCGACGGTGGGTTCGCATCACCACCGTCTCCGAGGAGACGGCGTGAGCGCCCCCTCCCGGGAAGAGATCGAGCAGCAGGTCCAGGAGGACCTCATGCGCCTCGATGCCTACCGGAACCAGCTCTCCCAGATGATCCAGCAGCACCAGATGCTGGCCGCCTCCCGGGCCGACCACCTCCGGGCACGGGAAGCGCTCCACGGTCTGGAGGCGGCCCGCGACGACGCCGATGTCCTCCTGCCGTTGGGCGGGGAAGCGTACATCCACGGCCGGCCGGACCGCTCGGGCCCGGTCTTCCTCGGGATCGGCGCCGGTTACGTGGCCGAGCTCGACCGCCCGCGGGCCGCCGAGCGGCTCGCCGAGCGGACCAAGCAGATCGAGACGGCCGCCCGGGACCTCGAAGCCCAGATCCTCCAGGTGGAGGAGCGGATGACGATCCTCCGCCGGCGGGTCGAGAGCCTGGACGCCCGGTCGGCGGGGGAACCCGCCCAGGGCGATGTGGGCCGCCATTAGGTCGCGCCTCTTCGGGGCGCCGCCGGCGGCGAACGCGCCGGCCGGGACGGAGCCCGGAACCGGGGCCCCGTCCGCTCCGGCGGCCGACCCCGGCGCGGCGGAGCCGGGCCCCTTCACCGACGGGATCCTCGGACGGCGGATCCGCGAGGCCACGCTCACCGAGGTCCTGGACGGGCTCGAGGTCGGGCTCCTCCAGTCCGACGTCGCTCTCCCCGTGGTCGAGAAGATCCGGGCCGATGTGGCCGCGGAGCTCGGGACGCGCCGCCTCCGCTGGGGGGCCGACGCCGAGGGGGCGATCCGGGGCGCCTTCGAGCAATCGGTCCGGGGGCTGCTCCGGGGGCCGCCGTTCGATCTGGTCGCCCGGATCCGGGCGCACCACCCGCGGCCGTTCGTGATCCTCTTCGTCGGGGTGAACGGCACCGGCAAGACCACGACCGTCGCCAAGCTCGCGCACCGGCTCTCCCAGGAATCGCTGGGGGTCGTCCTCGCCGCGGGGGACACCTTCCGGGCCGGGGCGATCGAGCAGCTCCTGGTGCACGGGGAGCGGCTCGGGATCAAGGTCGTGCGGCAGGGGGAGGGCAGCGACCCGGCCGCGGTCGCGTTCGACTCCATCGCGCATGCCCGGGCGCGGGGCCAGGACGTGGTGCTCATCGACACCGCCGGGCGGCAGCATACGAACCAGAACCTGATCGAGGAGGCGAAGAAGATCCGGCGCGTGGCGAAGCCGGACCTCACCCTGTTC
Source organism: Thermoplasmata archaeon (assembly GCA_021828665.1). Taxonomy (GTDB): domain Archaea; phylum Thermoplasmatota; class Thermoplasmata; order Lutacidiplasmatales; family UBA184; genus JAKIVR01. The sequence continues at coordinate 7,480 of JAJZDH010000028.1, forward strand.
GTCGGCGATGCCTTGAGCGGCAACGATGTCGTCGAGCAGGCGCGCTTCTTCCAGGAGGCGCTCGGGGTCGACGGCCTCATCCTGACCAAGCTCGACGCCGACGCCAAGGGGGGCGCGGCGCTCTCGGCCACCTTCGTCACGGGACGCCCGATCCTCTTCGTCGGGGTGGGCCAGGGGTACGACGACCTGCGGCCGTTCGATCCGGAGTGGATGGTGGAGCGGCTGGTGGCCGACGGAAGGCCGGCGTGACCGCGATCGTCGAGGTCGTCCTGGTCCGTCCGAAAGAGGACGGCAACGTCGGGGCGGTCGCCCGCGTCGCGCGGAACTTCGGGGCCTCCGGCCTCGTCCTGGTCGCCCCCCGGGCGCCCCGGGGGCCGGAGGCCCGCCGGCGGGCGATGGCGGGCGGGGCGCTCCTCGCGGCGGCCCGGGAGCCCGCCTCGTTCGAGGAGGCGGTCCGGACCGCCGACCTCGTCGTCGGCACCACGGACACCGTGGCCGGCCGGTCGAGCTCCTACCTGCGGCGTTCGATCCCGCCCGAGCGGCTCGGCGAGCTCCTCCGGGTCGTCGAGGGCCGGGTGGCGATCGTCTTCGGGCCGGAGGACAACGGCCTCGGCCGCGAGGAGCTCCGGCGCTGCGACCTCCTCGTCCACGTGCCGGCGCGCCGGGAGTTCCCGACGCTGAACCTCTCCCACGCGGTGGCCGTCGTGCTCTACGCGGTCCATCGGGCCCGCGGTCCGGAGGACCCGGAGAGCACCCCGGCCCCCGAGCGGCTCGAGCTCAACGGCCGCGAGAAGGAGATCCTCCTCTCCCGGGTGGAGGCGATCCTCGTCCGCGTGGGCTACCCCGGGCACAAGAGAAAGGGTCTTCTGCTCCTGTTCCGCCGCGTCCTCGGCCGTTCGACGCCCACCGAGGCCGAGTATCGGATGATGCTCGGGTTCTTCAAGAGCATCGATCGGTACCAACGCAGGACAGGACATGGCTGAAGGCAACGAGTGGATCCGGGCCCGCGGGCTCGGACGGGAGCGTCTGGCGACGTACCTTGCGGAGTACCTCACGGGGCTCGGCTACCGGGTGGAGCGGTCGGAGGCCACGGAGCCGGCCGCCTCGGTCGTGGCCGGGGAGCTCGCCCGGAGGAACCCGGCGGTGCCGCCGGTCCTCGGCGCCCTCCGGGTGCGCTTCCTCCCGACGAGCGGCGGCGCGGCGGCGCTCTGGGAAGCTCCCCGCGCGATCCCGGCCGGGCAGCGCTCGGCGGCGGACCGCTTCCTGAGGGAGATGACGCTGCACCTGGAACGGACGGTGCAGACGGAGAGCCACGGGACCGCCAAGGTCCAGGGATCGTTCTCCGGGCGCCTCCCCTGGGACTCCGAGGGGGCCGACGGCGCCGGGACGGCGGGCGCGCGGCCTGAGGCAGCTTTATAAATCGACCCCGGGTCCCCCGCGTCCGGCCATGACCCGCTCGTTCTACGATCGATTCGCCGACTCCTTCCGGCTCTCCCTCGGGCCGGAGGGGGCCCAGGCGCGCCACGAACGGCTCCTCGCCTGGCGCCGCGAGGAGACGGTCACGCGTCTCGAACACCCGACCCGGCTCGACCGGGCCCGGGCGGTGGGATACCGGGCGAAGGGCGGCTACCTCCTCGTCCGGGTCCGGGTCCGGCGGGGCGGCCAGCGCAAGCGGGCGATCATCGCCGGACGGCGGCCGAAGCACAAGGGGGTCCTCCGGATGACCCTCAACAAGAGCATCCGCCGCATCGCCGAGGAGCGGGCGCAGAAGCATTACCCCAACCTCGAGGTGCTCAACTCCTACTGGGTCGGCGAGGACGGCAAGGAGAAGTTCTTCGAGGTGATCCTCGTCGATCCGCAGCACCCGGAGATCGTCGCCGACCCGAAGATCAACTGGATCCTCGCCCCGACGCACAAGGGACGCGTCTACCGCGGTCTCACGAGCGCCGGCCGGACCGGCCGCGGCCTGCGCTGGAAGGGCAAGGGCGCCGAGCGGATGCGGCCGTCGCGGTCCCGCAACCGCCGGGAGACCCGGCGGACCCAGCGCAAGGTCATCCCGTAGGGAGCGGACGCTCCGGGTCGTCGACCCACTCCTCGAGGGCGTATCCCTCCGCGGCGGCGCGCCGGCGGGCCCAGCCGGCGAGCCCCTCGACGTGGATCACCTCGCCCCGGAGCGCCCGGCCGATCCGGCGTCGGAGGTCGAGATCGATCTCCCGCCGGCCGTCGGCGAGCAGGTCGCGGAGCCGGCCCGCGAGGAAGCTTCCCGACGGATCCCAGTCGGTCAGGATCACCACCCCACCGAGCGTGCCGGCCACCTCCCGGGCGACCTCGGCGAGGTCCCGGCCCCGGTGGACGAGCAGGACCGGGGCTCCGACCCCGAGCTCCCGGAGGGACCGCCGGTCGCGGACCCCCTCGACGAGCACGCCGGCCCCGGGACGCTCCACGGACCGGAGGAGCTCCCGCCAGGCCTGCCAGAAATCGGTGAAGGCGACTCGGCGCTCGCGGCCCTGCCCCATCGGAGACCGGCCCGGAGGGTCCCCCCGGCCCGACCTCCGCAGAGGGGCAATTCCTTAAGGCTCATGGCCCTCCCTCCGACCGGTCCATGCCGGAGTTCTACACCCGCCTCCTCGAGCTGAGGCGTTCGGAGGTGGCGGGTCGCGGTCTCGCCAAGGTTCCGGCCGACCTCTATGCGCAGGCGGCGGCCTACCTCGGCGACGTTCGGGCCACGTACGAGAGCGAGCTCAAGGAGAACCCATCGGGCCGGAAGGGGGACCTCGCCCGCCAGACCCACGCCCGCGCCCTCCAGGTGGCCCGGGACCTCGTCGAGGCGCGGCTCTCGAAGATCCTCACCGCCGTCTTCCAGAGCTCGGTGGGAGGATCCCGGGAGCTCGGGAACGGACTCCCCGAGGAACGGATCCTCTTCGAACGGCTCGTCGCCGACCTGCGGGGGTTTCGGCTCGAGGCGGCGCCGTACCTCGAACCGATGGTCCCCGGTCCGGCCGGGGCCGCGGCGCGGGGCGGCCCGGCGAGCGCGCCGGGCGCCGCGCCGGTCGTCGCCCCGGGAGGAGGGGATTCCGGCCCGGCCGCCACCGCCCCCCCGTCGCCCGCCGCGCCGGGCCGGGCCCGGGAGGGACCGGCCGCGATCTTCGTCCGCATCCTGAAAGGCAGCCCGCCGCTCGAATTCGGCGGGGAGAGGCTCGAGCTGCGGCCGGAGGATCTCCTCTCGGTGGCGCCCGATCTCGCCCGGATCCTCGTGGACGGGAAGGTCGCGGAGCGGATCCTCATCGAGCCCGCATCCCCGTAGCGGGGCGGCCGCCTCCGGCCGGTCCGTCCGCGCCGGGGTCGGCGGCGCGGGCGGGGGGCGCCGGGACGGCCGAGGCCCGGGCGAGCGCCCCGGCCGCGAGCTCGAGGACCTGGAAGTTCGGGAAGCCGAACAGGAGGTTCTTCACCGCCAGGTGGCGGCGGACCCGTTCCACGGGCTCCGGCGCGGCGGCGATCCAGGGCCGGGCGAGATCGCCGAGCCCCCAGTCCGTGAGCGCCTCCGCCTGGGAGCGGAAGGCGACCTCGAGGAACCCCGCGCGGCGGGCCGCCGCGCGGATCCGTGGAAAATCGACCCAGGCCGAGAGATCCTGCCGGCCGGGATCCTCGAGGAGGTCCCGGCCGGCCCGGTGGCCGCGGAGCGACTGGAGGGTGGCCCGGCCGCCGTTGCCCGCCGGGCCGCCGTAGTCGAGGAGGAGGAGGAGCCCGTCGGTGAGACGGTCCGCCCACGACCGGACGAGGCCGGCGGCGCCGTCGGCGACCTCGAGCTCCGCGCCCTCCTCGGGAGCGGGGAGGTCCGGGCGGTCGACCGGCCGCTCCGTACCGACCCCCGCCGCCACGTCGACGTACCGCTCGAACCATCGGCCGCCCCGCGCCACGAACCGGCGGCAGGGGAACGCATCGAGCACCTCGTTCGCGATCACCGCCCCCGGGAACGGGGTCGCCGCTCCGGTCCGTGGCGGGAGGCCGAGGGCGATCGCCCCGGCGCGGCCGGCCGCCCGCCGGTACGCCGCCTCGGCCCGGGCGGAGCTCCGGTCCGCGAGCTCGTACGAGAAGCCCCCCGCCGCCGGCCCCAGCCGCCGCCCCAGGTGCTCGAGGATGTCGCCGGCGAGGGTCCCGTCCCCCGGCCCGAGCTCCACGATCCGGTACCTCCGGGGAGCCCCCTGGAGCCGCCACGCCGCGAGGAGCCGCTCGGCGACCGCCCACCCGAAGAGCGGGGCGACCGCCGGCGCCGTGTAGAAGTCCCCGCCGCCGTCGAACGTGAGGTCGGGGCGCGTGTAGTAGCCGCCCTCGGGGGCGTAGAGCGCGATCTCCATGAACCGGTCGAACCGGAGCTCCCCGGAGCGATCCGCGGCGGCGCGGAGACGCGCCCGGAGCGGCGATGCCTCCGGCCGGTCGGGGGGAGGACCGGCCGCGGCCGAACCGTCCACGGCGCCGCCCGTCGCGGATCTCAGCCGATGTACCCCAGGTCCTCGCGGGGCACGCCGGAGGGGGCGGGGATCGGCTTCTGCTCGGCCTCGTGGATCTTTTGCGCGATCCGGTCGATCTCGCGGGCCTTCTCCTCGAGGTCGGTGAAGTCGACGGGGATCTTGAGCACGTTCGCCAGGACGCGGAGGACCGCCTCGGCGCTCCGGGGATCGACGAAGTAGCCGCTGGTCTCCCCCATGAGGCAGGCGCCCTCCATGCCGTAGATCCGCCCCAGCCCGAGGAAGAGGCCGCTCGCCCCGATGAGCCCTCCGCCGGGGTCGTTCTTGGAGAACACGACCCCGAAGGCGCGCATCGCCTCCACCTGGGCGGAGGAGGTGGCCGCGCCGAGGACGCGGGGGGTGTCGATGAGGTGGCCCTGCGCGAAACCGGCGAGCGTGTAGACCTCGCGGACCCCGAGGCCGACGGCGAGGTTCAGGACCCGGTCGGCGAGCTCGTACTGCCCCTCCGGGGAGATCCCCTGGTAGTCGCCCCCGAGCAGGAGGATGTCCCGCTGGCCCGGGCCGCGCGCCCGGTAGTACGTCAGCTCGTGGGAGACGAGGCGGATGGTACCGTCCTCGTTCACGTACACCTGGGGCGGAAGGAACTTGGAATGGATCGTGGCGTACGGCACCGCCGGCAACTTCTCGCGCAGGTAGTCGGCGGCGAGCTTGCCGACGTTCCCCACCCCGGGGAGCCCCTCGACCAGGACCGGGTTCTTCGGCTGGATCGGTCGGTGGACCCGGATGAGGACATCCTCCATCGGTGCGCTCCCCCGACCAAACGGCGGGGGGCGCTCTTAACGGTATGCGGACGGGACCGGCCGCCCCCGCCGCGCCCCCGCTCAGAACTGCGCTTCCATCCCCCGGCCGGTGACGCTGCCCCGGAACCGGCGCGCGCATTCCGGGTGGTTGCGGACCTTGCGGAGGAGGAAGCTGGGGTAGAACTGGGTGCCGTCCTCGACGAGGTCGAGGTGGACCACGAAGTCGGCGATGACCTCGAGGAGCGCCACGGTGCGGGGCTCCGTCACGGCCGGATGGAGGACGAGGAGGGCGCCGCCACCGACGGCGAGCGCCTGGTGCCGGATCTGGCGCGCCACCCGGGTGGTCTCCTCGGCGCTGCCGCGCTCGAGGAGGAGGTCGAGGGAGTCCAGCACCAGCCGGAACGGGGCGTCCCGGGGCGCCACGTCGGTGAGGAGCCGCCCGGCGAGCGACGGCGGGTAGGCGCCCGACGGGACGGCGGGCGCCCCGAGGGCGGCCTCGGCGAGCGCGAGCCCGCGGGCCCGGGCCCGCCCGACGGCGATGTCCCGGTCGAGCTGCTCCTGGTGGAGCTCCCGGCCTAGATCGGCGATGGTGATCGGCAGCGGATCCCAGCCGAACGACTCGAAGACCCGGGTCACCTCGGCGGCGGACTCGTGGGTGGCGTAGTAGAGGACCGGGCCGCTCCCGGCGGCGGCATGGGCCGCCTGCTTCGCCAGGAGGTGGGTGCCGCTGCCCGGGGAGCCCGTGAGGAGCCCGAGCCATCCGGCCGGCAGCGCCGGGCCGAGGACGGCGTCGAGCTCGGGGATGCCGAAGACCGGGGGCGGCCGCTCCTTCACGGGGGCGCCACCCCCTCGCCGAGATCGATCGTCTCGTCGACGACGAGCGCCAGGAGCTGGTCGATCGCCGGGGAGCTGTCGTCGCGCACCGCCAGGAGGACGGTGAGCACCTGTCGGGCCTTCAGGTTGTTGAGCAGGATGTGGAGGAACTCGTTCAGGAGCTTCGTGGGGTTGTGGATGGCGAGGGAGTTCACCGAGTCGATCACCACGATGTGGCGCTGCCCGGGCTCCTTGCGGAGGAGGTACTCGACCCGGAGCATGATGTTCTCGAGCATCCGGGGACTCTCGAGGTAGGTCGCGTTGGGCAACGGGTTGCGGTAGTCCATCATGATGTGGCTGATGGCGTCGACGATGCGGAGCCGCTCGGGCGGCACGTCGAGCGTCTGGGCGATCGACCAGACGAGCGCGGAGGGATTGGTCACCGAGACGTAGATGCTGCGGGCGTTCGTCTCGATGCCGACGTCCCGGACGGTGGCGTTGATGGCGAGCAGGTAGTGGTCGGCGTACCGCGCGGGGTCCAGGCGGAGCGCCACCGCGCTGCCCGGGGGCATCCGGCGCAGCCGCTCGCCGAGGTCGGACTCCGTCACCACGGGGCTACTCCTCCGGGCCGGACTCGCCCTGGAAGTGCGGCGCGAGCAGGAGGCCGATGGGGGTCATCTCGACGACGTACTGCGCCCGGGAATGGGGGGTGCCGCGCATCTTGATCACCTGGAGGACCCGGAGGATGTCGCCGTGGCGGCGGGCGTTCCCGAGGAGCAGGACCCCGTCGACGATCGCCTCCTCGACCCCCCGCAGCGAGTACCGTCCCGGCTGCGGCCCGATCTCGGAGACGAGGAGGGTCGTGCATCCGTGGGCGGTGAGGATCTCCGAGAGCCGGAGCATGAAATCCCGGATCCGCTCCTCCCGCTGGATCCGGTAGGCGAGGCTGGTGAGCGAGTCGAGGACCACGCGCCGGGCCCGGGACTCGGTGAGGAAGGCGTCGAGGGTGGCGAGGAAGATCCGGATCTCGTCCGGGCGCATCTCCTCGTGGTCGAGGCCGAGCCGCTCGTACACGACCGGGATGTCCACGAGGGTGAGCATCCCGGTGCCCAGGAGCTCCTCCCGGAAGAACTCGAAGCTGCGCATGTTCTCGACGAGCTTCGCCGCCGGTTCGGTGACCGAGAGGAAGAGCGAGCGCTCCCCGCGCTCCGCCCCGTGCAGGAGGAACTCGAGCGAGAGGGTGGTCTTGCCGGTCCCGACGCTGCCCGCGACGAGGACCGTGCTGCCCCGGGGGATGCCGCCTTCCAGGATGTTGTCGAGCGCCTCGATCCCGGTCGAGCAGCGGTCCCTCGGCCCCCGGGCGGTCGCGGGGTGCGGTCCCGGTTCCGGAGGCGCCATCCGTCGCAGGGCACGGTCGCCCCGGCTAATGGAGTTTGCCTTCCGACGCCGCGGCCGGTCCCGCGGCCTCTCCCTCCGGCGCCGGCGTCCCCGGTCCGCCCCGGAGCCGGGCCGCCGCCGCCGCGGCGGTGCGGACCTCCGTGGTCGACGCC
>JAJZDH010000176.1 GCA_021828665.1 Thermoplasmata archaeon
GGGGGGTGGCGGGGCCGGTTACCGGCTCTTCCGTACCGGCGGTGGCCGCCGCCCCGGGAGGGGCGGGGAGGGGGCGGAACGGGCCACCCAGGTTCCCGCGATCACCCAGGGCGGCTCCGGGCCGATTGGATCCATCGCTTCGGACCGGGCCTCCTCCACCGCCGACTCATCGACGGTGATGCCGAGGCCGGGCCGGTCGGGGATCTCGAAATGCCCGTCCTCGATCCGATACCCCCGGACCAACCCCTTCTTCCATTCCGGCCAACTCGTTTCGAAGCTCTCCTGCAGGAAGAAGGTCGGCAACCAGGCATCCATCTGGAGGGTGGCCGCCGTCTGCACCGGACCGAACGCATTGTGGTAGGCGACGGGAGCCCCGAAGGCGGCCGCCACTCCGGCGATCTGGACCCCGTAGGTGAACCCTCCGGAGTTGGTGATGTCGGGCTGCAGGATGTCGACGAGGCCCCGGGTCAGGAAGCTCTGGAAATCGGAGGGGGTCAAGAGACGCTCCCCGAGCGCCACGGGGGTCGCCACCTTCCGACGGAACTCCACGAGCGCATCGGAGAGTTCCGGCTTGACCGGCTCCTCCATGAACGAGGGGCGGTATTGGTCGAGCTCGCGGCCGGCGCGTATCGCCGCTTCGGGTTGGAAGCGGCCATGGTACTCGATCAGGAGGTCGACCGATTCCCCGACCGCGGCCCGGACGGCCGCGACCCGCGCCGAGGCGGCCCGAAGCCCCGCGGTCGACAGGGTGCCGAATTGATCCCCGAACGGGTCGAACTTGAGTGCGGTCATCCCCTGGGTGACCATCGACCGGGCCTTGCGGGCCCAGCTCTCGGGCGCGACGCAGTCGGCGTACCAGCCGTTCGCGTACGCCCGGATCCGGTGGCGGCGGGCTCCCCCCAGCAGCCGGTGGATGGGAACTCCCAATTCCTGGCCCAGGAGATCGTAGCAGGCAATATCGACCCCGCTGAGGGCGGAGGTCGCCTCCATGGAACGGGAGTGGTAGAAGGAGTACCGGCAGAACTCCTCGAACGCCTCGGCGGCGGCCGACAGCTCCTTGCCCTCGTAGAAACGGGCCACCTCCCGGACGCTTTCCCGCACCGGAACGGTCATCAGCGTCGTGGGAGCCTCGCCCCAGCCCACCGCTCCCGTATCGGTCGTCACCTTCACCAGCACCACCGTCGAACTCCACGGCGAGGAGAGTTCGTCGCCGGGGGCCGCCAGTTCCATCGGTTCGACCGTTCGGATCCGCATGGTCTCCGGAGGCTCCCGAGGGAGATATCCTCTTCCGGGGGCGGCCGGCCCGGTAAGCGCCCGGCAATCACCTCCCCGGACCCGCGGGCGGGAGGGAAGGGAGAGGACGGCGGACGGTACGATCGGTCACCCGCGGCCGGAGTCACGATCCGGGCGGCCCATCGGCGGCCGCCCGGTCGTGGGGGAGGTCCTCACCGGAGGCGGAATCGGGGGCGCGCGGTCCGCCGTGGGAACGAGCGCGGCGATCCAGGCGTCGAGGTCGACGAGGGTCGCGGGAGCGACGAGGGCTGCGGCCACCCCTGCCGGCGCTAGAGCGAACCGAAGCGCCGCTACGGGCAGGGGCTCGGCGGCGGCCCCGCGGGCTCCCGCCAGGGCGAGCACCGGGGCGAATTCCCGACGGAGGTCGGCGAGGGGTACTGGAGGCCTCCGCGGATCCATCCTACCGGGTCCGAGCCAGCCCCCATCCAGGCGACCGGCCGCGTGGACATCGTGGACGAGGATCGCCCGCCCGGCCCGATGCCACCGATCGATGAGGGACCGGCCCGGATCGGGGTGGATCAGGTTGTAGGTAAGATCGAGGAAGCAGGCGGTCGACTCCGTGGGCTCCGGACCCGGGCGGATCGGACCATCGCCGCGCTCCTCGAGGCGCCGGATCCCCCAGGGGCCGATCTCTCCGCCCCGGGCGAGCTCCTCGATCTCGGCCATCGTCTCCGGCTCGGCGGCTTCGCGCTCGGTCACCGTCAGGAGATCGGCCGGGGCACCGCCCAGGCGCGCGCGGCTCGACTCCGCCCGGAGCGGCCATTCGGAGGAGGAGCGGCCCGAGCGTCCCGATCCGGCCGGCGCGGTGAGCTCGGAGAGCAGGGTCACCACGCTCCGATGGGAAGCCAGGATCGGTCCGACCGCCTCCTCCACCCGGGGGGTCTCGGCGCCGGCCCGGAGATCGAAGAGGAGGATGCCGCGCCCCAACGCCCCTTCGATCAGGGCCTGCAGGCGACGGACCCGGTCCCCCGGAGCCCGCCCCAATACCCAGGGGCCGACGGAAATGCCCAGCACGGAGAGCGGGCGGTCCGTCCCTGGAATCCGTCGTCCCTCCATCCACGGGACCCGACGTCACCCCATCGTTTAACGCTCCCGAGAGGCCCGAACCGGAGAGCGTCCGGATGGGCGGACTCCGTTCCGCGCGACGGCGCGGCTCCGGAGCGACGGGAACCTCCGTGGGCTGAGGGGGCGGGGGGGGGGGGCGGACGGGCCCC
>JAJZDH010000029.1 GCA_021828665.1 Thermoplasmata archaeon
GTCGCCCGACCCCGCCGCCGACCCGGCGGCCCCGCCGGCCGCGCCGCCGGCCGGGGAGGCGCCCTGGTCCTGCCACGGCTTCGCGGGCGACGGCTTCGCCCCGGACGGGCCGCGCGAGGCGGAGCGCATCGGGGCCGCGATCAGGGCGCCGAGCAGGAGGCCGATGATCGCCGCGATCAGCACGAGGGCCGTCGCCGTGGCGACCGGGGGCAGGTTGAAGATCGGCTGCTGGACGCCGGTCCCGTTGATGAAGGTCCGCGCGGACGCCGACGTGACGTTGATCCATTCGGCCGAGGTGAGGTTCTCGTACGGCGTCGACACGTTGAGCGCGAGCTCGTACGCATCCGGCGTCACGCTCGTCCACGTCGAGGAGCCGCCCCGACTGCCGATCCCCGGAATGAACGCCCCCACCTGGTAGACGGGGACCGGATTTCCCTTCTGGTAGACGGAGAGGGTGGCCGATTCGATGTACTGCCCGTTGTACGCGTAGGAGATGGTGAGGTTCCCCGACGGCACCACGGCGTTCGCGCTCGGTCCGTTGATCTGGGCCGTCAACGGATCGAAGACCAGGTACGTGACCGCCGACTGCTGGACGCTGCCGCTATGGTTCGCATTGAGCCAGATGATGAGCGAGTACTGGCCCGGTGGGAAGTCCCCGGCCCCGCTGTAGAACCCGTCCTTGGCGAGCAGGCTGCGGTTGATGCTCTGGCTCCAGGAGGTGTTCCCGGGGTGGATGGGGATGGAGAGGTTGACCACCAGCGGGCAGAACCGGCCCGAGCAGCCGTTCGTGATGTACTGGATCTCGAGGGACATGTTGAAGGTCTTGTTCGAGACCTCGGAGGAGGGGATGTCGGTGCTCCAGGTGAGGTTGAACGGCATCGCGGAGTAGACGTTGCTCGGGGTAAGATCGTCGATGGTGACCGAGCCCACGATGAAGACATGCTTCTGGGTGAAGATGTGGCCCTCGCTGTCCCGCACGACGACGAGCAGCGTGTGGATCCCCGGGGCGTAGGTCCCGGTGAGATTTCCCGACACGTTCCAGATCTGGTGGTTCTCGCTGGTCGGGGTCAGGTTGCCGGCCGGCACCCCGTCGACGTACGCGTTCACGCTCACCACGTGCTCGGTGCCCGGATTCCAGTTCGTCCCGGGTCCCGAGACGAACGGGTTGTTGTCGGGCAGCTTGACCAGAACGCTCCACGAGAGGTTCGACCCCAGGTTGAAGAAGTCGTGGACGGCGCCGGCCCGGGTCATCGTTTGGACCGAGATCGGGTCGGGGAAGACCACGACCGGCACGGTGGTGTAGTTCCGCTGGAACGAGTTGTTGTACATGCACGAGAGCGGCGGCACCGGGACCCCGGGCGGCGGCGGGTTCGGCGGGAAGCACGGCTCCGAGTACTGGAAGGTCCGGTTCTGCATCCCGGGCAGGGAGACGGCCAGGAAGTCGAGGCCGGCGTACTGCCCCGCGTACGGCCCTCCGTTGAAATTGAACCCGACGGGGGCCGTCTGGTTGTTGGGGACGTAGATGGTGGTGTTGCCGCCCGCGTTCGTGGTATTGGCCGTCCCCGTCACGTTGGTGATCCCCACCGCCCCGAGGGTCGGTTCGTAGTTCACGAACCGGGTGAGGTGGCCGATGTCGTAGTTCGCGAGCCACACGTTCGCGTTCGCCACCGGGGCCCCCGTGTAGTCATTGACGGAGACCGGCATCTCCTCGCCCTGCCAGGCGAACAGCATCGAGTAGTAGTCGGACTGGTTCACCGAGTTCGGCGTGAACAGGTTCTGGTACTGGTCGGTCGTCGGCAGCCGGTAGTACGAGAGCAGGTACTTGACCAGGTCGAACTCGGAATAGTTCCCGCCGTTCGCGTCGACCGGCTTCACGTTCGGCATCGGCAGGACCTGGTAGGTGGTGTTCGCCGTCAGCGTCCCGTACGTCGCCGTGATGCTGAAGTTGACCGGCGTGTTCAGGTTCACCGTCTGGACGAGGGCGTCGCCGGACTTGTTCGTGAACGAGTACGAGACGGTGTTGAGGTTCTGCGCCGAGCCGAGGAGGCCGTGGTAGGCGAGCCGCTGGGCGGCGAGCGAACCCTGGAAGGCGAGGTCGGTCCAGGTCGGGATCGAGGCGGTGACGACGGCGTTGTAGACGGGGGCCCCGTTGTCGGTGACGAGGACCGTGAAGCTGTCCGTGTACGGCTGGCCGATGCCGTTCGGATAGTCGTAGACATTCCCGATCCACCCGAGGTAGGCGTTGAACATCGTATCCCCGCCGTAGTACGGCGTGCTCGGGCTCGGGGTGACCACCGTGACCTGAAGGTTCCCCGTCGTCGGGATCGACTGGGCGATCCAGGTGTAGTCGAAGCCGAGGGTCGGCTGGGCCGCGTTCCCGAACTCGAGGTACAGGTAGCCGGGGCCCGTGAACGGGTTCGCCGACGTGTCGAGAGTGAACAGATACCCCGGCGCGAGCGCCCCGCCGGCCGCAAGGGCGGGTTGCCAGACCGTCTTCTGGCCGCCGCTGCCGACGAACACCAGGGTGACGGCGGGGCTCGTGGCCTGCAGGCTCGAGGTGGCGTTCACGTGGAAGGTGTAGGTGCCGTTCAGGGTGAGGGAACCCCATTCGGCCGGGGCCCACGCCGTTCCGGTCGCGGAGACGGTGGCGAACTGGCCCGGAAGGGAGTACAGGGTGGCGAGGTCGTGGGCGAAGTTCCAGACATTGATGATGCCCCAGCCGGTCGGGAAGTCCCAGCCCACCGTCGTATTGCCGTAGGTGGGGCCGGTCGGCTGGATGGGGTAGACCTGGCCCGGCGGCCACGACCAGTCGTGGGAGACGCCGATGTTCCCCCAGAAGCTCGTTCCGTTGGTGATGTCGCTGTACGGGGCGAGGGTGAGGTTGTGGTTGAACCAGGCGTTCCCGACGAGGGTCGTCACCGCGTTTCCGTTCCCGAGGTAGCTACCCAGGCCCTGGCTCGCCAGGTACGATTCGGTGAGCGCGAGCATTCCGGCCGTGGTGGGGCAGGCGAAGCTCGTGCCGCCGTACAGGAACTCCCAGGCTCCGTCGAAGAAGATCGATTCGTTGAAATCGGCCTCCGCGGCGACGCCGCTCCCGAGGGAACGGCCGATGTTGGGCATGAATGGGCCGTGCTGCCACCATCCCTGCTGGAACCACATGCTCGTTCCGAAGCCGCCGCTCGCCTGGGGAGGCTCGTTGTACAGGGTCGTGTTGACGAAGGGGGCGTACCAGTAGGAGTTGTAGAGGGACTGGGTGGTGTAGCTGATCCGGAACTCGTAGTTCTCCCCCACCACGCCGGGCACGATGCTCGCGTTGGTCCAGCCGATGGTCGGGTTCTGGGGGTACGGATTGCCGTCCGGTCCGGAGGCGGCGGTCCGGGCCCCGTTGACGGCGAGCACGTAGGGATCGGTGGCCGGGTAGGAGCCCGACAGCATCCCCGTGCTCGGGTCGAAGCCGCCGCCGTCCGCGCTGGAGGCGAGGACCGTGGTGCCCCGGGCCGTGAGGAGCATGATGTAGCTGTGCATCGTCAGCGCATTGTCCCAGCTGTTCCCGTAGTAGCTCCCGAAGGTGTCCTCCTCGCCGCCCCAGCTGTTGGAGACGATGTTGGGCACCGTCGCGAGCGCATCGATCGCCGCGTAGTCGTCGTCGAGGACGGTGGTGTAGAGCCCCGGTCCGTAGACCGCCAGGATGTGGGCGGCGGGGGCCATCGTGCTCGAGTATTCGATGTCGAGCGCCATCTCGTTGGAGGCGCCGTCGGTGTAGAAGAGGGTCCCGTTCAGGCCGTAGGCCCCGTCGACCGGGATGACCGACAGCCGGTTCCAGATCTGGTTCGGATTGTTCCAGACCTCGCTCGCGTAGGTCCGGAGATCGTCCGGGTTGATCCCGCCGCCCATGACGATCGCGATGGTGATCCCGGCCCCGTTGTCGCCGGCCTTCAGCATCGGGAGCGCCTGGTAGAGCAGGCTCAGCGCCCCCGGGGTGACGAGCTGGAACTTTTCGAACCGCTGGTTGTGGTGCGAGTAGAAGTAGACCCAGCCGAAGGCGTGGTTCGAGAAGTTGTAGAAAGCGCTGATGTTGGTCACGTTGGCGCCGGGGGGCGCGGCCGGGGCGACCTGGGGGGAGACCGGGGCGGCCGCCGACGCGACCGGGGCCGTGGCACCGCTCGCCGAAGCGGCCACGAGGGGATTCTGGAAGTGCTGGACGGTGAACTGGTCGGCCGGTCCGTTCAGGCCGTTGACGGTGGCCACGTTGAGCGCGAGCGGGCTCGGCAGCGACAGCGGGGCGGAGTTGACCGAGGCGACGGCACCGGAGGCGTTCTGAAGGTTGACGAGGTTCGTCCGGAACGCCGCGTCGGCCTGACCGGCCGTCCCGACGAAGGAGATCGAGAGCGGGCCCTGGGTCGCGACGTGGAACCCGAGGGAGGTGAAGTAGTTGATCGTGTCGGTGACCACGACGGGGTTCGGTCCGAACATCCGCTCCTCCTGGGCGAGGGAGAGCCAGTGGTGGAACATCGGCGAGCCGGGGGTGGTCTGCTCGGAGAGGATCTGCGTGAGCTCGGTGGAATTCTGCAGGGCGAAGCCGATGGTGAACCGGGTGGCGCTGGTGGCCGGGGTCGTCCCCAGGATCGTGCCGTTCGAGAGGGTGGAGGTCGGCGAGACCGGGTTCGTCAGGTACGGACCGGAGCTCAGCTGGGCGCCGGTCTCGTAGGCGAGGGCGGCGGTCCCCGACGGGGCGGGGCGCGGCGCGAGCGGGACGGCCGTCGGCCCGACCGGGCTCGCCACGAGCACGAAGAACCCTCCGGCCACCATGATCGCCACCACGGCGATCGCCAGCATGGTGCGCCGGGCGCTCGCGAGTTCGGTCGTCGGCGCGGTCTTCGGTCCTTCCTCCGTTCGGTACATCGTCCGTCCACCCTCAGGATCGCATCGTCAGCGGCGAAGCGGCGCTCGATACCGGCCTCTCCTTATCAACCTTCTTGCCTTCCGCCGTCGTTCCCCGCGGCGGGGTTCCCTCGGAGAGGAGCGAGATGGCGGAGCCCGGGAACCGTCGGACGGCGCCGCGCGCGTGGTTCGCGCTCACGGGCACGCCCGGCTGCGGGAAGAGCGCGGCGGCCGCCCGGCTCGGCCCGGGGGTGGCGGTCGAGGAGGTCGCCGCGCTCGCCGTCCGGCTGGGCACCGCCCGCCGGCTCCGACACGGGGTCGAGGTCGACCTCGCCCGGACCGCCGCCCGGTTCCGCCGCCGGGGGCCGCCCGGGGTGGTCGTCGGCCACCTCGCGCACCTCCTGCCGATCCGGAACGCCATCGTGCTGCGCTGCCATCCGATCGAGCTCGACGGCCGGCTGCGCGCCTCCGGGCGGTTCTCCCGGCGGCAGCGGGCCGAGAATGTGGCGGCCGAGGCGCTCGACCTGATCCTCGCGGAGGCCCGGAGCCGGCGCCGGCGGATCTGGGAGGTCGACACCTCGGGGCGGAGCCCCGCCGGGGTCGGGCGGGCGCTCGGCCGGATCGTGGCCGGCGTCGTTCCCCCCACCGGACGGTCCGGGGTCGACTGGCTCGCCGATCCGGCGGTGACCGAGTATCTTTTGCGGCCCGCCCCCTAACCCGGCCCGATGGTCGCCGAGGGGTACCGCCGGTGGGCCCAGCCGTACCTCGACCGGATGGCCCGCCCCTTCCTCCGCTGGGAACCGGACCGGCTGAGCGCGGTGTCGCTCCTCCTGAGCGGCCTCGCCGCCGTGGCGGCGTCCCTGGTCCGCGTGGCCGGAACCGACCTCTTCCTCGCGGTGGCGCTCCTGATCTTCCTCGGCGGGGTCTTCGACGTCCTCGACGGCGAGGTGGCGCGCCGGACCGGGCGCAGCTCGCTCCGGGGCGACTTCATCGACCACGTCTTCGACCGGTACGCCGACCTCGTCCTCGTCGTCGGCATCGCCGCGAGCGGCTACGCGAACCCGGTGGTGGCGCTCCTCGCGCTGGTGAGCCTGCTCTTGACGAGCTACATGGGCACCCAGGCGCAGGCGTTGGGGCAGGGCCGCCTGTACGGGGGCCTCCTGTCGCGGGCCGACCGGCTCGTGCTCCTCGCCGCGGCGGCCTTCCTCGAATTCGACCTCTCCCTGCCGTGGCCGTGGGCCCCCACGGCGCCGTTCTCCCGGTTCCACCTGTTCGGCGTGGGGTTCACCGTCCTCGACGTGGTCTTCGTCTACTTCATCCTGGCCGGCCAGTGGACGGCGCTGTGGCGGGCCCGGCGGACGTACCGGAACCTTCCCCCGGCGGCTTCGGCCGGGCCCGGATCCGGTAGTACGTGAGCGGGCTCTTGAGCTCCGGGGCGTAGCAGAGCGGGTCCCGGGCCCGCTCCGGAGCGCGGGGCGCGGTGGGGTCCCCCTCCCGCACGCAGAGACCGTGGGTCCGCAGCGTCTCGCAGTCCGGCGGCAGGTACCCCTGCCCGTCGCCGTGGCGGGTGATGTGCTCGACCTGGTACCGGGTGATCCCCTCCTCGAAGTCGGGGGCGTTCCGGTACGCGTCGACGATCGTCTCCCCGTCGGCGCCGATCCGGTGGAGGAAGGCGGCGAGGGCGAACCGGCCGGCGTGGGAGAGGTTCTCGCCCTCGGCGAGGGTCCGCCGCATCTTCCGGACGCACGGCGGGAACCCCTCCGGATCGATCCGCCCGGCCGGGAACGCCGGCCGCGCCGGCAGGGCGGGGAGCCGTTCCCGGATCTCGTCGAGGAACGGGCCGTCGCGTTCCCGGAGCGCCTCCACGACCTCGGGGGCGAGCGGCACCGCCTCGCCGAGTTGCCGCCGGATCCCCTCCTCGACGAGCCGCGCCGCCCGGCCGGCCGTCACCACGACCCGGCCCCGGCGGACCGTCTGCCGGCCCAGGCGGAACGCCGCCTCGCGGATGGGGGCGGCGAGCCGGACGTAGTCGACCACGGGGACGGCCACCGCCTCCGCCTCGGCGCGGAAGCCGAGGCCGAGCCGGTCCGCCACCTCGAGGAGCTCCTCCGCGCCGGGGCCGGCGAGCCGGGCGCTCGCCCGCTTGGCCTCGTAGACGGCCCACCGGCGGATCGGTCCGGGCGTGGGGAGGGAGGAGAGGAGGACCCGGGCGTACTGGAAGGAGAGGAACTTCTCGCCGACGTCGGCCCGGTCCAGGGCCGGCAGCGCGGCCGTCCCCCGGGGATCCTCGAGCGCGGCCCGGACCCGGGCCCGGCCGAGCTCCCGGGCCGGGGCGAGCGCCGGCTCCTCGAGGAGCCCCCGGAGCGAGGCGGCCAGATCCTCGGCCAGCACCTCGGCACCGGGGAGGAAGGGGTACTCGGCGAGGAGCCCCCGATCGTCTACAGGTGCGGGGCCACGAACTCCCATACGATCAGGAAGAGGACCAGAACCGAGGAGGCCACCGTCATCTGGCCGGCGACCCGCTCCAGCCGGGCCGCGTCCCAGCCGCGGCGGAGCCGGGCGAGGATTCCCGAGGAGAGGTCGCGGAAGAGGAGGCCGCCGTCGAGGGGGATGAGCGGCAGCGAGTTCGACATCCCCAGGAGGAGGTTCATCCAGGAGAGCCAGTACAGCAGGTTCGCGAGGATCCAGAAGTTCGCCGGGCCGAGCGCCGCCAGCGGGCCGACGAGGTGGAAGTACCCCACGGTGATCCCGGAGGCCGGCTCGATCTGGGCGAGCGGCAGGACGACCCAGAGGGTGAGGCCGGCGAGCGGCCCGAAGGAGCTCCCCGGGGGCCACGACAGCTCCTGGAGCGTCTCCGTCGGGGTGAGGTAGGCGAGCTCGATGCCGAGGAAGCCGCGGCTCGGATCGGAGGGGCTCCGGGCCAGCACCGGAGTGATCGAGACCACGGTGCCGCGGTCGGCGTCGTAGAAGGAGACGGCCACCGATTCGCCGGGGGTGGTGTTGGCGAGCGCGTCGAGCAGGGCGGCGTTCGTCGGGGTGGCCGTCCCGTTGACCGAGGTGATGATGTCCCCCGCCGCGAGGGAGTTGTTGGCGGCCGGGGTGTCGGCGACGACGGCGGCCACCCCCACCCCGTGGGCGTTGGGCACCGCCGTGCCGCCCACCGAGGCGCCGAGCAGCGCGAAGAAGAGGATCGCGAGGGCGAAGTTCGCGAGCACCCCGGCGGCGGCGATCCGCATGCGCCGCCGGCGGGGGGCGGCGTTCATCTCCGCCTCGTCCTGCTCGACGAACGCCCCGACGGGGATCACGAACCAGAGGATCCCCAGGCTCTTGACCCCCACCTTCTGGGAGCGGGCGACCACCCCGTGGGCGAGCTCGTGGAGGACGATGCCGACGACGAGCGCCACGATCCCGTAGCCGATGGGGATGATCGGATTGATGCCGGGGAGGCCGATCGCCTCCTGCGGCGTCGGGGCCGACGCGGCTGGGATCTGGGTGGCCAGAATCCCCTCCCAGACCAGGAGGATCACGATGAAGACCATGGAGAGGCCGGCGAGGAGGATCCCGAGGTCCGCGGCCCCCGACCAGAACCGGCGGAACCGGCCGATCCGGTCGATCCCCTCCCGCCCGCGCTGGGTCTTGATCATGAGCGCCGGCCCGAAGAGGGAGAGCGCCCGGTCGGGGCCGATCCGCCCGGCCCGCCGCAAGAGGACGAGCGCCGCGAAGTAGGCGGCGACGACGGCGGCGAGGATCCCGAGCTCCTCCAGAAGATCCATCGCCCGGGGACCGGCCCGACCGGTTCGTAGTGGTCCCGGAGGTTAAGCTCTGCGCCGCGCGCGCCGGCCCGGCACCTACATTACCCGGTAACTTCCATGGTGGCCCCGTGCGGTTCCGGAACGCGGGAAGCCCGGGGCGACGAGGGGCCGGGCCGGCGGGGGCGATGGTGGTCGGCCTCCTCCTCGGGCTCCTCGTGAGCGCGGGCCTGGCGCCGGGCACGGCCCCGGGCCTCGGGGCCGTCGGCCACCTCCCGTCGGCGCCCCCGACGGCCGCCGTTGCGGGAGCCCCGGCGGCCCTCCCGGAGGCTCCGGCCCGTCCCTCCGTGGTGGCGCCGGCGTTCGCTCCCGGTCCGGCGGCCGTGGAGCTCGGGCCGCTCCCCTCCGCCACGCCGCTCACCGTCCTCGTGGGGCTCGGGAGCCCCGACCTCCACGCGCTCGCCGCCCAGGCCACGGCCGCCGCGACCCCGGGCACCGGCCGGTTCGCCCGCCCGCTGACCGCCGCCCAGGTGGCGGGCGAACTCGGAGCCCCCCCGGCCGAGGTCGACCGGGCGCAGGCGTACTTCGAAGGCTACCACCTGAAGGCGACGGCGAGCGCGGACCGCTTCCTCCTCACCGTGACCGGCCCCGCCGCCGATGTCGGGGCGGCGTTCGGCACCCGGTTCGAGGAGTACCGGCTGGGCGACCGGGTGGTGTTCAGCCACCCCACGGCGGCGACGCTGCCGGCCGGGCTCCCCTGGTACGGCGCCCTCGGGCTCGGCAACCTCTCCGCGCCGGTGCCGCTCGTCGCGGGGGCATCGGCCCCGGCGTCCCCCGCCCCCGCCGCGACGGCGGCCGTCCGACCCTCCGGCACCTGCGCCCCCGGCGGCGGCCCCCTGCCTCCCTGCGCCCTCTGGACCGCCTACGACTACTCGAACCTCCTCGCGGCCGGCGACAACGGGAGCGGCGTGACGGTCGCCGTCGTCGACAGCTTCGACAGCGCCTACCCCCAGTCCGCGATCGCGAGCGACTTCTCGGCGTTCACCTCCCAGTACGGGCTTCCCTCGGGCGGCGTCACCTACGCCTACCCGGTGCCGGCCGGCGCGACCCTCAACACCACCCCCTCCGACGGATGGGCGGACGAGGACGCCCTCGACCTCCAGTGGGCCCGGGCGACCGCGCCGGGGGACACGGTCCTCGACACCCTCGCGGCGAACACCAACGCGGCGCTCTATTCGGCCGTCGATTGGATCGTCGCCGGCGACCGGGCGGAGGTCATCTCCCTGAGCTGGGGGGAGCAGGACACGGGGATCTACAACGTGGCCGTGAGCGGCGGATGCTCCGCGGCCTGCAACGCGTCGAGCGACGGCTCCTACGCGCTCCTCCATCCGGTCCTCCTCGCGGCCGCGGCGGAGGGGATCACCGTCCTCGTCGCGAGCGGCGATTGCGGCGCCGCCGACGGGACGAGCGGGGTCTCGACGGACTATCCGGCCTCCGACCCGTACGTCACCGGGGTGGGCGGCACCGCCCTCACGGTGAACTCGAGCACCGGCGCCTGGGTCTCGGAGGTCGGCTGGAGCGGGAACGCGACCGGGGCGGTCGCCCCCGGCTGCCAGAACCAGGGCGGATCGGGAGGCGGCTACTCCCCGTTCGTCCGCCCCGCCTGGCAGGCCGGCACCGGGATCGGGTCCCCGGAGAAGTACCGGGGGGTCCCCGACGTCGCGCTCAACGCGGCGACGGCGGTCGCGCTGACCTTCTACGGCACCGCCTCGGCCGTGTCGGGCACCAGCGCCGCCGCCCCGGCCTGGGCCGGGATCGTCGCCGTCGGGGACCAGATGGCGGGGCGGTCGCTCGGGTTCCTCGACCCGTCGCTGTACCAGATCCTGCGGAACGGCTCGTACGGGTCCGATTTCCACGACATCACCCGGGGAGACAACGGCTATCCGGCCGGCGTCGGGTGGGATCCCGTCACCGGCCTCGGCACCCCCATCGTCAACCGGCTCCTCCCCGACCTCGTCCGGGGCGCCCTCACCCCCTCCAACCTGTCGGTGGGGATCCGGGCGGACCGGACGGTCGGACCGGCGCCGCTCACCGTGAATTTCTCGGCCGTGGGCTCGGGCGGCGTGGGGCCGTACCCGGACCTCGACTTCCTCTTCGGCGACGGCAACGCGACCTGGACGACCCTTCCGTACGCGACGCACACCTACGCGGCCGCCGGGGTCTACAACGCGACAGTGCTGCTCTTCGATGCGGCCGGGAACTCGAGCCTCGCGGTGCCGGTCGTCGTGGTGGTGGGCGGCGGCACCCTCCTCGGCGTCACCCTCGCCGCGAACGTCTCCGCGGCCGCGGCCGGAAGCCCCGTGTCGTTCCAGGCGCTCGTCGCCGGCGGCACCGCCCCGTACACGTACTGGATCGGGTTCGGCGACGGGAGCTCGACGGTCCCCGGGCCCGGCGCGGACGCCGTCCACGACTACCCCGTGCCGGGCAGCTACTGCGCCTGGGTGGTGGTCGCGGACGCGGCCGTCCCGACCGACGGGGGCGGATCGGCGCCGGTCTCCATCGACATCGGCGGGGTGCCCCGGATCCCCTGCGGGGTCGGCGCGCCCCTCGGGGCGAACCTGAGCTCGGCCGTGGTGGCGGCCGACCTGCCGGGGGATCTGCCGCTCCGCTTCTCCGCTTCCGGCGGATCGGGGACGCTCTCCACGTGGATCGATACGGGAGACCCGTACGCCACCGCCTGCCAGTGCGGGATCTTCCGGACCGCCGGTCCTCACGAGATCACCCTCTACGCGAACGACAGCCTGGGGGCGGGCATCTCCCGCTCGCTCAACGTCACCCTCTATCCGGCGCTCCGGGCGAACTTCTCCGCCTCGGTGCTCTCGGGTCCGGCACCGCTCCTCGTGAACTTCTCCGCCACCGCCTCCGGCGGCCACAACGCGTCGGCGGCCCGGACGGTGTGGACCTTCGGGAACGGGAGCGCCGCCGGGAGCGGCGCGCGGACGAGCTTCCGCTACACCGTTCCGGGGGAGTACCTCGCGACGGCGAGCCTCGAGGACGCGGGCCACGGCAACGCGAGCGCGGCGTTCCTCCTCGACGTCACCGCCCCCGGGTCGGCCGCGCTGGGGATCGACGGCACCTTCTCCGCGGCGGTCCGGAGCCCCGTCGGGCTCCCCGTCGCCTTCCGGGCGAACGCCGTCGACGGCGGCGCCGGCCCCGTCACGTTCCGGTGGAACCTGTCGGACGGCAGCTCCGGGTTCGGGCCGACCCTCGTGGAGGCGCCCCTCCCGGGCGGCCTCCCGGCCGCGGCGAACGGCTCGCTCGCGTTCTCCGTCACCGTGATCCCGGCGGTCGGGGCCTCCCGGACCGTGTCGGGGACGCTGCCGGACTTCTTCGGGGAGCCGTACACCGCGCTCGCCCTCGCCGCCGTCCCGGGGCCGACGGCCGGAACGACCCCGCTCCGGTGGGACTCCACGCTCGCCGCCTCCGGCATGCCCGGGACCACCGTCCAGTGGAGCTTCGGCGACGGCAGCGGGGCGACCGGGCCCACCGTCTCCCACCTCTACCTCGTCCCCGGCAACGACTCCGTCCTGGCGAACGTCTCGGACGCGGCCGGCGACGCGTGGCCCTGGAGCCAGGCGGTCGCCGTCGGCGGGAATCCCATCGGGCCGCTCTCCGAGGTCGTCGCCCCCGGAAACTTCCTCTGCTACGCCCCCTGCCGGGAGAGCTTCTCCGCCAATCTGACGGGCGGCGTGCCGCCCGTTTCCGTCCGCTGGTCGTCCGGCCCGGGGGTGGCCGCGAACGGCACCTCGGTGACGCTCCTCTTCCCGGACCCCGGGCCGGTCCGCCTCTGGGCGAACGCGACCGATGCGCTCGGCGAGGTCGCGGACCTCCTCGTGCCCGGCCTCGTCCTCGCCCCGACGGCGCTCCGTCTCGACCTCACCGTGGCGCCGGCCACGGTCGCCCCCGGCGGGATCTTCCACCTCGTGGCGAGCTACGAGCCGCTCTGCGGCGGGACCGCCCCCGGGAGCGGCTGCGGGACCGGAGACCCCCCCCTCGTCATCCAGGTCCGTCTCGGCTCCCCGAACGGCAGCGGCCTCTTCGCGCCGCTCCTGACCAAGGCGGTGCCGCCGGCCGCCCCGACGGTGGGGGTGTCGGTGGCGTTCCCGGCGCCGCCGGCGGTCCTGGGACGGTTCTGGTTCGCGCTGGTGCCCGCCTCGCCGGCCTACAGCGGCTCCGCCGTGGTCGCCGCCTCCGTCGCCGCCTCCGCCGGGGGGACCCCCGGGTTCGCCGGGCTCTCCGGCGCCGCGGCGGCGGCGGCCGGCCTCCTCCTCCTCGGCGCGGTCGGGGGGCTCGCCACCGGGACCGGCGCGTGGCTCCTCTCCCGGCGGGCGGAGCCGGAGCGGCCGCCGGCCGATCGGCCCCGGCGGCGGCTCAGCCCTTGACCACGCCCATCGGGCGGAGCCGGGCGACCCGGCGGGTCAGCCCCGCCCCCTCGGCGACGCGGACGACCTCCTCGACATCCTTGTAGGCGCCCGGCGCCTCCTCGGTGACCCCCTCGCGGGAGGCGGAACGGACCCGGATCCCCTTCGCGGCGAGCGCCCGGATGACCTCCTCGAACCGGAACTGCCGGACGGCGGCGTGGCGGCTCAGCCGGCGGCCGGCGCCGTGGCAGGAGGAGCCGAAGGAGCGCTCGAGGGCGCTCGGAAGCCCGGCGAGGACGTAGCTCGCCGTGCCCATGTCGCCCGGGATCAGGACCGGCTGGCCGAACCGGCGGTACCGTTCCGGCACCTCCGGCCGGCCGGCGGGGAACGCCCGGGTGGCCCCCTTGCGGTGGACCAGGAGCCGCCGCGGGCCGTCGTCGAGCTCGTGGAGCTCCTCCTTGGCCATGTTGTGGGCGATGTCGTAGACCACCTCGATCCCCTCCGCCGCCTCCGGGACGACCCGCCGGAAGGCGCGGCGCACCCCCTCGGTGATGAGCTGGCGGTTCGCCCAGGCGAAGTTCGCGCCGGCGGCCATCGCTCCGAGGTACGCCTGACCCTCGTCGGAGCCGATGGGGGCGCAGGAGAGCTGGCGGTCCACGAGGCGGGTCCCGTCGCGGTGGAGCCGTTCGTCCATCTGCTGGATGAAGTCGGTGGCGATCTGGTGGCCGAGACCGCGGGAGCCGGTGTGGAGCATCACCACGGCCCGACCGGTCTCGAGGCCGAGCGCCGCGGCGAACTCCGGGTCGAAGATCTCGTCGACCCGCTGGATCTCGAGGAAGTGGTTCCCGCTGCCGAGCGTGCCGAGCTGCCGGGTCCCCCGTTTCCGGGCCCCTTCGCTCACCCGCGACGGGTCGGCCCGGGGGAGCCGTCCTTCTTCCTCCTGCACCCGGAGGTCCTCGGGGCGGCCGTGGCCCTCCGCGACCGCCCAGGCGGCCCCTCCGGCCAAGACCTCGTCCATCGCCCCCGCGCCCAGGGAGAGGCCCCCCTTCGACCCCACCCCGGAGGGGACCTCCCGGTAGAGGGCGTCGAGAAGGTCGGAAAGCCGGGGCCGAAGCTCCTCGGCGCCGCACGGGGTCCGGAGGAGCCGCACGCCGCAGTTGATGTCGTAGCCGATCCCGCCGGGGGAGACCACCCCCTCGGCGAGATCGAACGCCGCGACCCCCCCGACGGGGAAGCCGTACCCGAAGTGGATGTCGGGCATCGCGTAGGCGGCCCGCTGGATCCCCGGCAGGGTGGCGACGTTCTGGAGCTGCTCGAGCGACGGGTCGGCGGCCGCCGCCTCGAGGAGCGCGGGGCTCGAGAAGAGGATGCCGGGCACCCGCATGCCGCGCGACGCGTCCCGCGGGATCTCCCACCGGCACCCGTCGAGCGGCACGATCGCGGGGGGGGAAGGCCGCCATACGGAAGGGGCCGTCACGGCCCGGGCATATAAGGCGAGGGGGGCCGGCGGCGCGCCCCGTCGGAGGGGCTTTAGCAGCTAATGGCGCAACCTATACATAGTCCACACTCCATGTCCTATCGATGGACATTTTGCTTCGCCCGGGAGAGGCGGCACGAAGGCTCGGCC
>JAJZDH010000030.1 GCA_021828665.1 Thermoplasmata archaeon
GCCACCTTAAGGCCGGCCTCCCCGCGGCGGATCCGGCTCCCGCAACGGCAGGTCATCTCGGCTTCCGCCGGGACACGGACGAGCCGGGGAGCGCCGCCGTACTCGGGGATCGGCTGCGGTTCGTCGTTCATGGACATGCATTCCTTGCCGACCCACATGAAGGTTGGTGCCGGGACTCGGGTCCTCCGCGGCCGACGAGCGGTGGCCTCCCCTCTCCCGCTTCGGGGCGAGGAGGGCCCGATCCGGAGCGCCGGCCAACTCCCACCGAACCGGAGGATCCACGGTCCCGCGACGCTCTCCCCGTCGGGCGGATTGCCCCGACGCTTCCCGGGCGGGCTCGCGATCCGGAGGATCGGGGATCGCCGGAAGTGTCGACGCCCGCGACCCGCCCACGCCACCGGTGCCACGCCACCGCCGCGCGACGATCGCCGCCCGATCCGCACCCCCGTCGTGGGGCGGGCGGTTCGAGCGGCCGGCACGCCCGGAAACCGGACCGGGCTCCGGGAGCGGCAAGCGCCCACCCCGACACGCCCCCCCCGGAAAGATCGGCCGGCGCGGGGCGAACGGGCGGTTCCGTTGTAAGCAAATCTTTATGTAGGAAATTCCGGGATGAGTGGCCCAGAGCGTATGACGCTCGTCCGACAAACGGGAAGGGAGACCTATCAATGAAGTCCATCATCCAAGAGGCGATCGCGAAGCATCAAGAGAGCCAGTCCCTGGTCGAGGAGAAGAAGCCGGTCGGGGGCAGCTACGAGAGCAGCGACGACGCGGAGCTCGCGAAGCTCGCGGAGGCGCTCAAGGTCAACATCCGGATCGTCGGGTGCGGCGGCGGCGGCTCCAACACCATCAACCGGTGCGTCGAGGAAGGGATCCAGGGCGCGGAGATGTGCGCCATCAACACCGATGCGAAGCACCTGCTCACCGTCCACTCGCCCCGCAAGATCCTCATCGGCCGGCGGGCCACGAAGGGACTCGGCGCCGGCGCCCGTCCCGAAATCGGCGAGGAGGCCGCCCGGGAGAACGAGGAGGAGCTCAAGACGTTCCTCAACGGCGGCCACATCGTCTTCGTCACGGCGGGGATGGGGGGCGGCACCGGAACCGGCTCCGCCCATCTGGTCGCCCGGCTCGCCAAGGAGGCCGGCGCCCTGACCATGGGCGTCGTGACCCTTCCGTTCTCGGCCGAGGGGGCGGTCCGGATGGAGCAGGCCCGGGACGGGCTCGAGCGGCTCCGCCGGGTCTGCGACACCACCATCGTCATCCAGAACGACCGGCTCCTGGAGCTGGTCCCCCGGATGCCGCTCGACTCGGCGTTCAAGCTCGCCGATGCCGTGCTCATGACCGGCATCAAGGGGATCATCGAGATCGTCACGCGGCCCGGCCTCGTGAACCTGGACTACGCCGACATCATGACCGTCATGAAGGACGGCGGCGTCGCCCTCATCGGGCTCGGCGAGAGCGAAAGCACCACCGACCGGGTCACCGAGGCGGTGACCGAGGCGCTCACCTCCCCGCTCCTCGGGAATGTCGAGCTCAAGGATGCGACGGGCGCCCTGGTCCGGGTGATTGGCGGCCCCAGCATGACCGTCTCCGAGGCGGAGAAGGCCGCCGCGCTCGTGGGCGCCAAGATCTCGAAGCGCGCCCGGATCATCTGGGGATGCTCCGTCGAGAACTCCCCGGAGATGGAGAACACCATCAAGGTGCTCCTCATCATCACCGGTGTCCGGGCCACGAGCCTCCTCGGCCAGAAGGGAGGCTACGCCAGCGGTGAGTCCGAGGAAGTCATCGACCTCATCCGCTAGACCGCCGACCCCGCGCCCCCGGTACCTCGGACTCGAGGTGGCGGGGGCCCTCCCCGCCAGCCCGCGGCTCCTGGAGCAATCGCTCCGGGAGTCGGTGACCCGGGAGCATCGCGGGCCCGTGCCGGTCCGGATCGTCCGGATCCAGGGCCGCCGCGCCATCGTCGAGGTCCCGCACTGGGCGGCGGCCGCGGCCCGGCGGGCTTGGAATCCGGCACCGGACCGCCGGCCGACGGACGCCCTCGGGATCGGCACCGTCCGCACCTACGGGACCCTGCTCAAGGCCAAAGCCTGGCTGATGGACCGCTCCCACCCCTGACCTCCCGGCGGACCGGAACGCCGCGCGGCGGGAGGCACGGAGCCGCCCCCGCCCCGGCCCCGGATCGGGGATCTCGGGGCCCAGCAGGGGCCCCGACGGTCGTCCCGTCCCTCCCTTATCCTACCCGGGCCATCGCCATCGGGTGCGCTCCGTGGGTACACCGGCGCTTCCGGTCGGCCCCGGCCGCCCGCTCGTGTCCGTGGCGGGGCCGGAACCGCTCGCCGGGTACTCGCTGACCGGGCTTTCCGACTGGTTCGACCCGTTCCTGCCGGAGTTCGTCCGGGACACCCTCCGGTGCGACGGAACGGTGACCCTTGCCCTCTCGGCGACGGGGGCCGTCGAGGGGCTCCGGATCTACCATCCCGAGGAAGGGTTGGGGTCGATCTTCTCCCGCTCGTCCGACGTCGCGGAGGCGATGCGGGCCGAACGCCCGGACGGTGCGTTCTTCTGCGAACTCGAGCTGGCCGCCCCCTCCGAACGGTTCGAACTCTTCGCGGTCGACCTGGCCGAGATCCCACCGACCGGCGAGTTCTCCTACCCCGTCCGCGTCGCGACGGCCCGGGACCTCCCCGGGGTGGTCCGATCGATGATGGAGATCCACGGGGCCTACGACCCGCGGGGGTGGGTCGGGGCCGATCCGGCCGTCGAGCGGTGCCTCGTCATCGGTCTCGAGGACCGGATCGCGGGCGTCGGGTGGGTCACCCGGGCCGGTCGCCGGGGTCGCCTCCACTCGGTATCGGTCCTTCCCCGCTACCGCCGGCTCGGGCTGGGAACGGAGCTTCTCCAGGCGCGCCTCCGGTGGCTCCGGGCGGCCGGCGCCGAAAGCGCCCTCTCGGAGATCGCGGATACCAACCGGGCCTCGCGAGCGCTCGCCGAGGCCGCCGGGATGCGGGCGGTGGCGACGATGCGCTGCTATGCCCCGGTGCGACACCGACCGGGGAACGTTCCGAACCCGGCATAGCTGGCCATCCCGATCCCGCCGGCCTTCCCGGGACGTATCGCGACGCCGCCGCCCTCCCTTGCCGCTCCCCGGGGCGTCGGCCCCCGCCCGGGGGTCTTCCGGACAATCGGCCCGGGCGGCGGCGCCGGTGGGGGCGCCCCCGGGCCGGCAGGTGGCGGGAGGGGGCCGGGGGCGGTGGCACGGGTCCCCTCGGGGCGGCGTGGCGACCCGACCGGTCGATCCGCCACCGACCGTCGTACTGCCGGCGGATTCGGATTCCTCCCCTCCCACGTCGCCCGAGGTTCGCCTTCCACGGTGTTCCGACGATTTCGTCGGGGAGGAGGAGGTTCGGAGGCCGGTCGGGCCATCTCCGACCGCTGAGGCTCCCCCGAGGGAGTTTCCCCGGCGAGCCCGAGTTCGTCCCCGCGATCGAGGAGTACGCGAAGGTCTCGAACGACGCCGCCCACCGGTGGATCGGGAGGCCAAGCGCGGAGGAGATCCGGCGTAAAGTGAGATGGTTCCCACCTCGTCCGGGGGGATCCGATTGCCGGAACTTTGCCCGGCGGGAGAACACCGCATCCGTCCGCACCACCCCCCGAGTGGACCAGCGGGGGGGGGTTCGAACCGGCCCTCCGCCGTCAGGAACCGCGCCGGGCTCCGGGGGGGGACATCGGGGAGCCGGGACGGCGGCCGGTCCGGGAGGAACGGCGCCGTTCAGGAGCGGGGCGCCCCGCAGACCGGACAGACGGTGGCGGTGGTGTCGATGAGCGTGCCGCAGTACCGGCAGTTGACCTTGACCGTCTCCCGGAGGACCACCTGCTGGACCGCCGGCTGACCGGACGGCGTGAGGTTCACGGGCGCCGGGGCGGCGTAGGCGGGGGCGTACGGCACCGAACCTCCGGGGGCGTGCGCCGGCAGCGGGTGCGCGCGACCCCTTCGTGCCCGCACGACGACGACCACCACCACGGCGACGACGGCCGCCGCGGCGAAGATCCCCAGCGCGACGTACGGGAGGAGCGCGGAGGAGCTGGAGGGGCTGGCCGCCGGCGGTGGCGCGGTGGCGGGGGTGAGGGGGTAGCTCGCGCTCGTGACCGACAACGCGTCGATCCAGGTGAACCCGTCCCCGGCGCTGTCCCGGTCGTGCTCCGTGTACAGGTACCCCACGATATACCCCGTCGCCGGGTCGAAGTAGGCCCGCCACGTGTAGGAGGCGGTGAATACCCCGTAGACGTCGTTCCGTTGGTAGGAACCGGTGGAGTTGGCGGAGAGGGTGGCCACGTAGCCGGTCGGGCTCGCGCTCCACGGGTAGCTCTGGTTCGTGGAAAGGACGGTGAAGGGGGAGTTCAGGAGGTAGAAGGTGGCCCCCACCCCGAGGGAGGCGTTCATGAAGAACCAGACGTAGGGGTCCGTGTAGCCGGTCTGGTTGTCGGTCCCCTGCACGTAGTGGAAGGAGAGGGCGGAGAAGGTGAAGTTCCCCTGGGAGGGGTACGTTTCGGCCTGGCCGTTGTTGTTCTCCCAGTGGGTCGTGCTCTGGTAGCTCGCATTCTCGGTGCCGTTCGGAAGGACGGACCGGACGGAGAGGCTGCCGTTGATGAACGTGTTCTCCGTGTAGCCGGTGTAGTTGCCGGTCCCCCCGTCGAGCTCGATCGTCTCCGTGTAGTGGAGATCGTCGCCGGCCCGGGGGAGGTAGTGGGCCGCGGCGGGGGGGGCCGCGGCGAGCAAGAGCCCCAGGACGGACGCCACCGCCGCCATCGCGACGGCGCCGGAGAGCGCTCCCCGGCGACGCCACCTCATCCCGTGAACCCCCCGAAGCTGTGGACGTGGCCGGGATGGGCGCCCCCGATCCCGCTGAACGTGGCGTAGTAGAACATCTGCGTGACCATGAGCGGGACGAGGATCGGATGGACCATCGGGCCGTACCCCACCCGCGGCGCGGCCGCGGCGGTGGGGTCGAGCGCCGTCACCGAGGTGACCCGGACGCCGTGGATCAACCGGACGGCGAGGCAGACGAGCTCCGACGGGGGAAGCGGGCCGGTGCGGCGGCCGAGCTGTTCGTAGGCGGACTCGAGGAGGCGGAGCGTCTCGTTCGCCTCCATGACGGGAATCGAGGTGAGGATCGCCGCGGCGGCGAGCGGGTACTGGAGGTAGTGGGCGAGCCCCCGAACGATGATGGCGAGCTTGGGGCCGACTCCCTCGAGCGGGAGCTCCGACGTCGTCAGGTACGCGGCCGAGAGCTCGACATCCTCGGAAGGGGCGAATCCCCATCCCGCGAACATCGCCCGGGCCGTCTGGAACTTCGAGGCGAGATCGGCGAACGGCTCGTTCACCACCGCGAGGAGCGCGGCCGACTCGTAGGAGGGGGTGGCCTTGAGGAAGAGCGGGAGGTTCGCGGTGGCGAAGGTGCCGTCCTGCCGCTGTCCGAGCAGCAGGACGGCGGCCACGCCGAGGGACGCCTCCGGGGGGACGCCGGCGTTCCGGACCGCCGCCTCCAGCGCCCGGAGATCCGGGAGGCTGTCGGCCGGGGCGCGCTCCCGGACGGTGAGGATCTCCGCCGCCATCAGCCGGTTCTCCTCGTTCCCTCCGAGCGGACGGAGCGCACGGTACGCCTCCTCGAAGGTGGCGGCGCGGGCGGCCGGGTCGCCCCCGCGCTTCGCCATCCCGATCGCCACCGCCCAGAGGTAGGAACGATCCACCCCGGGGAGCTGGCCGGCCAGCGAGGTCACCAGCGCCCCGGCCGCATCGGCGACCGCGTTCAGTTCCTGGTCGATCTGCTGGGCCTCGGACCAGTACGTCGAGAACTCCTCCGGGCCGACCCGGTAGACCCGGACGGTCAGGTCGCGCAGGGCCACCGAACCCGCCGCGGTGATGGCGAGGTAGCCGCCGGCGCCCGGTTGGAGCGCTTGGTACAGCGACTGGCGGGCGAGCAGCTGGGCGTACCGCTCCTCGTCGGCCCGGAGCGCGGTCTCCTCGGCCTGGAGCGCCGCCCGGTCGGTGGCCGCCCGGGCTTCCTCATCCTGCCGGCGGAGGGCACTGTGGAAGTGGAAGAGCAGCGAATGGGTCGCCCGGAACTCCTCCGTGGCCACGCCCGCGAGGCGGGACCGTTCGGCCCCGTCGCGCTCGATCGCCGCCCGGGCCGACTCGATCCCACGGATCTCCTCGCCCAGCGCCGCATACTCGGCCGCGTCGAGGAAGCTCACCAGGCCCAGCGCCCGGAGATGGGCCACCTCGGCGGGGGGCAGCTCCGGAAGCGCCTTGCCCTCGGCGAGGGCGTCGAGGAAGCCGAGGACCTCCGAAGCGCGGCTCATCTCAACGGTCGAGCCACGGGAACCGGATATTAAGGGATTCCTCGCCGAGGGCGTTCCGGATCTCCAGCGCGAGGCCGGCGCCGTCCGGGCACAGCCGGAGGAACGGGTCGTCGCGGAGCGCCTCCCGCGCGACCCGTTCGAAGTGGTCCCGGCGCCCGCCGATCCCGCCGAACCGCCGCCGCCGCTCGCCTTCGATCTGCTCGAAGGCGAACGAGAACTCGTAGAGGGACCGGTACACCTGGTCCTCGATCCGTCCGGGCACCTCCGACGCCTCCACCGAGACCGGCTCGATCCCCTCGAGGTCGACGAAGTAGACGGTCCCGTCGGGGGCGAGGACCGCGTCCTTGTCCAGCCAGACATCGTGGAAGTCGAGGCCGCTGTACCGGTCCCCCGACGGCCGACGGACCAGCGTCCGGGCGAAGAGGGTGAGCAGGGGGAGGACGCTCCGGACGAACCGCACCTCGAACCCCAGTGCCCGGGCGGCCGAGTCGAGGCCGAACCGGTCGAAGACGTACCGGATGTCCGTCCCGACCGTGCTCCGGGAGTGGAAGTAGATCCGGACGTTCGAGGGGACGAGGCGGAACTCCTGGACGAAGCGACCCCGGTAGCGGCGGTACCAGGAGATCTCCCGGAGCCGCTCCTGAAGCCGTTCCGGAAGGAACGCGATCTTGACGACGGGGGCGATCCGGAAGCCGGCGAGGTCGGTGCCGTGGGCGCGTTCCGATACCGCGAGCGCCGTCCGGGCGTGGAGCTCCCCCTGGCCGCCGTACGGGGACCCCTTCAGCCAGAGCTCCCCCGTGATCATCCGGTCCGATCCGACCGCGGGGGCGGCGAGGAGGCGGCGGCGCACCTCGGGATCGTTCGTGAGCCGGGCCGCGAAGGCACCGTTGAGCGGCCCGGAGCTGTACGGGTCCACGGGCGAGCCGACCCCCTTGACGGACAGGTAGAACGGCAGGCCGTCCCACCGGACCGACGGCTCGGGCCGGATCGCCCCGCGGTTGTCGTCCTCGATGAACTCGACGGGCTCGGACTCCGGGCCGTCGAGGAGCGCCGCCACCGCCGGCGGCAGGAAGACCGCGTCCGGCACGGAGAGGCCGAACTCCCGGTACCGCACGTGGTTCTCGACGGAGGCCGGGACCGCCCGGAGGGAGAGCGGCAGGCCGGGAAGACGGGGGCCCCCCGGGGGCTCCGTCCTCATTCCCGTCGCCGTCGGGAGCCTCCCCGGGCGGCCCCGCGCCGGCCGGCCCCGGGCCCCCGGGCGGAGGGGTCCTCCCGCCCAGCGGTCGCACGGGAGCCGGACCACCGCGGCGTTCCCGCGCCCGTTCCCGCCATGGCCGCGCGCCCCCTCAGGACGGAAGCCGAGATTATCCTTGGCCCCGCCGGGTTCCCCCGGGGGCCGGGGGGGTGGCCCGGCCGCGGCGCTCCGGCCTCCCGGAGCGCCGGCGGGGAACCCTCCGCGTTCCCGCCGGCCCCCGTCCGGTGCCGCGCGCGGGCGCCCCGGGAATGCGCCGCACCCCACCGCGGGGTCGTCCGCATGATTAAATACCGGGCCCCGGGATAATTGGGGGACGGCGGGCAGGAGCCGCCCCGTTCCCCGTGATCGAACCTCGCAGGCATCTCCGCTGGCGGACGATCCGGCAGCGTCGGGCGCGGGCCCGTTCCGCCCAGGTCGCCCCGGTGGCGGTGATGCTCGGCCTGTTGCTCCTGACGAGCTTCATCGCGAACTACGTCCTCGCGCAGCTCCCGGCCGAGATGGACCAGAACGAGTTCCAGCACACCCTCCAGATCGAGAACCAGCTCACGCGGCTCCAGTACACGGTCCTCGCCCAGGCGGCGAACCCCCAGCTGCCGATCTCCGAGCTCCTGCCGGTGACCCTCGGCTCCGCGGGCGCCCCGCCGTTCGCCGGCCCCTCCACCGGGGTCATCTCCCAGGAGAGCTCCTCGGCGCTCACCAGCTTCAACTACACGCTCACGCGGATCGTGCCGAACCCCCCGGACTGGATTGCCGTACCCGGCTGCCCGCCGACCGGGCAGCCCTGCAACCACGGGGCCGCCTGGGACAATCTCACGGGCTCGCCCGGGAACAGCTACACCTTCAAGCTCAACGGCGGCTCCCCGACCTTCCTCCTCAACTTCACCGGCAACAACGATTCGATCACCGTGGACTGGGTCGGTCATTCCATCGGCGTCACCTACGTGATCCTCAACGGCTCCGACCTCACCCTCAATCTCGACAAGGGCAGCAGCGGGGGCAACGGCAGTCCCCGCGTCCTCGTCTGGATCTACGGCGAACACGATATTGTCACGACCTCCCTCAACGGGCAGGCCGTTTCCATGCAGGTGTCGTTCCTCGGGTCGGTCGACCAGCCGTGCCCGGAGGGAGCGCTCGCCGCTTCCGACCGGTTTTATTGGAACACTTCCGCCGGTTCCGGGGCCAGCGTCAACGTGACCTGGGAGAATGATTTCGGGATCTCCAACACGTCGGGGCCGCTGCCGCTCGACCCCGGGACGCTCACCTTCCGCAACACGACCTCCTTCGCGGGCGGTTGCGCGTTCACGCTGAGCTACCCCAGCCAGTACGCCTCCGCCTTCTCCTCCGGGCTCAAGGTCCACCTGAACAACCAGTACGTCCCGCCGGCCGACCTCGTCTACGACCAGGGAGCGGTCATCCTCTCCCACCCGGGGATCGGCTCGATCATGGTCGCCCCGCCCCCGTTCCACTTCGCCGATACCGCCACCGGCTGGACCGGCTCCCTCGTCCTCGTCGATGTCGTGGGCGCCCCGTTCTCGGAGGGCGGCACCGAGACGACCGGCATCGTCTCGCACCTGGTCTCGGTGCGGCACTCCCTCCTGAAGAGCAACGAGACCGACCGCATCTACTTCGTCGCGAGCGCGCTCAACCTGACCACCGCCTACCCGGGGGCCTGGGCGAGCTACTTCCAGACGCTGCCCACCGCCGTCACCGCGGGGGTGATCGCCTGCACCCCGCCGTACGCCTTCCCCTCCCCGTACAGCTGCCTCGATCCGCCGGCCGGGGTCTCGGTGACGCTCCTCCTCCCGATCAACGTGATCTCCCTCTCGGTCACCCAGGTCACGGTCGCCCTCTCCCTCGCCTAGGCGCCGCG
The DNA here is from genome assembly GCA_021828665.1 of Thermoplasmata archaeon. Lineage (GTDB taxonomy): Archaea > Thermoplasmatota > Thermoplasmata > Lutacidiplasmatales > UBA184 > JAKIVR01. Next base: position 9,486 of record JAJZDH010000030.1, read on the forward strand.
ACACCGTTATGGCGCCCCGTAGCTCCCCGTCCCGGGTACGGCCCTTGGACCCGGAGGATCCCGACGCGGTCCCGGTCCGCCGCGCGCTCCTGTCGGTCTCCGACCCCACCGGTCTCGAGCGGCTCGCCCGCGGTCTCGCGGGCCACGCGGTGGAGCTCTGGGCCACCGAGGGGACCCGCCGGGGCCTCCGCCCCTCCGCCCTCGACGTCCACCCCGCCGAGGAGCTCACCGGGATCGGCACCTGGTTCGGGGGCCGGATCAAGACGCTGCACCCCGGCCTCCTCGGCGGCATCCTGGCGCCCCGGAGCCCCGAAGGGCGGCAGGAGCTCGCGTCCCGCGGCCTCCTGGCCATCGATCTGGTCGCGGTGAACTTCTACCCGTTCGAGGAGAAGGCCGGGGAACCGCTCCGGCCCGGCGCGCTCGAGGAGCTCATCGACGTGGGCGGGGTCACCCTTGCCCGGGCCGCCGCCAAGAACCACGCCGCGGTGGCGGTCCTGACCGAGCCGGCGCAGTATCCGGGGCTCCTCGAGGCGCTCGACCGCGGCGGCGGCACCCTTCCGGCGGCCCTCCGCCGGGAGCTCGCCGCCCGGGCGTTCGCCCGGGTCGAGGCGTACGACCGGGCCATCGCCCGGGCGTTCGCCGCCCCCGACGACGCGGCGGCCGCGACCCCGTTCCCGGAGCGGCTGGAGTTCCGGCGGGAGCCCACCCCGCTGCGGTACGGTGAGAATCCCCATCAGGCCGCCCAGCCGTACCTCCTCGCGAGCTCCCCGGCGCTCCCGTTCGCCCCGCTGCCGATCGAGCCGCTCCAGGGGGAGCCGCTCTCCTACAACAATCTCCTCGATCTCGACACGGCGCTGGGGCTCCTCACCGAGTTCGCCGCCCCGACGGCGGTGGTGGTCAAGCATGCCACTCCGACCGGCGTGGCGAGCGCCCCGACGATCCGGGAGGCGATCGAGCGGGCGGTGGCGACCGACCCCGTGGCCCGGTACGGATGCGCGGTGGCGGTCAACCGGCCGCTCGCCGAAGGGGACGCCGGGCCGCTCCGGGGGATCTTCGTCGACCTCCTGGCGGTCCCCGGGATCGACCCCGCCGAGCGGGAGGCGCTCCGGGGACGGCGCAAGCTGAAGCTCCTCCGGGCCCGGCCCGATCCGCCCGCCGCACCGCGGTGGGAGGCGAGGAGCGCGCTCGGCCGCCTGCTGCTCCAGGAGTCCGACCGACGCGAGCTCGCCCGCTCCGATCTCCGCCCGGTGACGGTCCGCCGTCCGACCGAGGAGGAGATCGACGCGCTCGGGTTCGCCTGGCGGGTGGTCCGCCACGCCAAGAGCAACGCCATCGTCCTGGCGCAGGGCTCGGTGGCCGTGGGGATCGGTTCCGGCCAGCCGACCCGGGTCAAGGCGGTGGAGCTCGCCTGCGGCGTGGCCGGGGACCGGGCCCGGGGCGCCGTCCTCGCCTCCGATGCGTTCTTCCCGTTCGCCGACGGCATCGAGGTGGCGGCCCGGGCCGGCATCGCCGCGATCCTGCAGCCGGGCGGCAGCCTCCGGGACGCGGAAGTCATCGCCGCCGCCGACCGGAACGGGATGGCGATGAGCTTCACCGGCTGGCGGGTCTTCCGTCACTGAGCCGCGCGGGAACCGCCCGGGGCGGCCCGTCCCCACCCCCGGACCGGCCCCGCGGCCGGGATTGGCGGACCCCGCGCTCCCCGGGGAGCTCCGGGGGTGCCGGTCGGTAGCTGCCGTGCGGAGCCCTCCGGACGGCGTCGGATTCCGGACCGGCGGAATCCGCACCGGTCGGTGCCGGAGGGTCCCCCGCCGGACGGGAACCGCCGGCGACCGTACCGGCCTCCGCGCATGGTTCGGGGCCGCCGCTCAGCGGGGTCCGGAGGGATCGGCCGGGGGGGGGCGGTCCTCCCGAGCGGCCGCCGGTGCCGCCCTCGGGGGCGGAAGGCCGATCCGGTTCCCGTACAGCGGCCGGGCCGCCACGAGGAGCGGGCGCAGGAGCCCCCACGCCCGGGGGATCCGAACGATCTCCCGCGGCCGGTACAGCGCCCCGACGGCGTACCGGGCCACCACCTCCGGGGCGAGGACGAGGTGCGGATGGCGCCGGCCCACCGCCTCGATCGGCGGCGGACCGCCACCGGGGAGGCGCCCGAGCGCGGTCCGCACGAAGATCGGCTCGAGGACCGTCGACCGGACCCCGCGGCGGCGGGTCTCCCGGTCCAGCGCCACCGAGAATCCCCGGAGGCCGCTCTTCGCGGCGGCGTAGACGGCGAGCCGCGGGAGCGGCAGGTCCACGATGCCGCTCCCCAGGTTCAGGAGGTGGCCGCGGCCGCGCCGAAGGAGGTCGGGCAGGAAGGCGCGGGCGAGGACGAGGGGGACTCCCAGGTCGAGCCGGAGCTCGTCGGCCACCTCCCCCGGGGAACGGAGCTCGAGCCGGGCCGCCCGCACGGCGCCCGCGTTGTTCACGAGGACGTACGGGACCCCGACGGCAGCCCGCGCCGCCTCGGCGAGGCGGTCCACCGCCCCCTCCTCGAGGAGCTCCCCGACCCAAAGGGCGACCGGCGTGCCACCCTCCCGGAGCGGGGCCGCGACGGCCTCGAGCGCGGCCCGGTCCCGCCCGGCGAGGAAGAGCCGAAACCCCTCGGCCGCGAAGGCCCGCGCGATGGCGGCGCCGATGCCCCGCGAGGCGCCGGTCACCACCGCCGCCTCCCCGCGGAAGCGGCCGCCGACCGGGGCGACCGTTCGGCCCCCCTCCCTCAGACGAACTCGAAGTAGCGCTTCAGTACGGTCCGGAACTCGGTGGGGGCGACGAGTCCGAGCTCGCGGCCCTTCTCGCGCCCGCCGGCGACGAAGAGGTAGGTCGGGATCGAGGTGATCCCGTAGGACTGGGCGACCGCGCCGGACTCGTCGACGTTGACCTTGGCGAACTTGACCCGGCCCGCGAGGTTCCGGGAGATCTGGGCGAGGACCGGCTCGGCGACCCGGCACGGGGCGCACCAGTCGGCGTAGAAGTCGACGACGACCGGGATCCGGGATCGGAGGACCTCGGATTCGAAGGTGTCGTCGGTGACGAGCAGGAGCTCCCGCGATTCGGCCATGCCCCGCCTGCGGTTCCATGGGGCCGGGGGGGTTTAACCGTGCCGGTCCGTGAGCGGCCGTGGTCGGGGTTCCCCGGAGGCGGGCCGTGCCGGACGGGCGCGCGATCTTTCGGGCCCGGCGTCGAGCGCTCCTCGCCTGGTTCGCGGCCGAACGGCGTCCGTGGCCCTGGCGGCGGGACCGGGATCCCTACCGGATCTGGATCGCGGAGGTCCTCCTGCAGCAGACCCGGGTCGACTCGGTCCTCGGGCACTACGAACGGTTCCTCGCCCGGTTCCCCGACCTGGATCACCTGGCCCGGGCCCGGGAGGAGAGCGTCCTCAAGGTCTGGCAGGGCGCCGGCTACTACGGCCGGGCCCGGGCGCTCCGGAGCGCGGCGCGGGAGATCCGGTCCCGCCTCGGCGGGCAGCTGCCGCGCCGCGCGCGGGAGCTCGCCGAGCTCCCCGGATTCGGGCCGTACATCGCCGCGGCCGTGGCGAGCCTCGCCTTCGGGGAGCGGGTCCCGGCGCTCGAGGCGAACGGGGTCCGGGTGATCTCCCGCTGGACGCGGTTCGAGGGGGACGCCGGACGGGGCCCCGGCCGGCGCGAGCTCGCCCGCCGGCTCGCCGCCGAGCTCCCCCGGCGGGATCCGGGCCGGTTCCAGGAGGCGGTCATGGAACTCGGGGAACGGATCTGCCGACCCCGCAACCCACTCTGCGGCGCCTGCCCCGTCGCCGCCGGCTGCCGGGCGTTCCGGGAGCTGGCGCACCCCGACCGGCTGCCCCGCGCCCGACCCCGGCGGAGCCAGCCGCCGCGGCGGCGGGCGGCGGTCGTCCTCCTGACCCGGGGAGACCGCCTGCTCGCGCAGCGGCGTCCCCCCGGGGGGCTATTGGGGGGCCTCTGGGAGCTCCCCGGGGGGCGCATCGAGGAGGGCGAGAGCCCGGAGGAGGCGGCCCGCCGGGAGCTCCGCGAGGAGACCGGCCTCACCGCGGGCCGCCTCCTTCCCGTCGGCATCGTCCGCCACGCCTACTCGCACCTCCGGGTCGAGCTCCATCTGTTCTCGGGGTCGCTCGCCGGCGTTCCGCCGGCCCGCCTCCGACCCCACCAGCGCTGGCTCACGGTCGACGAGCTCCGCCGCCGGCCGATCCCGCGGGCGACCGAGAAGCTCCTCGACCTCGCCGGCCGGGCCCCGGCCGCGGCGGCCGGAACCGGCCCGCGGCGCCGGTCCGCCGCCGCCGGCCCGTGAATCGATCCCGAGCAGTCCGACGCTCCCATCGGTGGTGCCCGGTCGCGACGGGGGTCCGACGGGGTGGGCTCGGGCCCGCCGGGGGGCCAACGACGCCTCCGCCGCGGGTGCCGGGATCGGCTTCGCGGCCGCCGAGAACGGCCTCTACTTCTTCGCGGCATGAGGCGAGCCGGTTGCCTGCTTGGTGGTCCTGATTGCTCTCCGGGCCGCCACGGACCCCCTCATCCACGTGAGCGCGACTACCCTCACCACGCTCGCCTGGCGTGGGCGACCGTGCGGGCCGCCTGCTGGGCTCGTAGTACATGCCGTTCTCCCATACCTAGACAACCGTGGCAAGCACGGTTGATGCTGGGTTCCTGAATCCTCGGAAGGCATCTGTCCTAGCGGACATGAACCTCCTTCCTCCA
>JAJZDH010000031.1 GCA_021828665.1 Thermoplasmata archaeon
ATCCGTTGGATGGTCGTGACCGTGAGGCCGAGCCTTCGTGCCGCCTCTCCCGGGCGAAGCAAAATGTCCATCGATAGGACATGGAGTGTGGCCTACGTATAGGTTGCGCCATTAGCTGCTAAAGCCCTGAGCGGAACCGTTGAAGCTCGCCACGCACCAGGAGCCGAACGCGGTGCCGAGCACCGTGAGGTTCCCGTTCTGGCTGATCCGGGCCGACCAATCGTGGCCCCCCGAGGTCAGGTCGACATCCTTCAGGATCACCGAGCCGTTTGCCGCGACCTCCAGGAACTGCGCGTCGCTGTACGGGGAAGCGAAGGTGAGGAAGGCGTCCCAGAGGGTCAGGCGCGCCCGGCCATACAGGAAAACGGACCCTTCCACGGTGAGGGTGGCGCTATAGTTCGGGTTGCCGAAGGAAAGCCGCGCAGAATCTTCGAGGGTGAGGTTTCCGAGCGTGAGAGTCCGGCTCAGGTTGAGCGACTCGGTGCCGTTCAAGAAGAGGTTCTCCAGGGTGCCGTTCCGGGGTCGGGGGGCCGCCCCCCGGGACAGGGCGATCGCCGGGGGGATCCCGAGGCCGACGTCGGGCCGTGCGGCGACGGGAGCCCCGCGGGGCGCGGCCACGGAGAGCGGCCGGGGCGCGGCCGTTCCGGCCGGTGGTGGACGGAGGCCGGGAGCGGGGACCCCCGACAGGGTCAGCAGGAGGACGAACAGGAGGAGCCCGGCGGGCCGTCCGGGACCCCGCCCCGGGGGACCCCCGCTCCGGCGGCGCCGATTCCACCGGGCCCGGCGGGCGCCCCGCGCCACGGCCCCGGGGATGGGCTCCCGGGCTCTTTATGGAACCGACCCTCCCCGCGGTCCGGGGAGCCACGCCCGCCCGCCCCGCCCCGCGCCCGTCTTTCCGGCCGGCGGGATCGCCCGCTTCCGGCCGTCGGCCCCCCGGGGATATCTGCTCCGCCCCTCTGGGGTCCCCATGCCCTGCGACCGGTGCGAACGGCCGGCGGTCATCGACCAGCCGTACTGTTCCGGGCACCTCTGCGACCGCCACTTCCGGGACTCCGTGGAGGAGCGGGTGCGGCGGGAGATGCACCGGCAGCTGCCGCGGTTCGCGGGAGGCACCGTGGCGGTCGCCGTGTCGGGCGGCAAGGATTCGGCCGTCGCCCTCGTCCTGACGCAGCGGTACTTCTCCCGTCGGCCGAACGTCCGCCTGGTGGCCGTCAGCGTCGACGAGGGGATCGACGGGTACCGGAACGCGACGCTCCGGTCGGCCCGGGCGCTCACCGCCCGGCTCGGCATCGAGCACCGGATCGAGTCGATGGGCGAGCGGCTCGGGGTGACGACCGACCGGACCGCCCGGGCGCTCCCGGGGACGGCACCCTGCTCGTTCTGCGGCGTCTGGCGCCGCACGTTGTTGAACCGGGCCGCCCGGGACGAGGGGGCCACCGTTCTCGTCCTGGGGTTCAACCTCGACGACCTGGCCCAGACCGTCCTCATGAACCTCGCCCGGGCCGACCTCGGCCGACTGGAACGGATGGCCCCCCACCGGACCCGACAAGAAGGGCTGGTCCCCCGGATCGCCCCGCTCGCGGCCATCCCCGAGCGCGAAGTGTACCTCTACGCCCGGCTCCGGGACCTGCCGTTCGACCACGGGGAGTGCCCCCACGCCGGAGCGGCGGTGCGGAACGTCTTCCGCGACATCCTCTGGCAGCTCGAAGAAGCGATGCCCGGAACCCGGCAGTCGCTCCTGAGGACCCGGGACGCGTTCCTCCGTGGACCGCGCCGGCCCGCCGGCGGGGCCGCGAGCGTCCCCGGACGGTGCTCGGTCTGCGGCGAGCCGTCGAGCGGGCCCCGCTGCCGCGCCTGCGCCTACCGGGACGGGGCGGGGAACCCCTTTAACACGCCGGTTCCCTCGGGGATGCCGTGACCGGAACGTCGGCCGCGGCGGAGGACCCCCGTTCGCTCTCGCGAACCCGGGTGTTCGTGGTCGGCAGCGGACTCATGGGCAGCGGGATCGCCGCCCAGTGCGCCGTCGCGGGCTACTTCGTCACGCTCGAGGACCTCTCCGAGGAGCTCCTCCGGAAGGGGGAGCTCCACCTCCGGCGGGCGCTCGAGGGCGAGGTCCGCCGCGGCCGGCTCACCCCCACGGATGTCTCCGCCGCTCTCGGCCGGATCGCGACCGCGATCGGGCTCCGGCGCGCCGACGCCGCCGGCATCGTCATCGAGGCCGTGCCGGAGCAGCTCGAGCTCAAGCGGGCGCTCTTCCGGGAGCTCGAGGCGGTGGCCTCGCCGCAGGCGCTCCTCGTCTCGAACACCTCCTCGCTGCCCATCACCGCCCTCGGCCAGGGGCTCGCCGATCCCGGTCGGCTCGTCGGGATCCATTTTTTCAACCCGGTCCTCTCCATGGAGCTCGTCGAGATCATCCCCGGCCACCGGACCCGGCCGGAGTCGCTCGAACGGGCCCGGGAGTTCGCCCGGTCCCTCGGCAAGACCGTGGTCGCGAGCCGGGACTCCCCGGGCTTCGTCACCAGCCGCGCCGTCGCGGTGCTGCTGAACGAGGCGGTCTGGATGCTGTACGAGGGGGTGGCGACCCGCGAGGATATCGACACCGCCTACACCAAGGGGTTCCACCACCCGATGGGCCCGCTCGCGCTCCTCGACCTCATCGGCCTCGATACGGCGCTCGCGATCCTGGATGTCCTCTGGGACCGGTTCCATGATCCGAAGTACCGCGCCTGCCCGCTCCTGCGGACCATGGTGGAGGCGGGCGCCCTCGGCCGGAAGAGCGGCGAGGGGTTCTACGCGTACCCGCCCGCGGCCGACGCCCCCGGCGGTCCGAAGGCGCCGCCATGAGCGGCCTGGTGGCCCTCGAGAGCTTCCTGCTGCTGGTCCTGATCGCCCTCCTGCCGGCCCTCCTCTACCTCTCCTGGGTCCGGACCACGGAGTTCGGGCAGAAGGAAGGGTGGGGGGTCGTCCTCCGCTGCTTCGCCTACGGCGCCTTCTTTGCCACCATCGTCGCCGCCGTCGTCGAGGCGGCACTGGTGGCCGGCGGTACCGGGCTCGCCGTGGCGGTGCCCGCCCCGGAGTTCGTCTTCCTGAACGGGAACACCACCGCCGGTCAGTTCTTCCTCATCCTGGTCGCCGCCCCGTTCATCGAGGAGGCGCTCAAGGCCTCGGGGGTCTACGCGTACCGCGCCCAGATCCGGCGCATCGCCGACGGGGCGGTCCTCGGCGCCAGCGTCGGGCTCGGGTTCGGGTTCTTCGAGACGTTCCTGTACGGCCTCGGGGCCTACGCCACGGGCGGCATCGTCGCGGGGATCGCCCTCATCGCCCTCCGCAGCATCTCGAGCGTGCTGCTCCACGGAAGCTCCACGGCGGTCTTCGGCTACGGGTACGCCGCGGAGCGGCTCACCGGCCGCGGGCGGGCGGCGTCGACGCATTACCTCGGCGCCGTCGCCCTCCACGGGGCCTTCAACGCCGTGGTCTCGCTCGGCAGCTTCGCCGCCGTCCTCGGCCTGACCGGCAACGTCGCCGACGCGCTCTCCGCCCTCGGCCTCGCGCTCGGGATCTTCCTCGCCTTCCTCGCGATCGAATACGTCCGTCGCATCATCGTCCAGTCCTCCCATCCGGGAGCGCTCGCCGCCCATCCGAAGTTCCGGCCGCCGCCGATCCGGCCGGCGACCGCGTCGGTACGGCCGCCGGCCCGCCGGTAACCCTTCGACGTCGCGCCCCCGCCGGGGCGACGCGGAGCGGGGGTGCGGCCCCCCGGTCCCTCCCCCGATCCTTCAGCGGGGCGTCGGCGGACGGGCCGAGGGGTCCCGTTCGCGCTTCCACTGGTCCTCGCCGATCTCCCGGTACACCGCCTCGAAGCCGCCCGAGGCGTCCGCGGTCCCGCTCTGCCCGGCCTCGCGCACCCGGGTCTTCTTGAGCAGCCAGTAGTGGATCCGCCAGGTCTTCCCGCGGGCGACGGTGGCGTCCTCCTCGTCGCTCGTCAGGAGCCCCTCCTCCTCGAGGAGGTAGAACCGGTCCCGGTCCTCGCTCGTGAGCTTGTTGTCGAGCACGCTGTCGCCGGGCCCGAAGTAGGCCAGTACGAGCCGGGCCGTCGGTCCGGCCTCCTCGGCGGTGACCTTGCCGTGGGCGACCAGCGTCTGCACGATGGCCCGGGTGAGTTCCTCCTCGGTGATGGGGGGGACCGCCATGCCCGGCGAAGGCCGCGCGCCGTAAGAAGGTATGCGGGACGAAGAGTTATCCGACAGGACCGCTGCCCGCCACCGGTCGGGCCGTGGTTCGCCGCCGGTCCGGTCGTTCGGTGGGGCCCCTCGGAGGACGATGACGGAGACGATCTTCCCGCAGCCGCTCTCCCCCGAGCTCCTCGCGGTCGCCGAGCGGGCCCACGGCCTCGGGCTCTGCGACGAGTGCCTCGGCCGCCTGGTGGGCCGGGCCGGCCACGGGCTGACGAACCCGCAACGGGCCGAGCGGCTCCGCGCCGCCGTCCCCGGTCTCGCGGCGGCCGCCGGACCGGACTGCCGCCTGTGCGCGGGCGCCTTCCACCGGATGGAGACCTGGGTCCGCCGCGCGCGGGAGGCGGCGGCGGAGTATGCCTGGAACCGGTTCACCGTCGGTTCCCGTTGGGAGCCGGAGCTGCTCGCCCGGGAGGAGGCGCTCTGGACCGAGGTCGGGACCGCCTGGGGGGAGAGCGCCCGGACGGCGTTCAACCGCGAGCTCGGCAAGGCGCTCATGGTCGCCACGGGGGCGGAAGGGACGAACCACGAGGCCGAAATGGTCTTCCTCGCCGACCTGCCGACGGGGCGGGTCGACATCACCGTGGGGCCGCTCTACCTCCGCGGCCGGTACCGCAAGTTCGATCGAACGCTGCCCCAGACCCGCTGGCCGTGCCGGAGGTGCCACGGTCGCGGTTGCGAGAAATGCCGCGGGACGGGGAAGACCTATGCCGAGAGCGTCGAGGAGCTCATCGCCGCCCCGGTCCTGGCGGCGACGCGGGGCGAGGGCAGCCGGTTCCACGGGATGGGGCGGGAGGACATCGATGCGCGGATGCTCGGACGCGGACGCCCGTTCGTCCTCGAGATCCGGAAACCCCGTTCCCGGGCCATCGACCCGGAGCTGCTCGCCCGGGCGGTGAACGAGAGCGCCCGGGGCCGGGTCGAGGTGGAGGGGCTCGCACCGGCCGCGGCGGCGGAGGTCCTCGAGGTCAAGGAGGCGAGCCCCGAGAAGAGCTACCGCGTCACCGTGGCAGGGGACGTGCCGGAGGCAAAGATTAATGAGGTGCTCGCGTTCGTTACCGGCCGAGCCATCGCCCAACGCACCCCGACCCGGGTCGCGCACCGGCGGGCCGACCGGGTTCGCACCCGTCGGATCGTCGAGGCCCGCCTGGTCTCGGTCGACGCGGGGCGGTTCACGCTCGACCTGCGCGCCGAGGCCGGCACGTACATCAAGGAGTGGGTGGAAGGAGATGACGGACGGACGGACCCCAGCCTCGCCGCCCTCGTCGGCCTCGCCTTGAAGGTCGAATCGCTCGACGTGCTCGAAATCCACGATTCCACGGAGTGAAGAACGATGGTCAAGAGTTCCAAGGGGTTCCGTTCCCGAAGCCGCGGCGTCCTCACCAAGGAGGTCCGCCGGCGCGGCCTGCGGCCGGTCACCCAGTATCTCCAGGAGTTCCCGGTCGGGGCCCGGGTCTCCGTACGGCTCGAGGCGTCGGACCCGCACGGCATGCCGCATCCCCGGTATCAGGGCCGGACCTGCATCGTGATCGGGCGGGTCGGCCGCGCCTACCGCCTCGAGTTCCTCGACGGCCACAAGCGCAAGGTCCTCATCGCGAACCCGATCCACCTCGTCGGAATCGCCGACCACCCCGCGCCGGAGGCGGCGGAGCATGCCTGATCCGATCCCGCTCGCCCGGGTCAAGGAGATGCTGCTGGAGGAGGCGGCCCGCCGCCCGCTGCCCCGGGAGGCGCTCCTGGCGCAATCCCACGCCGAGGGGTTCGCCCGGCTCAGCGTCGAGGCCACCGACGCCCTCATCGCCGAGCTCCGGAGCCTCTCCTACGTCGATGCCGCGATGGCGGTGAAGCTCGCCGACCTCCTGCCGCAGTATCCCGAGGAGATCCGTCTCCTCTTCTCCAAGGAACGCTCCCTGCTCGACGAAGCGCAGCTGACCCGGCTGCTCGAGATCCTCGCTCAGAACCGATGAACCGGGGGGTGCCGCGCCTGTGGAGAACTTCGCGTACATCTTGGACTACCTGCCGAACGGCCGGTCGACCGAGCACGGCTTCCACCGGGACCCGGTCGCGCTCGCCCTCGGCGCGCAGGAGCTCAAGCTTCTCGAGATCCTGCTCCGGCCCCATACCCCCCTCACGGTAGGATCCAAGATCCCGCTCGTGCCCGAGGCGGGGGTCGCGCCGCCCATCGACCACGTGCGCCGGCGGCTCACCTACGAGGAGCTCACCACCTCCGCCCGGACCGAGCTCACGGGCGTCCTCGAGCGGGTGGTGCTCGCCGACGAGCCCCGCTTCCTCCGGTTCGTGAACGAGGCGCCGGCGGTCTCGCGGCGCTACCACCTCCTCGAACTGTTGCCCGGCATCGGCAAGAAGACGATGCTCGCCGTCGTGGCCGAGCGGTCCCGGGCCCCGTTCACGAGCTTCGCCGACCTGGGGGCGCGGATGCACCTCGCCCACCCGGAGCGGCTCATCGTCGCGCGCATCGAGCAGGAGCTCTCCGGTGCCTCGGACAAGTACCGGCTCTTCGTCGCCCCCTGAGCCGCCGGGGGCGATGCCCCCCCGGAGCCCCGCGGAGGTCCGGGCGCGGCTCGCCGCGCTGCACCTCGTCCCCTCGAAACGGCTCGGCCAATCGTTCCTCACCGATCCGTTCGTGGCCGACATGGAGACGGCGCTCCTCGAGGCCGTTCCGGGGCGGCCGGTGATCGAGATCGGCGGCGGGCTCGGCCTCCTCACCGCCGCGTTGCGGCGGCGCGGTCTGGGGCCGGTCACCGTGGTGGAGCGGGATCCCCGGCTCGCCGCCCACCTCCGTCGGTCGTTCGATGGGGAGGTCCGGGTGGTGGAGGCCGACGCCCTCGAGGTGGAGTTCCATGGCGCGGCGATCGTGGTGGGGAACCTGCCGTTCTCCGTGGCGGCCCCGATCCTCTCCCGCCTGTTCGAGGCCCGGGTGGCCCGGATCGTGGTGCTGCTGCAGAAGGAAGTCGGAGAACGGTACACCGCGGCCGCCGGCGGCCGGCGGTACGGCCGTCCCGCGATCCAGGCGGCGCTCTATGGGACCGCCGAGGCGTTCGCGACCATCCCCCGGAGCTCCTTCGAACCGGTACCCCGGGTCGACGGGATGCTGGTGCGGTTCACCGGCCGCCCCGGCCCGCTTCCGGTGCCGTCGGTGGCCCGGCTGGAGGACGAGGTGCGCCGGCTCTTCTCCTCCCGACGCAAGCAGCTGGGAAATCTCCTGCCCGCCGTCGTCGGGGGCGTCGGGGAGGCCCGGCGTCTCGCCGAGGAGGCCGGCTGGCCCGACGGATGGGCCCGGAAGCGGCCCGAAGAGCTCGCTCCCGAGATGTTCTTCGCCCTCTCCCGGGCCCGCGCTCTCCGGGGCGGCCCAGTAGCTCCGTGAAGGTGCGGACGGGGCCGCTCCGGGCGCACGGGAACCGTCGTGGCCCCGCCGGCTCTCCACGATTGGGGTTCCGGATCCCGGTCCGCCCGAGCGCCGGCGACCGGAAGGGGTCGTCGGCCCCGGAGATCCTCGCCCGGGACTCTCCCTCCGGGAGCCCTCCAGGCCGGAAGGCCCCCCCATCCCCTCCGGACCCGGCCCCGTTGGGTCTCCCGAGAGAGCGCCGGCCGGCGGGAGGTGGGATCCGCCCCGAGTTCCGGGAAGGGGAGGCCCGTGCCGCGGCGAATGGATGCCCACCTCCCGCGGGGAGTCCCCCTGATCGTGCCGGCCGCCGGCCGGGCCGGCCCCGGGAAGGGGAACTCGGCGAGCCCACCCGTCCGGTGGCGGGGCTCGCCACCCCGTTCCGGGTTCGGGCAGGCCTCGCCGCCCCCCCCGTTCCCGGACCGGGACGCTCCGACGGGTCCTCGCCTCCGTGCCAAGAAACTGTTAATACCCCATCCGGGCACCTTTCCGCATGACCGGGATGCCGCGTCGTGGGCTGTCGGCGATCGCCCTGATCCTCCTCGGCGCGCTCCTCCTCACGGGGTCGTTCGCTCCCTCCGTCCTGTCGGCGACGCTCCACGACGGGAACCGGATCCCGGTCCCCGGAGCGGCCCGCCACGGGGCCCCGATCGAAGCGGCCCTGCCGGCGGCGGGTGGCGGCCCTTCCCCGAACGAATCGGTTCCGGGTCGGATCCTCGCCAACCTTACCTACTCTCCCCCCGGCCCGCAGTATCCCTACTGGCCGATCGGCGGGGTCTTCGACCCGGGCACCGGCCGGATCTACAGTCCGCAGAACGGTATCGGTCAGAGCGGCTATTTCGATTACCTCCTCTCGGCCACCCCCGGCTCCTTTGCCCTGAACTCCTCCAACATCTCCGTCGCGGGGGTCACCGATTCCATCGCCCTCGACGGGGCGAACGGGATCATCTACCTCGGCGAGATCAACGGCTCCAACGGGTATGCCCAGATCCAGCCGTTCGACCCGGCCACCGGCACCCTGGGCGCCCCCGTCGCCTCCCCCCTGGTCGGTTTCCCGGGCTCGATGGTGTACGATCCGTCGGACGGCCTCGTGTTCCTGACCGCGGTGCGGTTCGTCAATTCCCTGACCCCCGTGGGCGGACTCGGCCTCTTCGACCCGGCCACCGGCTCCTTCGTGACGAACGGACCGGCGATGCCGGCGGGATTCATCCCGGAGCTCCTCGCGCTGGCCGCCAACGACTCGACCCTGTACATCGGGGGGCTCGATATCAACGGGTATCCTTCCGTCCCGCTCGAGGTGCTCGCGGTGAACCTCTCCACGTTCGCGACCTTCCCGATTCCCCTGCCGGCCTATCCCGGAACGAACCAGAGGCCGGGCAGCATCGCCTTCGACCCGGCCGACGACGGGGTGTACTTCGCCTCCAGTGCGGTGCCGTCCTCCGGCCCCATCACGGAGAACGTGACGGTCATCGATGCCAGGACCAATACGATCGTGACCTCGATCGCCTTGCCGTCGGTCCACGGCGAGTCCACCTGGTCGGCCGGCGCCCTGACGTACGACCCGGAGAACTCCTACCTGTATCTCTCGCAGAATCCAAGCCCGTACTACCAGTCCGTGTTCGCGAGCAACAACAGCACCGTGGTCGCGCTGAACGGGATTCTGCTGACCTCGGGAAACCCGTTCGCCTTCCTCAACTCCTCGCTGCTCCCGACCGGAGGGATCTACGTACCGGCGTCCCTGCCGGGGCACGGGGGGGAGCTGTGGTTCCCGTCGTTTGGGAACTCCCGGAACCTGACCCGGGGCGGGTACGCCGTCCTGGCGCTGCCGCCCGAGATCACGGCGTTTTCCGCGGACCCCACCCTCCTCGACCAGGGGATGTCGACCACGATTCGCGCCACCACCGCGTTGGGCGCCGGGAATTTCAGCTACCGGTACGGCGGGTTGCCCGCCGGGTGCCTCCCCCAGAACGCCTCCAACCTGACCTGCGTGCCCACCGCCAACGGAACCTTCCCGATCTCGCTCGAGGTCACCGACGGGCTGGGGGAGCGCACCAACGCGAGCGTGGTGATCGAGGTGAATCCGCCCCTCGCGCTCTCGGGGGCCGTGAGCTCCCTCACCCCCGATGTGGGCGAGACGGTCCACTTTTCCGCCACCCCCCGCGGCGGGGAGGCACCCTATCTGGTGACCTGGTACTTCGGGGACGGCGCGGAACAGCCCGCGGCCATCGCGGTGCACGCCTACGGTGCCGCGGGGAGCTACGCCGCGTATGCCCTGGTGAACGACTCCCTGGGACAGGTGCGGGAGATCGCCTTCTCCGTCCTGGTCTTCCAGGGTCCCACCGGTGCGGCGATCGTCGCCAATCGGACCGTGACCGATGTCGGACTGCCACTCCGTCTCGATGCCCTGGTCGGAAACGGTTCGCCGCCGCTCGCCGAATCCTGGGGGTTCGGGGACGGATCGGCGAACGGCAGCGGCCCCACGGTCGTGCACGCCTTCCGATCCCCCGGCAGCTTCGTCGTGAACCTCTCCGTCACCGACAGCAACGGGCTGACGAGCCGCAGCGCTCTCCTCATCGCCGTCAACCCGGACCCGATCGGTCGGATCGCCGTCGGCCCCTCCGCCTTGGTCGTGAACGAGACCGCCACCTTCTCCGAGAGGGTGGAGGGGGGGACCGGGCCGTTCTCGTACGCGTGGACGTTCGGTGACGGGACGACCGACACCTCGGCGTCCCCCACCCATCTCTTTGCCCGGGCCGGGAACTTCACCGTCTCGGTGGAGGTCACCGATGCGGCCGGGGCGACGGTGACGAACTCCACCGTGGTCCAGGTGACGGCGGCGGAAGGGGTGACCCACCCGCCCGCCTCCGGCTCCGGCGGCCTGACCGCGGAGGCCTACGAGCTCGCCCTCGTCGCCGCCGTCCTCGGAGCGGTCGCGGGGTTCGGGATCGGGTGGATCGGGACGCGCCGCCGGACCCCTCCGCCCCCGACCACCGACTGAGCCGGAAGCGCACCCGATCCGGCACCGGCCGGGATCGCGGACGCCACGGCGCCGGAGCGGACCCCGGCCCGTGGGCCGCTCCGTCGCGCCCTCCCCCCCGGCCCGGGCCGGTCGGCGGGCACCGGGGTCGGGGGGATCCGCCACCGCCCCCGGGGGCGGAGGGCGGTGAAGAACACGCGCGGGGCCTGCTCCGGATCCGTGAGTTCGACTTCCAGCGTCTCCTCGTCCAGACGGTGGATCTCCCGAAACCCCGCGGCCCGCAGCGCGTTCGTCACGTCGGCCATGGCGAACAGGGTCCAGGAGAGGGTCTGGTCGTACCGCTCGTACAGGCCGCCCCGTTTCCTCACAAAACCGCTGAACCGGGTCTGCGAGGTCCCCGACTCCGGGACGAACCGTTCCTCGAGCATCGCCACCCAGTCGTGGTGGCGCTCCACCACGATCGAGTCGTGGACGAGGCTTTCCCGGCCGACGAGGTCGAACAGGAACATGCCGCCCGGAACGAGGCTGCGGCGGACGGCGGCAAAGCAGGACTTGAGATCGGCGATGGTGGCCAGGTGGTTCAGGCCGTCCCACGGGGCCACCGCGAGATCGAACCCGGTCCCCTCGTCGAAATCCCGGACATCCGCCACCGAGAAGCGGACCCGCCCGTCCGCGACGAACCGTCGGCAGTGTCTCCGGGCCCGGGCGATCATGGCGGGCGAAAGGTCGAGGCCCACGACCCGGTACCCGCTCGACGCGAGCCGGTACGCCGATCGTCCCGTGCCGCAGCAGAGGTCGAGGGCCCGGCCGCCCCGGAGTCCCGGGCGTCGTCGCTCGAAATGGCGGAGCATCCGTTCGACGAGAAGGTCGCCCCCCGGTGGCACGACGCGATCCCAGACCCGGGCGAGGTCCGGATGGTAGGCGTTCGAAAGCGCACGGGTCGTCCCCATCTCCCACCCGCCGGCACCCCGGCGAGGGCGGTGGGGGATTTAAACCGCCTCCGTGCCGGTCCGTCCCCCCGGGGGTTCCGGCCGTTCGGGAGTACCCCCGCGCCGCCGTTGCGGGCACCGTGGGCCCGGTCGGAGTCCGGGAGGGAAGGTTGGGCTCGCCGTCCGTTGGGTCCCGGGGATCGGGGCTCCGGCCGGTCGCAAGCGCCATAACCCGCGTCGCCTCCGCCGACCCATGCCCGGTGCCCCGCTCCGGTCGATCCTCGTCCCCGTCGACGGCTCGGCGTACGCCGACCAGGCCCTGACTTGGGCCATCGACCTGGCCACGACGTACGCGGCGCGGCTGACCGTGCTCTCGGTGGTCCCCCTGCTGGCCCCTGCCTACGGCGGGATCGCGTACGTTCCCCAGGCCGCGGTGGATTCCCAGTCAAAGTATTTCCACGAGGTCGCCGAGCGGGCGGCCGCTCGGGCCCGCGCCGCCGGGATCGGGTCGGTGACGGCCGAGGTGCGCGAGGGGAGCGTCGCGGGGGCCATCCTCGGGTATCTGGACGACCATCCGGCGGACCTCGTGGTCGTCGGAAGCCGGGGATTGGGGGTCGGTGGCCGTGTCCTCTTGGGCAGCGTTTCGGATGCCCTGGTCCATCACGCGACCTGCCCGGTGCTCGTGGTGCGGCCGTCCACCGACCCTCCGGCGACCTTGGCGCCGGCCCGCGCCGAACGGACCCACACGGCGTAAGGGATGGATCGGACGGGAGATTCGATCCGCTAAGAACGGCTCTTCCGGCTTCCGCGTGGGTGACTTCTGGGACTCCGCTAGGGCCGACGGCCTCAGAAGATAGGGGGCAGAGCATCCTCATTTCTCGTCAGGGAAGCTGCAGGAGTTGGGCTCTGATCGACTCGAAGCGGACCCCCGAGTTCGGAGCCGCGACCGATCCCGGCTCCCTCCTCGAAGACCCACTCCATTCCCGGATGAGCCGAATTGGTTCTCCCGGCTCTGTCGGGGGTAGGTTGAGGTAGGCGTTCCCCTTCCCCGATGTCGGGGACGCGGATGGTACAGGACACCGAGCTCTATCGCCACCTGTTGGGGATTGTCGCGCCGTGGACCGTCGACCGGGTCGAACTGAATGCGAAGGAACGTCGAGTCGATGTGTGGACCGGTCATCCGGCGGGGGAGCGCTGGCCCTGTCCCGAGTGCGGTCTACCGCTGGGTCTCTTCGATCATGCGGAGGAACGGGTCTGGCGGCACCTCGACAGTTGCGCCTTCCAGACCTTCCTCCACGCCCGCGTTCCGCGCGTGGAGTGCCCTCAGCACGGGAAGCTCCCAGTTCGGGTCCCGTGGGCCGAACCGAACTCCCGGTTCACCGCCCTCTTCGAGCGCTGGAGCATTCAGGTGATGCAGCAGACGGACACCGCCGCGGCGGCCGAACTCCTCGGGATCAGCTGGGACGAGGCGTGGGGCATCCAGGAGCGGGCGGTGGCCCGGGGGCTGGCCGCCAAGCCGCCGCTCACGCTGAGGATGATGGGCGTGGACGAGAAGGCGGTGGGCGCCGGGCAGGACTACGCGACCCTCGTCTACAACCTCGAGAAGGCGACGGTAGAGTGGGTGGGCGAGGGACGGAAGAAGGAGACGTTGGACGGCTTCTTCAGAACCCTCTCCCTCGAACAGCGGTCGGCGATCGAGGCGGTGGGTCTCGACATGTGGGATCCGTTCATCGCGTCGATCTACGAGCACGTTCCGTCGGCCGAGGAGAAGATGGTCTTCGACCGATTCCACATCGCGAAGCACGCGAACGAAGGCGTGGACAAGGTTCGGAAGAGCGAGAATCGGGAGCTTGGGGCGTCGGGGGACCCGACGCTGAAGGGGAGCAAGTACCTCTGGCTCTACCGACGGGAGAACCTACCGGAGATGCATCGGGACCGGTTCGCCGCGCTCCAGGCGCTCCACCTCAAGACCGGTCGGGCCTACGCGCTGAAGGAGGCGTTGGCGGGCCTCTGGGACTATGCGAGCCTGGGATGGGCCACGAGGTACTGGCGGCGATGGTACTTCTGGGCGACCCATTCACGCTTGTCGCCAATGATCGAGGTGGCGCAGATGGTGCACGACCACCTGAAGGGGGTGCTGAATTTCTTCGCACACCGGATCACGAATGCCGTGGCGGAGGGGCTGAACTCGAAGATCGCTACGATCCAGAAGATGACGTATGGGATCCGGAACCGGGACCACTTCCGGACGGCGGTGCTGTTCCGCTGTGGAGGTCTATCGCTCTACCCGAGGACCCCCGACAATCCCGGATGAACCCAAGAATTCTTGGCTGAACGAGCACGCGTTGCGTACCGCTACCCGTCCAAGCTTGGCCGACCTCGAGCATTCGATCCATCCTGATCGGATGGGTCGGGATATTCCTTCCAACCTTCCCAGATGAAGCCTGGCGAAAGCCCCCCCTCCCCACGAATCCGCACCCCAGCCAACCGTTCTCCCATACCTAGACAACCGTGGCAAGCACGGTTGATGCTGGGTTCCTGAATCCTCGGAAGGCATCTGTCCTAGCGGACATGAACCTCCTTCCTCCACAGGCGTTTTCCGTCTCCGCCGAA
>JAJZDH010000032.1 GCA_021828665.1 Thermoplasmata archaeon
GGGCGCTGCCGGTCGGGGAACGGCCGGCCCCGGTCGTCGTCGTCGTCGCCGCCGCCGGCGCCACCCCCGCCACCGCCGCGCGGCTCCCGTCCCGGACCGCCCCGGCATCGGCCCGGCGGGAACCGATCGGCACCCGGAAGCCGTCGGGCTCCGGACCTCCTCGGGTCCCCCTCCCGAAGGGCGCCGGCCGCTTCCGCCGGCGAAACGTCTTATAGCGACCGGTGGCTCCCGCGGACCCGATCGAGGGAATCCATGGGAATCTGGCAGGGACTTTCGCGGCGGAAGCCGACGGGCGGACGCCTGCGGCCGAACCGGAAGAAGCGGCGGTTCGAGATCGCCCCGGAACTGCAGCACGCGACCATCGGGCCGGGCACCGTCAAGCCGTACCGGGGGCGCGGGAACAACCGGAAGCGGCGCATCCTCACCGCCGACCGGGTGAACGTCTACGATCCGGCGACGCGGAAGATGCAGTCGGCCCGGGTCATCACCGTCCGGGAGAACCCGGCGAACCCGAACTACGTCCAGCGGAACGTCATCACCCGGGGCGCGGTCGTCGAGACCGACCTCGGCCTGGTCCGGATCCGCTCCCGGCCCGGCCAGGACGGCGTGCTCAACGGCGTCCGGGTCGGGGGGAAGCTCCCGTCGTAGGGCGGGGGCGGAGCGCCCGTGCCCGACCACCTCTACATCTACCCGGCCTACCTGCGCCGCAAGGGCACCCGCGCCGAGGGCCGACGGCTTCCCGCCGAGGAGGCGCTCGTCGAGGTCTCCGTCGATGCGATCGTGGAGGCCGCGCACCGGCTCGGGTACACGGCCCGGGCGGAGGCGGGAAAGCAGTATCCCCGGGCGGCCCACCGGTACGAGGGCCGGGTCCGGCTGGAGAAGCGGCCGGGGGCCCCCCCGAAGGCCGCCCTCCTCCGGGAGATCGCCCGGGCGCTCCGGCCCGGGACGCCCGCGGGGCCGACCCCCTGACCTCCATGGCCGAGGAACCCACCACCATCTACTTCACCGGCACCGCGGGGGCGGGGAAGACCACCTTCGTCTCCGCCTTCGCCAAGTGGCTCGCCACCGCCGGCTACGACTCGGTGACGGTGAACCTCGACCCGGGGACGGAGGCGAGCTCCTTCGAACCGGAGGTGGATATCCGGGATTGGGTCCGGTTGCCGGAGGTGATGGAGGAGTACGGCCTCGGTCCGAACGGGGCCCAGGTGGCGGCGGCCGATCTGATCGCGCTCAAGGTGTTCGAGGTGCGCGAGGCGCTCGAGGCGTTCCGGACCGATCTCGTCCTCGTGGACACCCCCGGCCAGATCGAATTGTTCGCGTTCCGGGAGTCGTCGAAGGCCATCGTGGACGCCCTGAGCGGCGAGCGATCGCTCCTCGCCTTCCTCTTCGATCCCGCCCTCGCGAAGACGGCGAGCGGCTTCGTCTCGCTCCTCATGCTGTCGGCGAACGTGGAGTTCCGCTTCCGCCGGCCCACGCTGAACCTCCTCACCAAGGTCGATCTCCTGCCGGCCGGACGGGCGGAGGAGATCGTCGGGTGGGGGGAGG
This sequence comes from Thermoplasmata archaeon, assembly GCA_021828665.1. Taxonomy (GTDB): domain Archaea; phylum Thermoplasmatota; class Thermoplasmata; order Lutacidiplasmatales; family UBA184; genus JAKIVR01. Next base: position 1,546 of record JAJZDH010000032.1, read on the forward strand.
AGCCGGGGCGGTTGAGCGATGCCGTCACCCTCGAATCGCCCACCCCCGACGTCCAGCTCTCCTTCGAGCTGCTCCGGGCGATCGAGGCGATGGCCCCGCTCTCCGCGCTCCTCCCCACCTCCGCCAAGGAAGGGGCCGGCCTCGAGGAGTTCTACCGCGCCGTGCAACGGAGCATGGGGGGCGGCGAGGATCTCGAGCCGAGCCACGCTCCCCCGGAGCCGGAGTGACGCCGCCGGAGGCTCACTCGGTGAAGAAGAGGCCCATGCCGGCCGAGGCGTTCTCCTCCTCGTCCTTGAGGCGGCGGTAGACCGCCTCGCCGTCCGCGCCGGCGAGCTTCGCACCGACCGGCCCGAGAAGGGTCTCGGCGCGGGCCATCGCCTCGGGGGATCCCTCGAGGAGCACGTAGTACGATCCGGAGCGGCCGCCCGCGCTCGCGGCGTCCCGGAGCTTCTGGCTCTGCCGGGAGAGGAGGTCGTCCCGCAGCACGGCGTCGAGCTCGGTGCGGCGGTCCGCCGGGACGGAGAACAGGATCCACGCCATCGGCCCCGGACGGAGGGCACCGTATATGGCGTTCGCGGACGGTGGGGGGCCGCGGCGGGGGCGGTCCGCGGTCGCGCTCCCCGGTCGCCCGGCGCCCGGAGGGACCCGCCCCGACGGGGATGGCGCCGCTCCGGGCGGGGGGGCCGCAGGGGGCTTTCCGGACGGAGCGAACGGGCCGCACAACGGCCTTAGGGGACCGGGGAGTCCGTCCCGGCGTGTACGCGAGCTCGACGGAGGCCCCGGTCCTGGTGGTGGGCACCGCCCACGTCATCGATCTGGCCGCCCCGCTCCGGGCGCTCCTCGACGGCCGGGACCTCCAGGGGATCGCCATCGAGCTCGACCACGACCGCGCCCGCTCGCTGCTCGGACCGGAGCCGGCCGGAGGGCGCGGCCGGCCCGGGGAGGTCCCCTTCTTCCTGCGGCTCTGGTCGGTCGTCCAGCGGCGGCTCGGGGAGGACCTCGGCGCCGGCGCGGGGGCGGAGATGAGGACCGCCGCGGCGCTCGCCACGGAATGGGGGATCCCGCTCCTCCTGATCGACGACCCGGTGCGGGAGACGGTGGTCCGGTTGTTCCGGAGCCTCTCGTTCCGGGAGCGGCTCGGCCTCCTCGCGGGGGGGTTGATCGGCCTCGTGGTCCCGGCCCGGGTCGTCCGGGCCCAGATCGGCGAGTACGCCCGCGCCCCGGAGGGGTTCCTCGAGGAGCTCCGGCACCAGTATCCCGGGGTCGCCCGGGTCCTCCTGGACGACCGGAACGAGCACATGGCCGATCGGCTGGCGGGGCTGCGCCGGCAGGGGTTCGGCCGCATGGCCGCCGTCGTGGGGGACGCGCACCTTCCCGGACTCGCCCAGGCGCTCCGGCGCCGGGGGATCCCCGTGGAGACGGTGCCGTTCGGCACCCTCTCCAGGGTCAAAGGACGGTGAGCCGGGCCTCTTCCCCGCGGCCGACCGCGGCCAGGAAGGCGTCCCCGAGGGCGGTGACCGACGGGGCCGTGTATTCGTGGATCCGTCCGGCATCGCCGAGGACCGAGATCCGGGGATCGATCGGCATCCGGGCGAGCAGCGGGACCCCGTACTCCTCGGCGATCCGGGCGACGCCGCTCGGGCCGAACGGCTCCACCGGCCGGCCGCAGTGCGGGCAGTCGAGGAGCCCCATGTTCTCGACGACCCCGAGGAGCGGGACGTGCAGGTCCCGGGCCATGTTCATCGCCTTCCGGACAATGAGGGCCGACAGCTCCTGGGGGGTGAAGACGAAGACCATCCCGTCGAGGGGGATCGTCTGGAAGACCGTGAGGGGGACATCGCTCGTCCCGGGCGGCATGTCGATGAGCAGGTAGTCGAGCGCCCCCCAGTTCACCCCGCCGAAGAACTGCTGGATGAGCCGGGTGACGAGCGGACCGCGCCAGATGACCGGGGTCTGGTCCTCCTCCACGAGGAACTGCGAGGAGATCACGACGACCCCCCCCGCGCTCCGGGCCGGTTCGATCCCCTCCCCCTGGTCGTAGAGCGGCCCGGCGACCCCCAGGAGCTTCGGGACCGAGGGGCCGGTCACATCGGCGTCGAGGACCCCCACCAGGAGCCCCCGCCGCCGTAGCTCGGAGGCGAGGAGCACCGTCACCGAGGACTTGCCGACCCCGCCCTTCCCGCTCCCGATGGCGACCACGTGGCGCAGCCGCCCCTTGTCCATCCGGGCGAGGGGGCCGGCCGCCGGGCCGGTACGCCGGGCCGGAGGGGCGGTCGGCCCGGGCGGCTCCGGGGACGGCGCGGGGGGTTCCGGCATCGGGTGGGTTCGACCCGTGGATTCTATTTAAGCCGGTCCGGACTCGACGGCGGACGGGGAGAGTCCATGGTCGTGGGTCGGGATGCGGCGCTGACGGAGCTCTTCCAGCCGCGCTCGGTGGCCGTCATCGGCGCCTCGAACCGGCCGAACACGGTGGGAGCGAGCCTGTTCCGGAACATCCTCTCGGCCGGGTTCCGGGGGGTGGCGTATCCGGTGAACCCCTCCTGGACGAGCGTTTCGGGGGTCCGCTGCTATCCGGACATCGCCTCGCTGCCCGAGGCGCCGGAGCTCGGGATCGTCATCGTGCCGGCGGCGAAGGTCGGCGGGGTCGTCGACGAGCTCGGGCGCGCCGGGACCCGGGGCCTCGTGGTGATCTCCGCCGGGTTCAAGGAGGTCGGGGGCGCGGGGGTCGCGCTCGAGGCCGATCTTCTCGCCCGGGTCCACCGGTACCGGATGTCGATCATCGGTCCGAACTGCTTCGGGGTCCTCAACACCGACCCGGAGGTCTCCTTCAACGCCACCTTCTCCGACGCACTCCCCCCGCCCGGAAACATCGCCTTCGTCTCCCAGAGCGGGGCGCTCTGCGCCGGGATCCTCAAGTACGGCCGGTCGGAGCGGCTCGGCTTCTCCCGGTTCCTGTCGGTGGGCAACCGGGCCGGCGTCGATGAGAGCGACCTGCTCCGGGCCCTCGGCGACGATCCCCGCACGAAGGTCATCCTGCTGTACATCGAGAGCCTGGCCGACGGGCGCCGGTTCCTCGAGGCGGCCCGGGAGGTGACCGACCGCACGCCGGTCCTCGTGATCAAGAGCGGCCGCTCGGCCCTCGGCGAGCGGGCGGCGCGCAGCCACACCGGCTCCCTCGCCCACTCCGGCCAGGATCTCGTCTTCAACGCCCTCTTCGAGCAGTCCGGGGTGCTCCGGATGGATTCCATCGGCGACCTCTTCCGGACCGCGAAGATCTTCTCCTCGGGGCTCCGCCTCGAGGGCCCCCGGCTCGCGATCCTCACGAACTCGGGGGGCCCGGGGATCGTCGCGGCCGACGCCTGCGCCCGGGGCGGTCTCGAACTGCCCCCCCTCCCGGCGCCGGCCCGCCGGCGGCTCGCGCCGCGGCTCTCGCCCTCCTCCTCCCTCGCGAACCCCCTCGACATGACCGCCGATGCCCAGCCGGCGAACTACGCCGCGGGGCTCTCGGAGATCCTGCGGGGCGACTTCTGCGACGCGGCGCTGGTCATCGCCACCCCGACGGGGGAGACCCCGGCCCGGGCCGTGGCCGAGACCATCGTGGCGGCCCGGAGCCGCTCCCGCCGCCCGATCGTCGCCTGCCTCTTCGGCCTCACCGACCTCTCCCAGGAGGTCGCCTACCTCGAAGAGAGCGGAATCCCGACATTCACGTTCCCCGAGGAGGCGGTGGAGGGGCTGGCGAGCCTCGCCCAGTACCACGCCTGGTCGAGCCGTCCGCGCCTGCCGGTCCGCACCTTCCCGGCCGACCGGGCGCGGGTCCGGCGGATCCTCGCGGCGGCGCGCCGCGCCGGCACCCAGGTGCTGCCCGAATACGCGGCGCGGGGCATCCTCGAGGCGTACGGGATCGCGTTCCCCGCCTCCGCGCGCGTCCGAACCCCCGAGGAGGCGGTCGCGGCGGCCCGCCGGATCGGATACCCGGTGGCGCTCAAGGTCGCCTCTCCGGACATCTCGCACAAGACCGACGTGGGGGGGGTGGCGCTCAGCCTCGCCGACGACGCGGCGCTCGGCCGGGCGTTCGCGGCGATGCGGACCGCCCTCGCCGCCCGGGCCCCCGCCGCCCGCCTCGACGGTTTCGAGGTGGAGGCGATGATCCCCCGGGGCAAGGAGGTCCTCATCGGGATCCAGCGCGATCCGACCTTCGGGCCGATCCTCGCCTTCGGGATGGGGGGGATCTACGTGGAGGTCCTCCGCGACGTCACCTTCCGCCTGGTCCCGATCCGGCCGCTCTCGGCCCGCCACATGGTCCGGTCGGTCCGATCCTTCCCGTTGCTCACGGGGGTCCGGGGAGAGCCCCCGAGCGACCTCGAGGCGCTCTACGCCACCATCGAGCGGGTCGGCCAGCTCGCCCAGGAGACCCCGGAGATCGCCGAGCTCGACATCAACCCGCTCCTGGTCCGGCCCGAGGGCGAGGGGGTCGTCGCCGTGGATGCGCGGATCGCCATCGCTCCGTCTTCCAGATCGGCACCTCCCTCTTCAGCTGCGCGATCAGCCGGGCGGCGATCCGGAAGGCGGTCCCCCGGTGCGCGGCGGCCACCCCCACGATGACCGAGGGAGTCCCCACCGCGAGCTGTCCGGTCCGATGCCAGAGGATCACCCGCCGGACGCCGGTCCCCTCCCGCGCGGCCCGCTCGAGCCGGGCGAGCCCCGCGAGGGCGACGCTCCGGTGCGCTTCGTACGCGAGCGCCCGCACCGTGCGGCCCCCGACCGCATCCGGACGGACCCTCCCGACGAAGAGCACCACCGCCCCGCTCCGGGGATCGGCGAGGGCCGCGTAGGCCGCCGCCACCGAGAGCGGGCGGGCCGAGAGCCGGACCGACATGCCGGTCAGCCCCCGCTGTACGGCGGATGGATGGCGAACTCGTCCCCCGGGTAGACCCGGTCCCGGCCCGGGCGCAGGACGCGGCCGTTCCGAAAGTACCGGGCGCTCCGGAGCACGACGGCGAGTTCGGGAAACTCCCGGGCGAGGTCGCCCACCAGGGCGTCCACGGCGACCCCGCCGGCCGGCACCGGCCGGTCGAGGTGCGGCCGGCCGACCGCCTGCCGGGCGGTCGCGAACAGGAGGATCCGGACCGGGCCGGGCATCGCCGGGCGAGGAGCCCTCCGGTCGGTATCTCGTTTGCCGGCGGACCGGCCCCCCCCGCGGCCCGCCGTGGCACGGCCCGAAACGCCAAATACGCTCGCTCGCTCGATTCGGGGCATGACGGAGATTTCCATACGGGCCGGCGGCGCGGCGGGCGACGGGATCGCCTCGGTCGGGGATGTCCTCAGCAAATCGCTCTCCCGGATGGGGCTCCACGTCTTCGGGTACAACGCCTACCAATCGGTCATCCGGGGAGGCCACGTCTGGTTCCAGGCCCGGGCCTCCCGGGAGCGGGTCCACTCCCAGGGGGACGGCTGCGACCTCCTCTACGCGCTCAACGCCGAGACGGTCCGGATCCATCTGCCGAGCCTCCGCCGGGGCGGCGTCCTCGTCTACGATCCGGAGAACTTCGCCGTGGCGGAATCGGACCTCCCGGTCGGCACCCGGGCGCTCCCCGTGCCCACGCTCGCGCTCGCCCGCAAGTACACCTCCCAGCCGATCCTGCAGAATGCCGCCGGCCTCGGCGCGGTGAGCTTCCTCGCCGGGATCCCGCTCGACCTGCTCCAGAAGACCCTCTCCGACTCCTTCGGCTCGAAGAAGGGGGACGTGGCGGAGTGGAACATCGCGACCGCGGCCGCCGGCTTCGCGCACGCCGAGGCGCATGCGGGCGCCTCGGACCGGGCGGTCCGTGCCGTCGGCGCCCCGAAGTACCTCATGGCCGGCAACCAGGCGATCGCGCTGGGCGCCGCCGCCGCCGGCTGCAAGTTCCTCGCGCAGTATCCCATGACCCCCGCCTCCTCGATCATGCACTGGATGGCGGGCCACGCCGCCGACATCGGCGTCGTGGTCAAGCAGGCCGAGGACGAGCTCGCCGCGATCAACATGGCCATCGGCGCCTCCTTCGGCGGGGTCCGGGCCATGACCGCCACGAGCGGCGGCGGCTTCGCGCTCATGGTCGAGGCGCTCGGGATGGCGGGGATGGCGGAGGTGCCGCTCGTGGTCGTGGAGTCGCAGCGTTCCGGCCCGTCGACCGGATTGCCCACGAAGACCGAGCAGGGCGACCTCAACATGATGCTGGGGGCCGGCCAGGGGGAGTTCCCCCGGGCCATCCTCGCCCCGACGCACCCCGCCGACGCCTACCGGGCGATGATCCGGGCGTTCCGGCTCGCCGAGAGCTGGCAGACCCCCGTCCTCGTGGCGAGCGACCTCCACCTGTCGGAGAGTTTCGCCACCGTCGATCCGGAGGAGATCGACCTGGCGGTCGACATCCCCTCGCTGTTCACCGTGCCCGCGCCGAACGGCCAGGAGTACCTCCGGTACCGGTACACCGAGTCGGGGGTCTCGCCCCGGGCGCTCCCCGGCCAGCCCGGGCTCAACTACGTCGCCGGCTCCGACGAGCACGACGAGAAGGGGCACCTCATCTCCGACGTGAAGAGCGGCGTCCCGATGTGGGTCGCCGAACGGGTGAAGATGATGGACAAGCGGATGCGCAAGCTCCGGGGGCTCACCGCCGACAGCGAGGGGCCGGTGCGGGAGGGCCCCGCCGCGGCGCCGCTCACCTTCGTGGCCTGGGGCTCCACCGTCGGCGCCGTCCGCGACGCCATGCGGCTCCTCGCCGACCAGAACCAGCCCACGAACCTGGTCTACCTGCCCACGGTCTATCCGATCCATGCCGAGGCGCTCGGGGCGCTCCTCGCCCCGGCGACCCGGACGCTCCTCATCGAGGCCAACTTCTCCGGTCAGCTCGGCCGGCTGATCCGGGCCGAGACCGGCATCCACTTCCCGAACCGTCTCCTCAAGTACGACGGCGAACCGTTTTACCCGATGGAGATTGTGGCCCGGGCCCGGGAGGTGCTCCATGGCCAGTAGTCTGCCCGCGCCGACCCCCTCGGCGGGGCCGCCGCTCAAGGTGATCGTCGGCAAGTCCGACACCAAGCCGACCTGGTGCCCGGGCTGCGGCGACTTCGGCGTCGTGGCCGCCGTGGAGATGGCCGTCAAGAAGCTCGCGATCCCCTCCGCGAACGTCGTCATCGTGAGCGGGATCGGCTGCTCCTCCAACCTGCCGCACTTCCTCTCGTCGTACGGCTTCCATGGCATCCACGGAAGGGCGATGCCGGTCGCGGAAGGGGTCCGGTGGGCCAACCACGGCCTCACCGTCATCGCCACCGGCGGCGACGGGGACGGCTTCGGCATCGGGGCGGGCCACTTCGTCCACGCCATGCGGCGGAACGTCGACCTGGTCTACGTGGTGATGGACAACCAGATCTACGGCTTGACCACGGGGCAGGCGTCCCCGACCTCGATGATGGGCCAGAAGACCAAGTCCACCCCGGCCGGGGTCATCGAGAACCCCATCGAGCCGATGGCGCTCGCGTTGGCGAGCGGCGCCACCTACGTCGCGCGCGGCTTCTCGGGGGATGTGAAGCACATGGCCGAGCTCATCGCGAACGGCATCGCGCACAAGGGGTTCGCCTTCGTGGACGCCTTGAGCCCGTGCGTGACCTACAACAAGATCAACACCTTCGACTTCTTCCGGCAGCGGGTCTACAAGCTCGAGACCAGCGGCCACGATCCGAAGGATATCGGCGCGGCGTGGCAGAAGGCGCTCGAGTGGGGCGATCGGATCCCCATCGGACTGTTCTACACCGCGGAGCGGCCGACCTACGAGGAGCTCGACGGGGTCCTCGCGAACGGTCCGCTCGCCCTCCAACCGGCGGGGCTCAAGGGGCGGGAGAAGCTCCTCCAAGAGTTCCTCTGAGGGAACGCGGCGGGCCGCGCCCGGCGGCCGCCTCCTACGGGGGCCCCGTCGGGGCGGCGACGGCGAACAGGTAGGCGTCGCCGTCGGCGAAGAGGAGCGGGAAGCCGGCGGGGTCGGCCCGGAGCGGGGCGGGATCGAACGGCGCATCGAGCGCGGTGTTGTTGCCCGTCACGGCCACGTACTCCACCCCGAGGAGGGCGAGCGCCGCGCGGTCGGAGGCGGTGAGGAGCCCCCGGTCGAGGTCCCGGACGAGACCCTGGTAGGTGGCGTTCCCGGCTCCGGACCGCATCGGGAAGAGGATCGTGGCCGTGGGAAGATACCCCGGCAGGAAGCCGGCCGCACTGCCCGGGGCGACCAGGACCCGGGCCGACGCCGGCAGGTGGCCGGCGGCCCAGTCGAGGAGCTCGAAGTCCGCCGCGCTCACATTCCCGAACGAATGGTACAGCGTGCCGAGGTACGGGGGTAGCCCGGTCGCCGTCACCGCCGCCCCGGGGAAGAGGACCAGGACCGCGAGCAGGACCGGCACGAGGGGGACCGGCCGGGGCCGCCGCGCGACCGGCGGGGCGGACCGGGACCGGCCCGCCGGGGGCCCCGGGGGTGCCGGCGGGCCGCCCGACGGTGCGGGGCGGGCGTCGGCCGTCGGTCGTTCCGGATCGAGGAAGGCGGTAAAGAGGCGCGCCACGGGCAGCAGGGCCACGGCGGCGTAGGCGGTCAGGAGGAGGATGGAGAGCTCCGCGGAGCTCGTCACCGCGCCGATGGTCCGGGCCCAGCCGGCGGCGGCGACCGGCCGGCTCTGGGAGAGCAGGAGGAGACCGACCACGGCGAGGACGCCCGCGGTCCACCGGCCCAAAGCGACCTCGCCGGGCCGCTCGCGGATCCCGGGGAGGACGAGGAGGCCCGCGCCCGCGACCAGGAGGAGCGCGAGCTCCGCCCGCACGAGAGGGAACGGCGAGAACCAGACATCGGTGGTCCGGAACAGGAAGGGGTCGGTGAGCCCGACGATCTGCCCGAAGGAGAGGCCCGCCGGGGCGCCGGAGGCGAGCGAGGAGGCCACGCCCGAGGCCCCCGATCCGATCGCCGACAGGCTGGGCCCCGTGAAGGCGAGCGCGATCGCCACCGCCGCCGCCCATCGGACCGGGAACGATCGCCCGCCGGCCCCGGCGCGGGGGCCCGGGCGGACCAGGAAGAACAGCGGCAGGACGAGGAAGGTCAGCTCGGCTCCGACCGGGTTGAGGGAGGCGGAGATCCCGGCGAGGAGGCCAAAGCCGGCCACATCGGCCCAGGGGATCGGGTGGGGCCCCGTCCAGCGGGGCACCCAGGACCAGAGGAGGAGGACGACGGGGAAGGCCAGCACGAAGTCGTTGCTGCCGCCGACCAGCACCCGGGTCCAGCTCGCGAGGAGGGCGAATCCGAGGCCAAAGGCGAGGCCGGCCGACCGGGAGCCGAGCCACCGTCCGCCCCAGACGTAGGCGGCGGGCGGGCCGAGGGCGAGGAAGAGGGGGGTGACGAGGAGCGAGGTGCGGGCGGGCGGCAGCCGGAAGAGCCCTTGGGCCGCCGCCAGCCAGGCGGTGGTCCCTTGCGGATAGGCGATCCGCCCGGCGCCGACGGGGGCGTAGGCGAGCGGGAGGGAGTGGTGGAGGGAGACGAGGCCCAGGAAGGTGGTGAGCACGCTCGAATCGAAGGTGTTGCCCGTCGGGATCGCCGCCGCCCCGGCGACCTCGAGGAGATAGACCCCGAGCCCCGCCGCCAGGAGCGCGCCGGCGACGGCGAGGGTGGCCCGGGACCGGTCGATGGGCGGCAGCCGCCGGCCGAAACGGCCCCGGGCCCCCATCCCGAGGAGGATCCCGGTCCCCGCCCCCCCCAGGAGGAGGAGCGCCGCCGGGGTCTCCGGGGCGTACCACGCTCCGGGCCAGTAACCGACGGCGAAGAAGGCGGCTCCGGCGAGGTACAGGTCGAGCAGCCCCACCTCGATGGGGTCGGTGGCGCGGAGGAGCCCGATCCACCGGGCCCCGATCCGCCGCAGGAATTCCCCGAGCGGGAGGACGGCGGCGGCGAAGAGGAGGAGGTCGATCGTCCAGGGAATCGCCGCCGGGCCGGGGAGGCTCACACGGAGGCGGACGGGGGCCGGTCTCTTCAATCCAGCGGACGACGGCTTCGGCTCCGCCCGCCCCCTCTATAAGGGGGCGCTCCTGAATTCCTCCGGGAGGAGACGGGTGGCGGAGGAGAGCGCGGGCGCCCGGGACGGCCTCCACTCGGTGACGCGGGGCACCCTCGTCCTCCTCCTCGGCACGCTGGGATACGTCGGCGCGAACTTCCTGGCCCGGGTCCTCCTGGTCCGGAACCTCACCGAGGGGCAGTTCAGCGAGTTCTACCTCGCCCTCACCCTCTCCGGCCTCCTGACCGCGCTCGGCCAGCTCGGCCTGCCCTCGGCGGTGGCCCGGTCGATCCCGTTCGCCGCGACCGATGCGGAACGCCGATCGATCGTGCGGACCGGGTTCCTGGTCACGTTGCCGCTGGCGGCCGGGGCGGCGGCGGTGCTCTTCCTGGTCTCCTTCCCGATCTCGAGCCAGTACCACGCGCCGGTGCTCGGCCTCACCCTCCAGTACTTCGCGATCGCCGTGGCCGGATCCATCGTGGCCTCCCAGATCGCGGCGGTCTTCCAGGGATTCGAGGAGGTCCGGGCCAATGCCCTCTTCGTCCAGATCCTCACGCCGCTCCTGTTCATCCTCTTCCTCGTCCTCTTCGTCGCGCCGGGGCCGGGCCGGGGGGCGCTCGGCTATTCGGGGGCGCTCCTCGCCTACGTCCTCTCGAACCTCGTCGCCCTGGGCGCCCTCGTCGCCTACTACGACCGGCGGATCCGCCGCCACCTGCCCCGCGGCCCGGCCGATCCGGCCGCCGGCCGCCACCTGATCCGGTTTGCCGTCCCACTGTTCGTGGTCGGCCTCCTCTCCTTCCTCTCGGGCTCCGTCGACACGCTCCTCCTCGGGTTCTTCCACAACTCCGAGGTCGGCGCCTACGGCGCGGACCTCTCCCTCGCCCGGCTGCTGCTCGTCGGACTCGGGGCGCTCGGGTACATCCTCCTGCCTGTCATCGCCCGGTTCGTCCGGGCCGACGATCCGTCGGCCGTGCGGGTGATCTACGCCACCGCCACCAAATGGATGATCCTCACGTCGTTGCCGCTCTTCCTCGTCTTCGCCTTCTTCCCCGGTCCCTCCCTCGCCTTCGTCTACCGGGCCTCCTACGCCACCACCACCGCGCCGCTCCAGATCCTCCTCGTGGGCGCGTTCGCCGCCACGGTCACCGGTCCGGCCTCCATCGCCCTGGTGGCCTACGGGGAGACCCGGCTCCTCCTCTACAACGGCGTGGCGGGCGCCCTCGTGGACGGGGCGCTCGCCCTCCTGTTGACCCCGGGCCTCGGCGCGACGGGAGCCGCTTTGGCCTGGACCGCCGCCTCCGCCGTGGTGCCGATCCTCTCCGTCGCCGAGCTGGCCTGGTTCCAGGGAGTCCACCCGTTCCTCCCGCACTACGTGGTCCCGCTCCTCGCCGTGGGGATCCCCCTGGGCGGGCTCTTCGCCCTCCTGCCCGGGCCCCTGCCGCTATGGCTGCTGCCGGTCCTGGTCCTCGGCGTCGCCGGAGCGTTCGTCCTCGTGGTGGTCGTCACCCGGAGCATCGACCGGGGCGACCGGCTCCTCCTGGAGGCGCTCGAGCACCTCGTCGGGCGCCGGCTCCCCCTCGTGCGCTCCCTGGCCCGCCATTTCCCGCCCCGCGAGTAGCTCCTCCGGGGGGTGGACCCCGGGCTCCGCCCGCAGGTGGTCGATCAACAGGAGGAGGACGCCGGCCGCGAGGAGAAGGAAGGCGAACTCGGCGAGACGGTTCGCCGCGTCCGTGGCATCCGCCGCCTGCGACAGCGCCGCCGCCACGAGGAGGAGCAGCGCCCCCGCGACGGGATACCTCGGATCGAGCCGTACCCAGACCGAGTACAGCGCGTAGGCCGCGAGCAGCCCCACGAAGAGTTCCGTGTAGGAGACCGCCACGCCCGTCCGGGACCGCCGCCGGCAGGTAAACCTTCCGGAGACGGGGCGGCCGGGCCGTGGGCGCCGACCGTTCCGGAGGGGGCCCGGGGCGAACCGGGTCCGGTCGCCGGGCGGCGGCGCGCCCACCGATGGCGCCCCACAATCACCTTTACATACTACGACTTCTCATCGTAAGGTAGCGTCCCTCGGGATTCCGTTCAGAATGACCCCCAACTCCTCGCTCCGGCGCACCGTCATACCCGCCCTGTTGGCCGTCGGCATGCTGGCCATCGTGGTCCTCGCCGCCCTCACGCCGAACACCGGTGCCGTGCCGGCGCAGAGCGCCTGCCAGTACAACAACTGCGCCACCCCGACCCAGTCGTCGGGCCTCCCGACCTGGGCGTGGATCCTCCTCGCGCTCATCGTCATCGCGGCCATCGTCGCGGTCCTCTTCCTGTACAACCGGCGCGGCGGTCGCCGTCCGCCCCCGGAGCCGGTCGTCACCGAAGCCGAAGCCCCCGCGGGCGGCGCTCCGGAGGCCTCCGCCGTGCCCGAGCCCGAAGCGGC